>JAUIIX010000019.1 GCA_030431515.1 bacterium
GATATTTTTGTTGTATCAAGAGATATTAGTGATGATAATTGGGGTGAAGAATTTAATGCTACAAACGATGAATGGAATTATAGAAATACTTTTATGCCAAAAGTAGTACCTTCTAAAACAAACATTCCAATTGCATTAAGTAATTCTTCAATCGTTTCTCCTACTGGAACTGACCGTAGAAGAAATTCTATTGGTAAATTACCTCTATCATTTTGGTCACAAGTATCATGGTATTGGTACCAAAATATTGATGTATTAACATTAGATGGTACTAAAAATGCAGAAGCAGGTCCATCTCCATGGGAACCAGGATTTATTAAAAGCGTTAAAAATACTGTAAATAATGACTTTAAATTATTTGAACCATATCCAAATCCAAGTAGAGATGGGTCAGTTGAAATTATGTTTAACATGAACCACCCTGGTTATGTTACTGTAACTATTTCTGATGCAATGGGTAGAACAATTGCTACTCCTTTACAAGGTCAATTAGGAAGTGGAAACAAAGGATTTACATTCAATACTTCTGAAATAGCTAATGGTACTTACTTCATTAATGTAACGATGGGTAATAATACTGCAACTAAAATCTTAAATATCGTTAACTAATTGTTAACTCAATATATAGATTTATTTTTTTAAAACCGTCCACTGTGGCGGTTTTTTTTATTTAAAAATGGATTAAAATTATGCTTATTATTTTGATACTTTTAACTAATAATATATTTCAACTTGATTATTTTAATGAATTGATTAATATTGAATTTTATGATAATGGAAAAGAATATCGAGTAATGATTAATTCTGATTCACTTAGAAATACAAATTATAATGAAAAATATAATGAGAACATTAAACTTGTTGATTATTTGATAACTCATAAGTCGAATATTAAAATTAGAACGTATAGTAATAATGTAAACAAAGATAGCATTGCTACAATTATTAGAAATGAAATGATTAATAATAATGATTTAAAAAAATATATAGAATTACTATTTTATAAAATTGATTTACAAAAGGTTACTATTACAATAGATGAAGTTATGGATATTGCTTCTTATTATTTCTTTGTTATGCGAGTGAATAAAGACTCTAGTTTATATGCGACTATCTGTACTGGGAATAATGGATTGCCTGTTTTTAAACAGCAGACTGATTTAATATTATCTGGATTTATATTTAGTATCTTATTCGAAAATATTAGAGATACTAAGTATAATATATTTAATAGATTTACTAAGTTAATTCATAAATATAATACAATGTATTTAGAATTGGATAATGCAAAAAGAGTTGAGAAGATTCAAACTGAAATATTTGAATTAATGCGAAATGATAAGAAAGTGAAAGAGATGTTCATTGATAAAATAAATGATTTAAAGTATTCACCATATTTCTTGGAATATTAGAATCTAAACAATAAACTAATATTATGAGTTAATCCAGATGTTGCAATAAATTCTTTATTGATTGAGTAGTCAATATTAAATTGAATTGAAGAATTTTGAATTTCTGGTTTTAATGATATACCACCACTCCAATAATTCATCGGCAAGAAGCCAACTTTGTCGATAGTCGAACCGTAAACCGAAATGCCACCTCTAATTGCAATCATCTCGTAAGGGACAGCTTCAACACCAATTACTACATTTGGGTGCATATCATATTGAAACATTACTGCATCAACACTTACTAAAATATACTTCGTAGGAGGAACATATACTTGCTTTAATTTACCATTTCCTTCTTCACGAGTAACATAAAAATCTTCATTTAATCCAAATTCCATTGCAACACCTGTTCTGATATTATATGGAAGTAGTTCGGATACTTCTCCTTCAAAATCGTGTTGATTCCAAGTCATTATTGAACCGATATTTTGAACAGAAGCTCCAAATGTAAATAAATTTAAAATGTCAAATTTAGTTCCAATATCTAAAGCAGCACCAGAAGCATAAATATTTGCTCCAATTAAACTATGCTTTAGATACTTTAATGATGCTCCTATGCTAACTGATTCTTTTCTGTAAGCAGCTGCAACGTGAAGTGAATATTGAAAATCTTGAAGTGTACCAACACTATTCCCTTTTATATCACGACTTGTAAACTCAGCAGAGTTTAAACTATTAAGTGCAACTCCAATACCAATTTCATTGTTTACAGCTTGAGCATAAGCCAAAGTAGAATGAGTCCTTCCTAAATCTAAATTAGAAACAGATGCTAATAACATTGGTTTATTAGGTAAAAAGGCAATTCCTGCTGGATTATAGAATATTGCAGATGGTTCATTTGCGATAGCAGTGTAAGCACCACCCATAGCTGTTGCTCTTGCACCTATATTTCTTAGTAAATATGATTCGGCATAACCGCCGCCATTTTCTTGGGAATATAAATCAGAGAATGATGTAGATAAAATAAGAAAAGAATAAATCAGTAAAGCTATAAAGAAGAACTTAACTTTCTTTTTAGTGCGACTCAAATCACCAAATGAGTCATATTTATTTCCCATTTGCTGATAATTAAGCACTTTTACCTCCTAATAGTGAACTTGTATGGATGTCTAAATCCATTACCTTGCAATATAGCAAAGTATATTCCATTTGGAAGAGTAGATGCGTTAAATTCATATAGTCTGTCTGGATCAACTGATGCTTTCCCTTCGTAAATTGTTTTTACAGGTTTAGCAAGCATATTAAATACTTCAATTTTTACTTCAACTTCGGCTTTCATTCGAAGTTTTAAAAAGTATTGCTCACCATCATTGTAAATAAAACTGATTTGATTTTCTGCTCTTAATGTATCATTGGGAGCTTCAACCAATTCTTTTTTAATATTATTATCAATTTTGGTGCCAGTGTTATTATTTTTCTTTGTATTTGCAAGTGCTAGGTCTTCTTGCCCCATTAAACTAAATGAGAATACTAAAAATAGTGAAATTAATATAGTAAATGTTTTAATCATTGTTTTTGTCTCCATCCTTACTATTATCAACGTTAAATTTCTTATTTAGTTTCGATATCATATCTTTATTTTCTTTTAATTCATCTAAATGTATCTTTTCTTCAATACTTCCCTTCTCCAAACCAAGTTCTTTTGCTTCTTTTAGCAAGTCTTCTTTATTACTTTCAATTTTCTTTTTTGCTAAGTCAATTAGTTGTTTCTGTTTAATTCTATTTTTTTCTTCTGCTAGTTTTAGAGCAAGATTCATATCTGGTGAAGAACTAGTTGAATTAGTTGTTGTATCAGCGTCATAGACACTGTCTTTGTCTATCTCTTGTTCCTTTTTTTCAGTTTCTTCTTGTCTTTTGATAGGAATATAATTTGTTAAAAATTTTTCAAGTTGCTCTTTATTAGTAGTTTCTTTTACATTTTTAGTAGGTCGCACTCTAAACTGTTGAATATTATCCAATCTTGCAGAATTAGGTTTTCCTTGTCCATATTTCTGTTGAAGTACATTGCCCTTTTTTGTAGTTTCTTCTTTATTTTCTTTTGCTTTATTGTCGGCTAAGGCAACAGAATCTTTAATTTTCTCTTGTTGTTTTTTACGAGCTTCTTTAATCTCTTCGTTAAATCTTTCTTTGCTCATATCTTTATATTCTTTAATCTTACTCTGTTTCCATTTACCATAAACATAAAATAACATTATACCTGATAATATAATAAGCACAAGGATAAACAAAATATATGAGTCTGAAAAACCAAATAATTCTGATATAGATTTTTCTTCATAATCCTTTAAAAAAGTACCAGAAGAAGCATCTGTTATAGTAGAGTCGCCTTCTAATAATGAGTCATCTTCTTCTGCTTCTTGAGTGTAGTAGTATTCAGGAATTTCGAGTGATTCTTTATTACCATTAAATGCAAATGACGGGTATGAATCAAGTTTTGTTACTTCTTTGAAAATACTATCATTTTTTGCAAATTCTGAATTAAGTCCTTTCCATTTAAAGATTTCAGCCATCGCAGCATAAACATCATAAATAGTTGAACTATCTTTATTTGCTTCAAAGATTAATTCTGCTCCTTTTTCAATATTGCCCTCTTTGAGCAGGATAAGCCCATAAATAGCTTTCGCATTTGCAATATCTTTGTCTTTTATTTCATCAAGTAATTGCTTTGTATTCTCTACTTGTCCAGATTCATAAGCAAGAAGTGCTTCTCTGTATTTATCTTCATCTGGGCTAATCCCATCCCAAGAAAATGCTTCTACAATTACAGAATTAGAATAGGGAAGAGGAATTGCTGTATATCCTCTTTGAGTTGATAATTCAATGTTTAGATTTAATTCTGTTTGAGATTTACTAATAGAAACATACTTAATTATACCAGAACTTGACACTTGTGAATAATTAGGATTATATTCAGTATTTTTTATTTTTAAAATAATATTCTTTTTAGTATCTGACAACTCAGATTTGTATTGAGGAATAGTATTAAAAAATATATTAGCTCTATTTTTCGGGTCAATAGAGACTCTTTCAATCTTTGAGTAAAGATTAAATGAATAAGAGAATAAAAATAATATTAGTAAAAATTTAGTCATTTTTTAATGTTAATAATAGACTAGTTCCAATTTTTCTATCGTTTATTAAACTTAATTCAAAATTATTTCTTTCTGATAAGTTATTAAGTTTAATCATATTAGTAAAAACATTATTACTAATATCTTCTGGCTGTGTCCCAGAAATAATTGTTTCAAATTCACTTTCAGTTAATAAAGCATTTTCGTAATAAAATTTAAAAGTAATATTACTCTTTCTTTTTTCTGAATTTAAAACTAAATTACCACCATCTGGCATCAAGTCAGCTGAAAATAATACTAAGTATGTAAATAGTGATTCAACTTCTTTTTTATCAGCTTTATGGATTATATCTTTTGATATATTTATATTTAAAGCAATTCCATCTCTTTGCAACTGATTTTTAGTAATAAAAGCAATCTCTTCGATAAGTGTATTAAAACTAAACTCAATATTAGAATTTTGTTTTTCTGAGTTTATTTTAATTAACTTGTTTTTTAATACTTTAATGAAATTCAAATTGTCTTTGATTATTTCACTTCTTCTAACCGGATTGCCAATTCCTTTGTCAATAAATTCTAAATTTGCTTCTATAATTTCAATTGGTTGTTCAAATTCGCTAAGTGCAATATTTAATAATGTACTATTAGAGCTTTTTCTATTAACAACATTGTTTTCAAGTTGCTTTGAAATATCTGTAATATGCTCTGAAGAAATAATATTATCTAATTTCAAGGCAATTGCATTCATTACTTGTTTAATTGCAAGTTTAAACTCTTCAAGTATATTACTTTGCTCTTCTGAGATTTTTCCAAAAAATAATAATGATTGCGAACCAGTAGATAATACTGGAACAAACAAATTATTAATTACTCTACTTTCAGTCGAATCAAGTAATGAAGGAGCAAGTTTTACTTCGTCATTTGATAAAATCCAATCAGTTACGCCATCCTCTGTTAATTGTGATAATTCATCTATTATCTTATCATTTTTAACAGAATTATCTAAATTAGTAAATGAAGAATCTGAATTTATCAAAAATATCTGCCATTCTAAAATTAACTTATTACTTGATATTATGCTATTTGTAGCACTGATTAACTCGCTTTTGCTACTAACTTTATTAATTAAATTATTACCATCAAAGTTAAAATTAGTATTTACACTATTTTGAATTTCATTAGTAGAATACTCAAGTAATTTTTTTCTAAGATGTTCAATTTCACGTTGAAGTAACTGTACAGAAATCTCTAAAGACTTGATATACTCGTCTTTTTCAATGCTCAAATTTTCTTCGTAATCATCATCTAAAGTTAAGTTCATTTAGAATAAATCTTTTAAAATATCTAAAATACAAAATTAACAATTAAAAAACAATTTTAAGCGTTAAATAATGAATATTTTTAATTTGACGAGTTATATTTATTAAAATTATAATTTATTGAAGGAAATTTAAGGAAAACAGAAATAAATGATTATATCAAAGAGTTTGATTATTGTATTGAATGCAAAATATATTCATAGATTAATTTATTTAATAAAATGAATAATCAACTTTAAATTAAATTAATGACAAATACTAATTTATATTTTACTCTAATATCTGCATACAAAAAAAGACCTCAGAATGAGGTCTTTTAAAATGTCATTTATGCTGTAAACAATTTAATAATCAAAGCAACCTAATGCTCTTGCTATTACTATTCTTTGTATTTCTGAAGTTCCTTCGCCGATTTCTAATAATTTTTGATCTCTATAATATTTTTCAGCGTCGTATTCTTTCATTAGTCCATATCCACCTAATATTTGAACGCAGTGGTTAGCAGCTGTATGTGCTAGTTCTGAACAGTATAATTTAGCAATTGCACCTTCTTTTGTGATGTTTAACTTTTCTTCTGCCATTCGACAAACATCGTATAGGTATGGTCTTGATAATTCTAAGCCCATTTCTACATCTGCCATTTTGAATGCGTTTGCTTGGTAAGTTGAGATTGGCTTTCCAAACGTTTTTCTTTCTTTTGAGTATTTTAGCATATATTCGAATGCTCCTTGTGCTAAGCCAAGTCCCATTGCTGCAATTGATAATCTTCCTTTGTCTAATGTAGCGAGCATTTGCTTAAATCCGTCGCCTCTTTTCCCAAGGATGGCAGAATCTTTTACTCTTACGTCTTCAAAGTATAATTCACCAGTGTTTGATGCTCTCCACATCATTTTACCGTGCATTTCTTTTTGTGTAAATCCACGAGCATCATTTTCTACGATAAAACAAGTTAATTCGCTTTTTCCATTTGCAGATGTACCTGTTTTAGCTAATACTGTTGAACCAAGTGTTTTATCTGTTGCGGAATTTGTAATAAATATTTTAGAGCCATTGATTACCCATTCATCGCCATCTTTTTCAGCAGTTGTTTGAGTGTTACCTGCGTCAGAACCTGCTTCTGGTTCAGTTAATCCGAAACCCCACAAGTTTCCAGTTGCTAATTTAGGTAAGTATTTTTTCTTTTGTTCTTCATTTCCGAAGGTAATTAATGGACCAGTTCCTAATGAATTATGAGCAGCAACTGTAGCACCATGAGAGCCGTCTATTCTTGCAATTTCTTCAACTGCAATGATATATGAAACATAGTCTAATGCTGAGCCACCATATTCTTCTGGAATTAATGCACCTAATAATCCCAAATCAGCCATTCCTTGAGTTAATTCATAAGAAAATTCTTCTTTTTCATCAAGTTCTTTAGCTTTATGATAAATCTCTTCTTCTGCAAATTTTCTTACTGTATCTCTAAGTAAAATTTGGTCTTCATTTAAATTTCTATTCAATGGCATAATTTTTCTTTATTTTAATTTTTAAATTTTTTATTAAACGAATTATTACTTAAAAAATTGATATTTTAAATATTTTATTCTAATATTAAAAATTCAACTCTTCGATTTTGACTTCTTGCTTCCTCTGTTGTATCATTAATTAAAGGTTGTGAATAGCCGAATCCTTTAACTTTTAATCGTTTAGGATTAATACCTTTACTTGTTAGATAATTAGAAACAGCTTTAGCTCTATTCAAACTAAATAAATTATTTCTACTTTCAGTACCAACATCATCGCTATGCCCATTTATTTGAATATTCAATTCTGGGTATTTGTTTAATATTTCTACTAATCTATTTAACTCAGGAAATGATTCTGGTAATAGTTCAAATTGAGCAAATTCAAAAAAGATATTAT
This sequence comes from bacterium, assembly GCA_030431515.1. GTDB lineage: Bacteria > Bacteroidota > Ignavibacteria > Kapaibacteriales > UBA2268 > JAJRPT01. The sequence goes on from JAUIIX010000019.1 coordinate 7,747, forward strand.
TAATTCTAATTGTCTCACCCTTTTTGATAGGGAACATCACAATATCTTTATCTATTGATTTGAATGCTTTTAAAGAATCCAAATTCATATTATAAGTAACTGCTATATAATCATTTGCTTCAGCATAAATTCCATATTTCTGACCTTTTGTCAAAGTAATTTGATATTTACCACTTACAGGGTGAGTTCTAGCTTTTCCAATTTTATCACCTGTTTGTAAATCTTCTACTCTTATCAATGCCTCTATTGGATTGCCTTTATTATCTTTTACATAGCCACTTACAAGAACTACATCTTCTGGTTTTAAACCATCAGGTAGTTTAATCCTAAATATATCTTCGTAGCCAAGTGAATTGTTAGTTGAAACAAAATATGCATTTGCCCCAGACGCTGGTATATTAAAATAAGCATCCCAACCATCTGAATTTACTTTGTTTCCTATGTTAATTGGCTCTGACCATTTTTGCCAAGTTGTATCTAATCTTTTTGTATAAAATATATCATTACTTCCAAAGCCAGGTTTGCCAGAAGTTGAAAAATACAAGGTTTTTCTATCTGCAGCTAAAAATGGAGAAGTTTCATAAGATCCAGTATTAATATCTTTTCCAAGGTTTATTGGTTTAGACCATTTGTTATCATCATTTAAAAATGAAACAAATAAGTCAGTTTTACCATAAGATTCACTATTTTCAATTGCTAAAAGCAAAGTTTGACCATCAGAAGCAAGTTGGTAACTACTATATTTACCTGTTCTTTCTAAATTTTCGATTACTATTTCTTCAGGATCTGACCAACCATTTGCTGTTCTAATAGAGCTTGAAAATCCAGCAGTTGGTTCTTCATTCTTATTATATACATTTCCGAGTAGTAGAGAGTTAGCATCAGGGGTGATTGAAAAAGCAAAATTATTATACTCATCATTTATCGGTTCACCAATGTTTACTGCTTCCGAAAACTGCCCATCTTCTTCCATTGTGGAATACCAAATATCTTGTTTTTTATCTATGCCGATGTTTTCAGGGTGGTATTTTCGAGTGAAGAATAATTCTGATTCATTAGAGGTAATTACTGGAGCAAGTTCTGCAAACTCTGAGTTAATTCTATATCCAAGATTTTCCGGCTCATAAGTACCAAAATCGCTTGATGTTAAATTTATTTTAACATTAAAACTATCTTCCATATTGTCAGAAATCGCAATTGCATCTATTTCATTATAACCAGGTATTCGATTTGTAGCAAAACTAAGTTTAGCAAATTGAACTTTAAAATCTACAGATTTGTCAATATTAATAATCTTAATATTTCCTTCTTCGCCCATGTATAAAAACTGTTCTGAGCTAAATATATTTTTAGATTTGCTTGAGTCTTGGTTGTAAACTATTATTTCGGATATTGCACCAGGGTTAAAATTTTGATAGATAGCTATTCGTTTTGAGATAATTGCTTGTTCGAACTTCACAATTATCTCTTCACCTTTTATGCTAAATTCATCTTTAGGTCGCCATGCACTTAGTGATGTACCATATTCTACAAAATTATTTGGTTTGCCAATTAATTGATTAGCACTATATGATTTGTCTTCAAACTGCGATGTAAATGAAACTACTTCAGATACATAAACAGTCTTCGAAATTGTAAAGAAATTTAATAATATTACTAAAATAATCATATTTATTCAACATTTGTGTTTGATTCTTCTAAATTAATTTCTTCTTTTTCAACTTCGGGAGTTATATATTGTCCTGCTTTAGCTTCTGTAAGTGAAGGTAGTTTATCATTAAAAATAATAAGTAAAACTATCCCTACGCTAACGCAAGAATCTGCGACATTAAATACAGGCCAATGACTATAGCCAAACATATCTGGAATATCAACTAATATAAAATCAACTACTTTTCCATAAAATAAAGCTGACTCGCCAAAAATTACTCCGTAAAATACTCGGTCAATCATATTACCAACTGCACCTGCAAGTATTAAAGCAATTCCTACTCTAATTGCATTATGTGCGAACTTAATTTTATGTAAATACCATGATAGTCCAAACCCAGCAAATACTGAAAATAAGCTCAAAAATATTTTTCCTACTCCAAACTCTATTCCAAAAGCCATACCAGGATTTTCTACAAATGTTAATGAAACAACATCACCAAAAACAGGGATTTGCTCACCATAATAGAAACCTTCAACCTTGTAACCAAAGAAATCAAATCCTTTTACAAGCAACTTAGTTACTTGATCTAAAACAATTAAAAAGAAAGCAACAATAAATAAATAACTTGTTCTTAGCATAAATTTTAATAAATGTTTAATACAATTTGCAAAATAAGGAATTTTAGTATAAAAATATCAATATCATCTATTATTGGAATCTAATATTGATTAGGAGTAGATTTCTATTCTTGTTCAAAATAGTATATAAATTTCAAATATTACTGAAATATTTAAGTAATCTGAACAAGAATTATGATAAAAATTAAGTAAATTTAATAAAATATTTTTTTTATTCAAGATATTTATTAATTTTGTAGAAAATATTTTAAAGAGTTAAGTCAATAAATATTTAAAATTGTAATGTAAAAGAGTTATCTTAACTTTGGTGCGATCAAAAATCGGCAAAATTTTAGAGCAAACACCAGAGGCAAAGAGACACTCCGTTAATACGGGGTGTTCCTTTTTGTCTATGTTTGCTGGGTGTTTGCCGATACCTTGATTGCATGGATGAAGTATAGGAACACCCTTTTTCATTTAGGATTAAGGATTATTGAAATATATTCTAATTTTAATAGGGAAAACAGTGATGAAATTATTTTCAATACTAATAGTTCTTTTTTTTAATTCTAATTTTTTAGTATCACAAGAAGAATGGACAGAATTTAAAAGTAACATGAATGAATCATATAGATACGTTCATAATTTTAATAATAACATTGTTTTGACTTCAATCAATTCTGATTATATTGTAATAAACTATGAATCTAAAGAAGTTATAAAAAGCGGGAAATTTTTTGAAGGGAGTGTTGTTTGTGAGATAAAAGTAATAGATGATTTGTTATATATCACTAGTTTAAGTAATAATTTTTCTGATGCTAAAGTTAACATTTTTAATGAAAATTATGAATTAGTAAATTCTTATAACCTATCAAACATAATAGGTGCAGCTACAAATATTCATAAAATAAATAATAATTTTTATTTTGGACTTACTGAATATCCATCTAATAGTGCTATGATTTTAAGTTCTGGTGATGATTTCTCTGAATTTAAAAGTAGTTATATTTTTGAGAATAATTCTAATATGATGGTGATGTATGATATGGAATATTTTAATAATAAAATATATACTGTTTATCATAATGGGTATTTATTAGTAAGTAGTGATTATGGTGAATCATGGAACAATAAAAATGCATTTAAGGAATTATATCATATAATTCCCAGACAATTAATAGTAAATGATATGTGCATAATGGTTATTAGTGATGATGGTTATAATGCTGTATCTTTTGATGATGGAGATAATTTTATAGAAAATGAGTTGTTACCAATCTATGATTTTAAACCATACGGAACAATAGTATTTGATAATAATTCTATCATAGTTTCTGGATATAGTAAAAGTACAAATAAAGGTTATGTATTATTAACAAAGGATTTTGGAGAAACTTGGGAAATTAGTTTAGAAACTGATAAACAAATTTACAGTTTAATTCAAGTACAAGATAAGTTGATTTGTCAACAAATTGATGGTAAATTATATTCTATAAATGCTGATGTTATTTCATCAGTAGAATCTAACAACATCAAACAAAGCAAAAGAGTGCTTACAACAGGAAGATTAGATTATCAAAAGAGTTTTCAAAATACATTAGAAATTTTAGACATCAATGGAAATATTATTGAAAATGACATTTATAATGTTTATGAAAACTATATTGATGTAGAAGGTTTATCAAAAGGATTTTATATTTTAAAAGAAAAAAACAATTACTTACAATTTATTAAATATTAGGGGTATGCTATGAAAGCATTATTATTAATCGTAATTTCTTTGTTGTATTTCTCTTCGAATACAAAGGCACAAGAAGAATGGGAGAAAATATATTCTAGTGATAATTTTTATACCAATTATCAAATTTTACATAAATCTACGATTATACTTATGACATCGAATAAAGGTGATTTTAGAATTATTGATTTAGAAAATAATAAGTTGAAAAAACAGGGATCATTAAATCACTTAGTTGGTTTTATTATTTCTGATGGAGATTTTGTATATATATCCTCAGTAGATAGCAAAATACTAAATTCAAGAATAATAAAATATGATAGCGATTTAAATTATATTGAAGAATATAGATTTCCAGTATCTTCAATTGAACTTTTAAAAATCACAAAAACACCAAAAGGTAGTTTTGTTATGTCAGGATATGATGGTTATGCTCATTCACCATTTTTAGCTTTTACTAATGATAATTTTAAAACTATAGAAGGTGATTATTATCCACTATCGGAAAACTTTGTTAGATATTTTAACAATATTACATCATTCAATAACTCTATTTATGCTGGTTCTAATAATGGAGATTTATATGTGAGTCACGATGAAGGTGCTACTTGGAAAAATGATGATAAATTTAAAGAATTAGATTTTGGATATTCAAGTAGATTAACCTCCAATGATAATTTTATACATATTACTGGTTATGATGGAAAAAATGTACTTAAATTTAAAAATGATGAGAACTGGACAACTAAAAATCTAATAACAAATTATGATGCTGGGTTTTTTGGGAGCTTAATTCATAAGGATATTATTTTCTTATCTGGATTAGATTTTGAAACTAAAGTAGGTTATATATTCATGTCAAAAGATTATAGTGATTCATGGGATTTAATTTTTGAAAATCAGCATGATAGATTTAATAGTATTTTTGTTCATCAGAACAAATTATATGCTTGTGCTTGGGATGGAAATATTTACTCTACTGATATTGAAAAATATACAAGTGTTAGTAAAAGTATTGATGTTTCTGAAAAAGTAATAATCGAAAATAATGAAATTGAGTTTGACTTTAAAAATAAAACTGGGTTAGAAATAATATCTGTAGATGGAAAAGTTATAGATAAAAGTAAATATAATGTTTTAAATGATAAAATAGAATTAGATAATTTATCACCAGGAAATTATATATTAAACTCAATTTACAAAAAACTACAATTTTTACTAGTTAAATAATTACTTACAATTTATTAAATATTAGGGGTATGCTATGAAAGCAGTATTATTAATCGTAATTTCTTTATTGTATTTCTCTTCGACAATGAATGCTGAAGAAAAAGATGATGAATTTTTTTCTACTGTCATTGGAATAAATTATAATTATTCTACTGAAAATGATGATGCTTTTTTAGGATTTGATCTTCAGTTAAAAGAATCATATAAAAGATTTATAATTGGTTTTGATACTGGTATCTTTTATGGTTTGGAGTCGCCAGATGACATTAGTTTATTTACATTTAGACCAAGCTTAGGATTTTATGCCTATGGAGATAATAAATCAACTTTTAAAGTAATTATGTCAATGTCTTCAGGTTTATTAGTTGGTGATGATTTGAAAAATGGTATGACTCCTTATGGAACTATGTCTTCTATAGGTTTTGATGTTTTCTACAAGAAAGTTGGTCTATCAGTTAGGGGAATTAATGCAAATTCTTCTGTATATAATAATAGATTTGGGCAAATTGGTTTTAAATTTGGTTTTTAAATGAGTAATCTTTGAAATTGAATTTTTAAAATTAAATAATAATTTAAAGAGGCAATCGCCTCTTTTTCTTTTTTTACACTATTTTTGAAATTATCTGTAACCTTTTCTGTTCTAAAAGCACTTCCTTTTTGTAATCGAAATCAAATTATGAATAAAAAAGAAAAATTTATTGAACTATATAAATTGAATTCTGAGCCATTAGAGAGGTATGCACTCAACTTGACCCGGAATAGAATTGATGCAGAAGAACTCTGTGCCGAAACAATTTATATTGCATACACTACTTTCGATAAATTAAATTCTGAAATAGCATTTTTGTCTTATCTTTTTACAATTGCGAGAAGATTGTTCTTTAAAAATAAGAGGAAATTTAAAAATCATACTAATGTTTTTTCGCCTGATTTGATTTCAGTTAGTGAAGTTCATATCGAAAATAAAGTAGATATTATTTTTCTATATGAACAACTGGACAAATTGGAAGAACAAACAAAAGATGCAATTATTTTAGCAGAGATTTTTGGATTTAAACACTTCGAAATTGCAGAAATGCACGGAACAAATGCTAATAATATTAAAGTAAAAATACACAGAGGTAAAGAAAAGTTAAAAGAACTTCTTGAAACAAAGGAGGTAAAAAGCAATGGATAAACTAAATAATTATTTCGATAAGGCAAAAGAACTAAAGTTAGATAAAGAACTGATTGATATTCAAAATTTTGATTCGATTATTAAAAAGAAAAGTATCAAACAAAACCTAATTAAAGGAACAGTTGTAATGTCTATATTTAAAGGAGCAGTTGTTATGTCTATTTTAACATTAATCATTTTGGGAATAACACTATTATTACCAAATGAAAAAGAAAATCAAAAAGATTTTAACCCTGAAACAATGCGAAGATTACCAATTTTTCATTTAACAATTGAAGAGTTAGCTGAGTTAGGAATACATAATTTTCCTAAGACTTATGAGGAATATGAAAAAACAAACAATAACGAAACATTTATTTCTCCAGATTCTATATTTTCACCATTGTATATGTATTTCAGCTTTAAAGAATCAAGATTTCTTAGAAATAGCATTAATGGAAATATAAGGTCATCATTTGGGAATGAAAATCATTCTGATGATATAATTCAAAGAAGAAGTTATGTAAACTCAAAGATTCAAAATATTCAAAATTTATTAAATAATGAGGAAATCACATTTATTAAAAATAAGTATTTTTTATATGAGAAAACTAATTTCAAAGGAATTGAAAATTTAGTCCCTATTTCAATAACAGATGATTATGGATATATCACAGAGTTTTATATTTGGTTTATTCCTTCTCAAAAATTGTATGACAAATTACCCAAGAGATATAAAAAAACTTTTTCAGAATTTTATACAATTTCAGATGAACTTATTGTAGATGAATTTGATTTTAAAAAATTTATTAGTAATGAGAAGGAAAAGAATAAAAATAAAGCGAATGAACTTGTTGAAACTATTGATTTAACCCTTTCAGAAGTTGAAGAATTAGGAATCAAAATTGAAAATAAAAATGTAAAAATAATATTTGGTGCAACTGGAGAAAAATCAAATGATGTAAAATATCAATTATATAGTTTTAATTCTGAAGGTGAAAATAATTCACAGAAGATTGATTATGAAGTAAATGATGACCTTATTCCAGAAATGTTGTATATATATAGATATGATAAATTTGAAGATGATATTCAATATAATGGAAGCATAATGTTTAACGTTCTGAACAAACATAATTTATTACAATTAAATACTTTTGAAAATGTTGATATTGAAAAAAGTAAATTAAAAGTAAATTATATTAAAAATAAAGATATCGCAAGTATAATTAATCAAGTAGTTCCAATTAAATTCAAGATAACATATAATAATAATAAATTCAATGAGTTTGTTGTATGGTTTCGACTTTCAGATAAGCTAATTAACAAATTACCTGAAAGATATAGAATTAGATTTATAAAAGAATTTGTTCTAATCGAACAAGTATTGAATGAGGAAAAAGAATTGAAAGATTTATGTGTTGAGTTAAATCAAGAGTCTTTATTAGGTTTGTGCGTTGCAGAAAGTATAAAAAATGTGAAAGTATATCCAAATCCAACTAATAAAATTGTAAACATAACTCTTGATATAGAAGAAGATAAAGAGTTGAAATTGTTAATTTATGATACTGCTGGGCGAGAAATCAAGTCCGAATTGAAGAAGTTTGTAAAAGGTGAAAATAAAGTTGAAATTGAAGTTAGCCATATTAAAAGTGGTATCTATATAATTAATATTTTAGACCATAAGGAGTTATTATTTGCTCGAAACATAATAATTGAGTAAGTTCAAATCCAGTAGGGATCAATTTCTTAGATTAAAATTACTAAATTTAAAGTAGTGAACGCAAATTTGCGTTCACTACTTTTTTAAGGATATTTTGCTTTGCTCAATATGACGGGATATTTTTTCGAAATTAAATTTTACCCTTCCGAAGGTTTTGAACTTTCGGAAGGGTGAAGATTTTTTAATTTAAAATGAATAGGGATATCTGGAATCTATGAATAGTAGATATTCACCTGAGTTTAGGTCGATTTTAATTGTGCTTGATGTGGTGATGTTTCTTGCCCCTTCACGAGTTCCGAGTTCTAATGTTTCGTTGTCGAGTTCCCATTTCAAGCCCTTAGTTTTTATATTGCAAGTTGCTTGAGGAATTATTGAGATAGTTTCATTTGCTTTTAATTCAATTTCTATGCTTTTGTGGATAGGTATTGCGTATCTATCATTATGTAAGATAATAATATTTAATTGTTTAGCGAACTTTTTTAGAACACTCCAATTATTTAAAGTATGCTCCAATTCACCACCTTGAAACCCAAAAATTAGTATATTTTTCTTGCCTTCTGAGATCAAAAAATCAAGCACTTTTTCAAAGTCATTTTTCTCTTGTGATGGCTTTTCAATTATATATATATCATTACTTCTTGTTTTTATTTCATTTACATTAACAGAATCTAAATCACCTATTGTATAATCTGGTATAATGTTATTAGATATAAGAGTATTAGCAGCACCATCGGCACAGTATATTTTGCCCTTGTTTTCTGCGATATATTCAAAATGTGAAATTTCACCATTTAAACACAGAATTGCATCAAAGCCCATATTTTTAAATATAATTTTATCTTTCATTCAAAAATTTTTAAATTGCATATAAAAAAGAGCAATTTAATGAATAAATATGAGCAATTAGGAAAAATTGTTCCGTCAATTTTGGAAGGTGAGAAAAATTTCATCACAAATGCAGCTAATTTTTCTGCTTTGATTTTTAATGAAATCGAACAATTGAATTGGGCTGGTTTCTATATTTTTAATGGAAAAGAACTTGTTCTTGGTCCTTTTCAAGGAAAAGCGGCTTGTGTTAGAATTACTATGGGTAAGGGTGTTTGTGGCACTTCAGCAGCGTTGAAAAAGACTATTGTTGTTGAAAATGTAGATGAATTCCCGGGGCATATTGCTTGCGACAGTGCATCAAAAAGCGAGATTGTAATACCAATACTTAAAGATGGTGAAATCTATGCTGTATTTGATATTGATAGTCCAATAGAGAAAAGGTTTAGCAATGAAGATAAAATTGGTTTAGAAAAGTTAGTTGATTTATTTGTTAAAGATACTATTTTACAAGATTTAAAAACATATTTTGAATGATTTTTATATTATTATATATTATATCCTCATTTTCTTCTGCACAAATAATAACAGAATTTCAAGCAATTCAAAATGATTATGAGCCAGAATGGATTGAAATATATAATAAGCAAGATGAAGATATTTTTATAGATACTTTTAGAATTGCAGATTCAAAATCTTCTGTTGAATACTATAACTTAGAAATAAAAAGAAATAGTTTTGTTGTGTTTACAAGCAATAAATCATTATTAGAAAATAAATATATAATTAATTCTGAAAATATAATTGAGATAAAACTTGCAACTTTAAACAATACTACAGATGAAATTAAAATTTACGATAATAATACTTTAATTGATAGTTTGTATTATGATTATAAATGGTTTAAAAATAGCAATTCAGTAGAAAGGGTAGATTTTCTAAAAAGTGCAAGTAAAGAAAATTTGAAAAGTTCTTTAAATTCGTTTGGAGGAACACCGTTAGAATTTAATTCTTACAAAGTATTTGATTTTGATTTATCATTAACTAATATTGTCGAGTTAGATGGTGAAATTAAAGTGGAAATAATAAATGATGGTAGAGATACAATCACTTCTTTTGATTATGAAGTTTATTTAGATTTAGATAGAAATAATAAATATGATAGCAAAGAAGTAGTTACTTCTCAGATTGATAATAAAATTGACAGTGTGATCACTTTAGATTTTATGAAATATGATTTGAAGCAAGATTTTGATATTTTTGGTGTATTTTCGATATTGATTAGAATAAATAGCGACAAAGATGAATATATTGAAAATGATACAATTACTTTATCGGTAAATTTTGCACCTAAAAAAGAATCAATTTTAATAAATGAATTTATGTTTGATGTTTATGAAGATAATTGTGAATTCATAGAGATTTATAATAATTCAGAATTTGATATAAATATTAATAATTTATATTTGACTGATGATATTAGCGGCAAGAAAAATGGAATAAAATTCGATGTTGATTATGTGTTAAAAAGCAAAGATTTATTTGTTATTGCTGCAGATAGTCTGATATTAGATTTTTATAAAAGTAGTTTATTACCAGAAAAAGTATTTATAGCAAATAAGAATTTATCACTAAATAATGGTGGTGATAATATTATTTTAAAATGGGAAGATGGATTTGTGATTGATGAATTAGAGTATTATCCTGCTTGGCATAGTTCATCTGTTTTTGATACTAAAAATATATCTTTAGAAAAAAAAGAATCAAATTTAATTTCATCAGATAAAGAAAATTGGATTTCGTCAACTGACCAAAATGGGGCTACTCCAACATTTGCTAATTCATTTACTTATGGAGAGAAAAGAGATTTTGGTTTGCTTATACCTAAAAACCCATTTTCTTTTTTAGATGAGAATTTATTAAAAATTGCGTATATTAGTCCTTTTGAAAATTCAAATATTAATTTAACTGTTTTTTCTAAAGATGGTGTAAAATTAGGAATGGTGAGTGAGTTATCTTTGGGTGGTGCGAAAGGTGAGATTATTTGGGATGGAACTTTGAATAACAAGAAAGTAAAAACAGGGTCGTATATCTTATATTTTGAATCAATTAAATCAGATACACAAGAAATTTATACAAGTAAAGAATTGTTAGTTATAGTTAATTAAAAGACGAGGGAAAAATGCCTTTTTACCATAAGTTAGGTGATATGCCCCGAAAAAAGCATACTACTTTTTATAAAGCAGATGGAACATTATACAGAGAAGAATTAGTTTCTACTCAAGGATTTTCCAGTGTTTACTCAAACAAATATCATTATTGGGAGCCGTGTAAAGCTACATCAATTAAAGAATTAAATTCTTTAGAAGATGTAAAATGGCAAAATCCACCACTACAAAATATCCACTTTTATACAGATAAAATCATTAAAAATGGAGATTTCTTATCATCGAGAATAGAGTATATGCAGAATAATGAAACTGCAATTTACTTTGGAAGACCCAACAGCAATCCTGATTATTTTTACAAGAATATTTATGCTCATGAATATATTTTTATTCATAGAGGAAGTGGAGTTCTAAAATCAGAATATGGAAATTTAAGATTTACTCCTTGGGATCAAATTATTGTTCCTATGGGTACAATTTATCAAATTATATTCGATGATGTAAATGCTGATAACAAGATAATGACTGTGGAATCAGATAGTGCATTCACTATTCCAAAACACTATAGAAATGAATATGGTCAGTTAGAAGAACACGCTCCTTACGAAGAACGTGATTTTAATTTTCCTGATGAATTAGACCCAAAAGATGAAAAGGGTGAATTTAGAATTGTAATGAAAGCTAGAAATAGATTTATTGAATATATTCAGCCACATCATCCTTTTGATGTTGTTGGTTGGGATGGTTATTTGTTTCCGTTCTCATTAAATATGAAAGATTATAATCCTAAAACTGGAAGGATACATTTACCTCCTCCAATTCATTTGGCATTTATTACAAAAGGATTAGTTCTTTGTAATTTTAATCCAAGATATTTTGATTGGCACGAGCAAGCGATACCTGCTCCTTATTTTCATAGCAATGTAGAATCTACTGAAATTCTATATTATGTTGAGGGAGATTTTATGAGTAGAAGTGGTGTGGACGTTGGCTCGGTGACTATGCACCCTATGGGTATTCCTCATGGTCCACAACCTGGCAAAACAGAGCTAAGTGTTGGGAAAAATTGGACAGATGAATATGCTGTAATGGTTGATACTTTTGGTCCATTATTTCCTACTACTAAAGTTAAGGAATGTGAAGATGTTGATTATTGGAAAAGTTGGTTAAAGTAATAAAAAAAGAGCCACAATATTAAAAAATTGTGGCTCTATCACTTAAGGGGTTTAAGTTATGTATTGGTATTTTATTCTATCCAATATATAAGAATACCATCAGTTGAAAAATAGGTTCAAAATAAATTAAAAAAAAAGTAATATTATGAGTACAAAGCTACTAAGTGTTAAGAGTCAGAGTGATTTAAAAAAGTTTGTGAAGTCGCAATTTAATTTCTATAAAGATGACCCAAACTTTGCTCCTCCACTTATATTTGATAGAATGAAACTATTAAATAAACAAAAGAATCCATTTTTCAAGCATTCTGAAATGGAACTTTTTATGGTGGAAAGAGATGGAGAAATCGTAGGTAGAATTGGTGCAATAACGAATTTGAATCACAATAAAACCCATGATGATAAAGTTGGCTTCTTTGGTTTTTTTGAATGTGAAGACAATCAAGAAACTGCGAATATGCTTTTTGATGCTTGTAAGAAATTCCTTCTTGAAAAAGGAATGGATCAAATGAGAGGACCTGTTAACCCATCTTTAAATGATGAATGTGGTTTGTTAGTTGATGGATTTGATTCTCCTGCTGTTATTTTAATGACTTACAATCCGAAATATTATGCTAAGTTAATTGAAAATTATGGTTTAAGCAAAGTAAAAGATTTGTATGCTTATCACTTAATAAATGAAGAATATGTTAGTGATAAACTTGAAAGAATGCAAAGTATAGTAAGACAAAGAAATTCTCTGAGTATTCGGTCAGTGAATTTTTCAGATAAAAAGCAATTCAAAAAAGATGTGGAAACTCTAAAATATATTTATAATAACGCTTGGGAGCCAAACTGGGGCTTTGTCAAAATGACTGATGAGGAGTTTGACTATTTAGCAAATGATTTAAAATCTATTGCTGACCCTGATTATACTTTGATAGCAGAAATTAATGGAAAACCTGCTGGATTTGCACTTGCCCTACCAGATATAAATCAATGTTTGATTCATAATAAAAAAGGTGGATTACTTACTGGGATTTGGCATTTATTAACTAAAAAGAAGAAAATTAATTTACTTAGAATAATTGTATTAGGTATTCTACCTCAGTATCAAAGAACAGGTGCTGATGCTGTGCTTTATTGGGAACTTGGAACAAGAGGTAAACCAAAGGGTATTGAATATGGAGAAGCATCTTGGATTCTTGAAGATAATGAGATGATGAACAAAGGACTTACTACCACAATGCTTGGTAAAGTTTACAAAACATATAGATTATATCAGATGGATTTATGATTTTAGGAATTGATGTTGGTGGTTCGACTATAAAATATGGGATATTTGATAGAGAGAAGTTAATTGAGAAATCTCAGTTACTAACTCCTCAATCAAATTCTGACGATGTGATTTGTGCAATCAATAATTTGATTAAAAATTATATTGAAAAGTTCAATATTAATAAAGTGGGAATTGGATTTCCGTCAGTAGTTAGTAAAGATTATTTTGTTCATATAGCACCTAATATTAAAGATTTTATAAATGTAGATTTGAAAGAAAAAATCTGTGAAGTTCATAAAAATATTACAATTAGAATTGAAAATGATGCAAACTCGGCAGCATTAGCTGAATTAAAATTTGGTGTTGGTAAAGACTTAAATAATTTAATATATATTACATTAGGTAGTGGAGTTGGTGGTGCAATAATTATCAATAAATCAATTTATTATGGTGATAGTTATGGTGCAGGAGAAATTGGTTATACTAATTTTAACTTTGATGAAACTAATTATTCAGTTTTAAATAGAAATGGAATATTAGAAGAATATTTAGGAAGAAAGCAATTTACTAATTATTTTAATGAAAAATATAATTACAATGTAGATAATCCTAAAGAGATATTTGAACTTGCAGAGAATAATAATGCAGATGCAATTGAAGCATTTGCATATTATGGAAAATTATTAGGAATTGGAATTGCATCAGTTATGAATTTTATGGATATTCATAATATAATAATAGGTGGTGGATTAATAAAAGCTCATAAGTATATTATTCCTGAATTAGATAAGAGTATTAGCAAAAAGAAATTACCACATATAAATCATAAGGTATTAGTTGCTAAGTATTTAGATGACACTGGTATTTATGGTGCAATGGCTTTAGTAAATGGAAAATAATAAATTAATGAAAAAAATAGCATTCTTATCAGTATTTCATCCTTATAGAGGTGGTATTGCCCAATCAAGTGGCTCTTTGTATTTTGCTTTACAAGAAAAAGCAAATGTTGAGGCGATTAATTTTAAAAGACAATATCCTGATATTTTATTCCCTGGTAAATCTCAATTTGTTCCTGAAAGTGATGACAGAGAAGCAATTGATGGAGTTAGAATATTAGACTCCATTAACCCACTTAACTGGCTGAATACCGCAAAATATATAAATAACTTAAATCCAGATGTAGTATTAACAAGATATTGGATTCCTTTTTTAGCACCTGCTTTAGGTACTGTTCTTAAAAAAACAAAGAAAAATGCAATTAATATTTCAATAGTAGATAATGCAATTCCACATGAAAAAAGAATTGGTGACGATGCTTTAACTAATTATTATCTAAAGCAAAATCATAAATTTATTGCACTTAGCAAGTCAGTTGAAAGAGATTTATATACTTTGCTTGATAGTCCAGAAGTTCATTATCATCCTCATCCAGTTTATGATAGATTTCCTGATCCAATTGATAAATCAAAAGCAAGAGAGAAACTTGGAATTAATGCCGATGAAAAAATCATTTTATTTTTTGGTTTCATTCGTGATTACAAGGGCTTAGATATACTGCTACACTCAATGAATGATGTTGATAATGATGTTAAATTACTAATTACAGGAGATGTATATGGCTCTTATGATAAATATGAAAAAATAATCAAAGATAATAATCTATCTGATAGAATAATCTCTAAAATAGATTATATACCAGATGAAGATGTTGCTTTATATTTTTCGGCTACTGATTTATGCGTTCAACCATATAGAACTGCTACACAGTCGGGTATTGCAAATATATCTACTCATTATAATATTCCTATAATAGCAACTGATGTAGGTGGTTTAAAAGAAGTAATTGAGCCATTTAATATTGGTAAAGTAGTTGAAAAAGCTGACCCAAAAGAAATTGCGGAGAAAATTAATGCATTCTTTAGAGAGGAGAAAGATTATTCAGAAAATTTCAAATCTTACAAAGAATTTGCTTCTTGGGAGAAACTTTCTGATGTTATTTTAGAGGCAATTGAAAAATAATTTTAAAATCTTCAGATTTCTTCAAACTCTATCTCAAATGATTACAATAGAATAAGTCAGAAGTAAAAAATAGACAAATAAAATTTCAAATTAAATTGAAAAAATATTTTGAAAATTAAAAAATACTTCCTAATTTTGTATTCTATTCAAGACCAGTTGGGAGTGTCGCATAATTGGTATTGCATCAGTCTTGAAAACTGACGTCCGTGAGGGCATGGGGGTTCGAGTCCCTCCACTTCCGCTAAACATTAGCATTAAGTTCTTGACTTTGTAAAAGATAAGTTGTGTTTGAAATTATGTTGCGTACAGTTTGCGTATATAAGTGATAATATTTAGTCTAAAAGTTAAAATTTTTGTAAATGTAGATATAAAAACAAAAAGCAGTAAGAGGTGTAAACTTACTGCTTTTTTTATGCAAAAATTGAAATGTTAAACACTTCTTCTTTCTACACGACTTTTTGCTTTTTGGTTGGTAATATATATGTCGTCACCTCTAAGAACAGTTTCTAGTTTAAGAGTATCAAGTTTACTAGCTATCAAACTTAACATCGCTATCATTCCATTATTACTCATCTCATTTGCCATAGTTATTATTTGCTTTATTTGATCATCTCTTACAACCCATTCCGTATCTGCACCTGGTCTAGCATTAGAAGCGTCACCAATCCATGCGAGTGTTGGTTCATCAACTCGTCCACCAGTTGCAAATGAAGTTAAACCACTAATGATTGGATCTGCTAAAGCACCGATTGCTGCTCTCGTTCCTAAAGCTATTGTTCCTGCAACTATTGTATTAAGTGGAAATGGTATTACAGATAATGCTTCAATATTTGCTTCTGATAATATTAATCCAAGTATAAATGCTTCAAGTTGTTTTTTTAAGAATCCACCCATTTGTTGAAGAAATGCTTTCATAGATGTTTTCATAGCTTCTTCATCGCCTTCAAACATTCCAGCTATTCCATCTAATGCTGCACCACTAAATTGTTCTAAAGTAGTATTTATCAGATCGCCTTTTTCTTGCATAATAGAATTAGATTCAGCGAATATTCTAGATGCTTCTAGTAAAGCTTGCTGTCCTGCTTCTCCAATTCCTTTAAGATTTTCCTTTAATGCTTTTTCAGCTAGTTCTTTTTTTAGCAGAGCTTTTTCATCAAAAGCATTCCTTTCAAGTGCTTTTTCTGCATCTAAAATATCTAACTGTGCTTGTTTGATTTTATCAATTTGATTTACTTCTAAAGTAGATTTATATTTTTCTTGAAGAATTTTTAAAGTCTCTTTAGCTCCTTCTTCCTGTGCCTTTGCTAAAGCTAGTTCTTTGCTATTTTGAACAGCTAATGCTTCTCCTTTTTGAATATTAGCAAGCTTTAATTCTTCTTGTCTATACTTTTTTGCTATCTTTTGTCTTTCTTTTTCTCCATCTTCTAATATTTTAGTTTTTCTTCGTTCAGCTTCTTCTTTAGAAATAGCCTCTAAGTCAAGATATTTTTCAATAGCTTTTATCTCTTTTTCTTGCCTTTCATCAATAGCCTTTAGTGATTTTTCTTCAGTTTCAGAATTTTTATTGTCTCTAATATTATTAATTAAATCTGTATATCTATTAAATTCTTCAATTGTCTTATCATATTCAGCTGTTGTTATATTTAATACTTCTTCTGAATATTTTTTTACATTATCTAATCTGATTTGATAAAATTGTTCTTGATTTTCAATTATAGATTTTTCAGTTTCAAATTCGGTTTTCTTTTGTTCAGTTAATTTCTTTTTAATAGTATTATTGATTAAAAGATACTTAGTTTCTATTTGCTCAACTTTTTCTTGTGTTATCTTATCACCTAAAGCGAGTATCTCTTCATCTCTTTTTCTATCGTTATTGTCAATTTCTTGATTATATTCAGTTATTATGCTTTGAATAGAAGTTAAGTTCCCTTTTAATCTTTCGACTTCTCTTTCATAAACACCAGATTTAGATAAGGTCAAACCTACTTCCCATTCAACCCTTTCTTTATTAAGTTCTGTAAGCTCTTTATTTATTTCATCGGTATCTTTTTGAATAGTTAATTTTATAGCTGATACTTTACTTTCATTATCTTGTATTTGTTTGTCAATATCTTGTAATGATTTTAGAATTTCATTTTTATCAACTTCCTTTATTCTTGGATTAAATGTAATTTCTCCAGTCTCAGCATCAATCTTTTGGATTAATTTTCTTGTTTTAAGAATTTCAAGCCAGTTATTTTTATCTTGAATATTAGAAAGATTTTTTTCATTTAATAAGTTCAACTCTTTTATATTTTCATCAACTATTTCTTTGTTGATTAGTAATTGATTTTGAGTAATCTCAAATTCTCCATAATTCAAATCTAATAAAGACTTTTTAAGGGTTATTTCTTCTTTTGCCAGCTCGAATGCAGTTTTTCCTTTGACTTCCTTCAAACCAGTTTGAATGGCAATTTGTTCTTCAATCTTTTGTAAATTCTTTTGTTGCTTAACTTGGTCCTTAGTTTCTGCAAGAATAGCTTTCTCTTGATTAATTAAATCTTGTTTTTGATCCTTAGTTAAATCAGTAGCTTGTTGTTGTCTTTTTAATTCTGAGAGTGCTGCAACATTCTTTTTGATAGAATTATCTAATTCACTATTTACTTTACCCCAAGCATCTGCTAAATCTTCTGTAGCTTGTTGTTGCTCTTTGGTTTTATCCTTAGATTCATCTTGGATTTTAACCATATTTTCTAATTCTTCTACTGTTACATCTAACTTCTTAGCGATTTTACTATATTGATCCTCAACATCAACACCTGCTTTTTTGCTTTCAGAAAGATATTTAATTACTTGAGAAGTACTTTTATTAGCCTTGTTAAATAGTTTATCATATTCAGCTTCTAATTCACTTACGTCAGCATTAGGATTGTTTGCTAAAGCTTCATCGATCTCTTTTCTTTTAGATAAAATATCATCTCCTAATTTGTCTCTTGCCTCAGCTTCATCTTGGATGCCTTTAACAATATTATTTTGAGCAGATATTAAATCATCTCCATTTGCTTTCAATTGTGCTTTTACAAAATCATCTACTTTATCAGTGGCTACTTCGTAAGTCTTAACGAGTTTTCCATTTTCATTTACAACTTGTCCAGTTGCTTTAATTAGCTCTGGTGCTTGTGCTTTAATTTTATTCGCAATACTTTCTTTTTCAATATCAGTAGAAGCTAATTCAAATTCTTTAACTAGATTTCCTAATTCATTATTTTTATCAATTTTTCCTTTTATTTGAATACTATTAGAAATTTCTTCACCAATATTTAATTCTTTTGCTTTGGTTCTTAATGAACTTAAAGAATCATCAAAATCTTTTTCAACATTTGGTGGGAATTCGATATTATCTAAAGTAACTCCTACTTGGGCACTTTCACTAAGTCTCTCATTTATTTCTTTTCCTTTTTCTTCAACTATTTTTTTAACAACTTCTAATCCTTTTTCTGCTTTTGCTAAATCAACCTCTTCAAAAGGAGTTAACTTTTCTTTTGTACTTAAGTTTACAATTGTTTCTTGATATTGTTTTGCTTGGAGTCTCGCTTTATCATATTCGGTTGTTTGAACTTTTAAAGTGTCAGTGAAATCTTTTTGTTTTTTAGTTAAATCATTATTTAAAGATTCTTTTTGAGATTCTGCAAAATTCCTTGCTGCATCGGCACTAATATTTAGTACTTTTACTAATTCACCGTTCTCATCGATAATAGATTTATAACTCGATTTAATGTTAGGAAAATCTTTAACAATAGCTTCAGCAATTTCAGACTTCTCTATTTCTGTTTTAGCATTATCCATTTGTTTAAGTAAATCATCCAATGCTTCTACTTTACTAATTTTTGTTTTTACTTCAAGAGCTTCTTCAAATGATTTGTTTAAGCTAAAATTTGTAATTTCATCTTTAGCTTCACTCATCATATCATTAACAACTCCTTTAAATTTGTCGGTTGCTTGAGAAATCTTATCACCACCATCAAACCAATTGATAGGATTAACTACTTCTTTTGCTAAATCGAAGAAAGCTAATAACAATTGAGGTAAACCTAAGAATACTCCTTTGAAAGCTTTAACCAAAACATTTAGACTTAAAGGAATTAATTGTAAATATTCAAAGAAGCTAGATAATGCTTTTGTTAGAACTTCTCCACCTTCTCCTGCACTTTCCATTGAACCACCGAATAACTCAAATGCTCCATTAACTAGAGCAGTAATACCGAGCATATCTGCAAATGCTGTGTTTAATTCAATCCAAGTTTCAATAACAACACCAATCGTATCAACTAAACCAAATATTAAATCTCCAACGCCTTCAAATATAACACCTAATACATTTCCAAAGAAATCAGATAAAGGTTGAAATTTTTCTAATAATTCTTTTCCTTTATCTCCAAACTTTGCAAGTAATTCATTCCCTTTTTCAGTTTGTGTTAAATATAAAGCTATTGCAGCACCACCTAATACAAAAGGATTAACTAATAAAGGTCCAAGTTTGGAAAGACTTCCACCTAATCCACTAGCACCACCTTTTATACTTGCAAAAGCACTAGATAATTTAGGGCTATTTGAAACCATACTTGAAACAGAATTGCTTAAACTATCAAATTGTGCTTTAACTTTCGTGAAATCAGTAGAGTTCACTAATTGCATTGCTGGTGCTAATTCAGATACTTTTGAAATAGTAGCCCCAGCACCTGCTATTATCGGTGCAAATATTTCTCCTGTTTTACTTGCAAACAACTCAAATTCTTTATCTAGTTTTTCAAGTATTGTAACAGGTCCGAGAGCATTTTGTATTTGTTCTCCTGCAGTTTTAGCCTGTTCTTGAATTAGATTAGTATCTATTTTAGCTGAAAATATTTTAGTATATAATTCTCCGCCTAGATCTTCTGCCTTTGTTCCAGAAATAGCTACATCCAATGCGTCTCTTAATGATGCATTTATATCCCCTGCATCAAATGCAGTCTTAGTAATTTCAGATGTACTTTGTAAAGCTTCTTTAATTGAAATTTCTCCAGCTTTAGCCTGATCCAATATCGCTTTTTGTGTTTTTAGTAGTGCTTTTTCTGATTCATTCGCTCCTGCAATTAAATCATCAAAAGCAGAAACATAATCACCTGCATTAATTATAATTTGAGTTTCTTTTATAGCATCAATTAATTGGTCGGTATCTCTAGCCCCTAAAGTCATAGCATTACTAAATGTTCCAATAAATTCTTCTGCACCAAAACCAGCTTCTTTCATTAGACCAGAATATTCATCTAATGTATCAAGTGTATCGTCCATTTTAGAACCTGAGTTCTGCATTGCAAATGAAACTAAATCAGCCGCACGTTGTCCGTCAAGTCCGTATTGAGCTATTAATGTTCTTGAACCACCTATTACCTCGTTTATATCTTTATCAAATACTTGTGCTATTGCTCCTGCTCTTTGTGTAAATATATCTAAATCATCAGGGTTTAAAAAATCTCCTAACAGCTGTTGTGCAGTTCCTAAAGCATTAATTGATTCTGCTAGACTTTCACCAATACCTACTTTAAATGCTTTTTCAGCACGTACTTTTAAATCATCTAAAGCATCGCCAGTAAGTCCAGTCTTAGCTTCAAGATTCAGCATTGCATCACGTGCTTCAATTCCTTTTTGGGAAAAGTCTGATAAGGCTTGACCAGCTAATCCAATGGCTTCAAATTTAGCAAATGTTGAAGCAAAACCACCTAAATCTAAATCTTGTAAACTAATTTCTTCGGCTACTGATTGGAATTTTTTAAGCTCTTCTTCAGCTTCTTTAATTTCTTGTTCAAGTTTATTATATGCATTTCCACCTTGTTTCCCAGATGCTTCCAAAATAGTAAGAGCTTGTTTGTTTTTAGATATTAAAGATGTTATTTCTTTTTCAGCTTTTGTAGATGCTTCACTAATATTATCAATAGCTTTTGCATAAGCAATTGGATCATTGGAATCTAAACTATCTTCTAAATCTTTTAGTAATTCAGTAATATCCTTTACACCTTTTGTCTCAAATTTTCCAAATTTGGTATTTAACTCATCTAATGAATTTTCGGCTTCTTTTATTTCTGTTTCTAATTGCTTGTAAACATCACTGCCAGAATTACCAGAATTTGAAAGAGATTGAAGTGCTTTTTTATTGCTTTCAATTAAATTTGTTAGTTCATTTCTAGAACTTGAAACAGAATTTTCAAAATCAGCAAATGCTTTATTAAATTTTTCTGTATCAACTCCATTCATTGAGTTTTCAAGTTCTTCTAATTTTTGAGATAAATCATCAAGTTCAGGTACATCACCTATACCTTTAAATTTTTCTGCTAATTTAACTAGCTCACCACTATTTATTAAATCATCAAAGGCTTTAGATAATTGGTCAAAATCAGAAGTATCAATATCTTTAAATAAATCTAAATCAATTTCATTCCCTTGCAACAATTTCATTAAATCTTCAATTTGTACTTCTGCATTTCCTGCATCTAAATTTAGTTTAATATCATCAGGATCTAACTTAGATAAATCTGTAAGGAAACTTTCTAAATTTTTTTGTAATTCATTTTTATCTATATCGATATCAACTGATACATCACTAAGTTGAGATGATATATCAGATGATAATTTTTTAATTTTAGTAGGATCTGCTTTTAAATCAACTACAAAATCTAATAAAAATTTAAAATTTCTTTCCATTACAACGCCTTTGCTTTACTCGTAATTACATTTAAACAATCAATCAATAAACACTTCCTTACTTCCTTATATTTAGTTACATCTGAATTAGCAAGTAGATTAACATACCATATCTCAGATTCAACATCATATAACAAGTTTGATAGTTGGTCTTCACTATAGGCATTCGCTATTTTTTGTTTCCGTTTAAAGAACTCTTCACTTTCTCTTCTTGCGGTTTCTGTGCTGTCAATAATCTCTGCAACATTTGCATTTTTATTTTGTTGCTTACGCTCGACAATAGACTGGACGCTATTCCACTTTCGCCCATATTGGTAAAAAAATCTTTTACTACAGCCTCCAAATCTGAACGTTTATAAGTAGGATATTTCGCAAAGAATTTTTCAAAATCTGTTTCTGTTTTAACTCTATCAAAATCTTGAAGTACACCATTTATTTCTTCTTTAAATAAATAAGAACAAATAATATTAAGCCACTCTGGTGAACGTGATCTAAATATATCATTCATATTGCTTGGGTCTGCTTGGGATTGATAATGTTTATATTCTCCAACTGCTTTAGCATATTCACTTTGTAGTGTTTCTAACTTGTTAAAGTCATAAACAAATATCCTTTTATCATGTTCAACCCTAATAACTATTCTTTCACTTTGGTTTTCTTCCATTTCTACACCTTCTAATTAATAAAATATATTTTCTAAATTTTTAATAAATTGAGTTGCTTTTAATATCATTCGAGGTCTCAATTCTACACTTTCAAATTCCATTACAATTTTTGTGTTTTCAATTACAATTTTCTGTTTATTGTTGTAATTTATCATTTTAGGTGGAGTATAAATTATATCATCTCCATAACCCATCTTAAAATGTAGTTGAAAGTCTGCAGAGTTAATCCTATTTAGTCTTTCTATTAATCCATTATTTGCATAATCATTATGAGCCACATTAGCTGTTAATTCTACTCTATAACCTAAAGTAACATTAGCACCTTTAGAATTTTGCTTTGTAATTGAAGTAATTCTGAAATTACTTCCTGATTCAAGATGTTCTATTGCAGTCCAATCTTCAAGTACAGTTTCATAGAACTGTATAGCTCGAATTGGCATTAAATAAATGCTATTCTGAATATTCTTTAATATTAAATCACTCACTTAATACCTTTCTTAGATTTAATGTTATTTCGGGTAAATCTTCAAGTCCTTCAATATAATCAATAGGAGTTCTTCCACTATTTGAGATAACCTGAATATAATTACTCCATGAAGTTCCATTATGAGTTGAAATATATTTAAATGGAGAATCTAAAAAATTTTCAATAAATTCTACATCACTTGTATTTAGCTCATCTGCACTTATAGTTATATCCCATTCAAAATGTTTATGAATTAAGTGTGAATATCGTCTTCCACTTAATAATACTCCTTCATCTACAGTTCTATTTACTAACGTTGCCTTAGGAGTTATAGTATCATATAACCTTTGCTCACTATCTGTTAAGGCAGGATTGTAAGTCAACTCAAACAACTCAGTTGCTGAAAACATTAAAGCTATGTAACTCAAAATAGGACTCCTTGATTAAGTTCTGCTTCAATTTCTTTTTTATATTTATTAACTTTATTCATAATTTCTAGCTCATTAATCTCAGTAACAAAAGGATAGCTTGAACAACAAAACAAAAACTTTTCTGCATCTTCTTTTGATTTTTGCAAAGTGTTCATTGTAAATTTTAATATATTTTTAGCTTGTTTTTCCATCTTCGTATTTTATTTGGATAGGGTTCACAAATAACTCTTTTGCAGATATTGCTTTACCAACTATAATTAATAAATCTTCAGTTGAATTTGGAGTAACTAATAATGATTGAGATATATTCGCAGAAACGTTAGTTCTTGCATAAACATCATCTCCTATATTAGCCCAACTCCAGCCATCTTTGAAAACAATACCAGATAATAATACTTCAGCTTGAGTATCTTCAATTACATTTAAGCATACACCTAATATCTCTGCATTTTGGTCACTATCACTTTCAGTTTTAACTATTTTGCCATTAGCAAGTAAACTAACAGCATCGCCTTCAACTATTGTTACACTATCTTCAATTATATAGGTTCTTATTGAAACATAATCGTTGTCATTTGTTAATAATAAATCTGAATATCCTTCTTCTTCTTCTGGATAAGTTGGACCTAATCCACCACTACTTTCATCAACATTTAAACTATCATAATATCCAAAAGCGAATCGAGATTTTAAGCTCAACTTAATAGTTGTTTCTGGAGTTGATAAATTTCTTTCGATACTTATTATTGTAAAATCATTTTCAATTAATGACTCATTAAATTCTTCTGCAATATATCTTGTTGCATATTCTGATAATCTTACGTTAGTTCCTAATTCAGCAAGTTTCCAACTTGGATTTAAGCCATCACCATCTTCAGCAAAGGCATTCCAAAATGGTACTGTTATAGTATAAGTAGTTTCATATAATTTCTTTTCAATTTCTTCTACTTTTTTTAAATAATCAGTAAAGTTTTTGAAAATGAAATTTTCATCACCAATTTTAACGTGAATATTATAAACAGGCCTTCTTACTCCTAGACCTAAAGCATCTTCATCGTCATAATCTAAATGTTCAGGTAACAAACAAGCTATATATTGTCCACTATGTAGTCTTTCGTATAAATTCGCATTAGAAAAGGTATTTGTATAAAGAGTCGATTTTTCTGATGTAATAGGATTAGTATATCTTTCAGTTGTATTAAACAAGACTGTCTTATTATATTTTGGTACACTTATAAAATGACTTGTAGAAACATTACTAACTAAAGAATTAGATATACTTATAGGTAAATCAATAATTTTAACATCTTTATCTTTGGAAGTCTCTAGTTGTTCTTTATTGGAAATGAATTGTTTAGTAGCATTTAATTTATTTAATACATTGTTTATAGAGCCACCTGTTTTAAGATACTCTACAGGGTTAGAATCTAATGTTACATAATTATTCTCAATAGTATCTGCAATTGAAAGATAATTTGAAAATTCTGAGAATTCTTTTCTTTCAGATTTGCTTAATGCACCAGTTTCTATACTTCCACTTTTAGCTCCTAATAGTCTTATATTATTATTTTTATTAAAATCTTTTCTTGGAATAAATTGGATAGTTATTGCATTATATGTGAATGTTCTTTTTACAAAACAACCATATAATCTTGCTATTGAATAAATCAAAACACTTACATTCTTAAATCTTTTCCAACTATATTTGTTTTCTATTTTCCAATCAATTATTTCACTAAATTCTGGATTATCTACAGCGTAATAATCTACTGGTATATTTATATAATCATTTGTTTTTGTTATTTCTGGGTCAATCATTCCTCTATGCACCGATGGACTTCCATAAGGATCACCATCATTAGCTTGGTAATGATTTACTCCTAAAACTAATTTTATTAATTGTGTAGTATCTGGGGACACACTTTTAATATGTCCAGTTGTAAGACTACCATTAAAGTCTAACTCAAATTTTGAAGGGTTGACATAGATACCTAAATCACTTTCAGTTAAATTAAAATCAACATCAATATTATATAACTCTTGTAATATATCACTAGCTAAACCTAAATACATATTTAAAGCTTTATAAACATTTACTTGTTTATGATTATCATAATGGTTTCTTAATAAATCGTGTCCTGCATCAAGTTTTATTGGGTAACTCATACTATAACTTTCAATAGCTCTTAATTCTGCATAATCAGAAGCTTTTATCCTATCATATACATTTGGAATAATTTCTCCATCTACATCAGTTATTTTATCCTCAAATACTGCTTCCTCAAGTAATGCAAAATCAATACTTAAAGCTGTTAGACTATATTCTCTTTTAGCTCCTAAACTTTCACTCCAATCTGCTCTATTATGAACTATATCATCACCATTAGTTTTGCTTTCGATTTTACCTACAAACTCTAAATTACCTTCCGCTATAGACCCCATATAAACAGCAACAAATCTTTTTATTTTAATATTTGTTGCATCAAGACAAAAGAACATAGCATTTTTATCATCAGTATTTTGGATAGATGTTTCTCTGATTTTTAATTGGAGTTCATCTATTCCATAAATAAATGATTCCATTTCTAAATCTTTCTTTGAACTTCCTAATTCAAATATATCAGTATGAATATCAATATTATCTGCATTAAATAATTCTGAATAACTATCAGAAACCAGAAAATTAAATTCTTGATCTCCAAATATATCTTCTCTTATACTATATGTTTGTAATATTTTCATTTTACCTTAATGGATGAAATAACTTGTTTTCACTATTTGCTGTATGTACTAATTTATCTAATGTAATATCCTTATACATCATTGTAAATGGTGTATATACATCTTCCTTTATTACTCTTCTTGATATTTCATTAAAATCTTTAATAGAATATTTGTAATGTTTTGCTACACTTGGAAATAATTGTTCATAGTAAGTATGATTTCCTTTTATCAATTCATCATATACTGCTTTCATAAGTCGATTACTTATTCTGTTGATTGGACCGAAACATCTCAATCTTTTCTTATAAGGAACTTCAAAGTCAAATAAATTCCAATATCCAACATCACAATTTTTAGGAGCTTCTTGTATATGAACACCTATGAAATCTGTTCTATATCTTTTAAAAATATCAAAGAAATAATCCCATTGACCTTTAAAATAAACATCATATTCAACATTCCAATAATAATCATAGTTTGGATTTGCTAAATAATATAGAATAAGTGAATGTCCTATATTATACCATAGCTGTTGTTTTTTCACATTTGAGAATCTAGGAAATAAACCAGGATTAATCTGATTGTGAAAACATTTGTATATCTGTTTTAAACTTGCTAATTTTAAACCTGAATCAACATAATCATCATAACCTACATTAAAAGCACCTTCAATATTTGCTTTATCTGTATTATCAAAAAGCACCTCAATTTGCTTTTTAGATTTTTTGAGGTGCTTTAGATTTTTGTTAACTCTATCATTAAAATAGTGTGTGCGATATAATACTATATCATTCATTAAGCTGCTGCAGTTTCTTTCAGTACCCATTCACCTAATTCTAACAAGTCTTGCTCTTCTGTCTCTAATACTAATGGAACATTTAAAGTTGCTGCAATATTATTACCACCTCTTTTTACTAGGATACCATTTCCTTCAAAGGCTGTTGGACTAGCTCCTGAAGTTAAATCACCAGCAAATGTTGTATGTTTCTGTAAAGTGAAAGTCATAGTAATTGGAACAGGAGAATTGCCTAAAGACAAGTCTATATCAGAAGACAATTTTACAAAAGCATAAGCGTAACCATCTGATTTTCTTGTTGCTCCTGTACCTGTTCTTGAATGTGTATATCCTGTAGGAATTACAATTAAGAACTTGCTGTCTTTGTTTGCTTTTAAATCACCTAAGAATTTAGTCATTGAACTAAACCCAATTGCAGCTTCGTTAATTACTAATTCTGCAGTACCTTTTCCAGAAGCATCCGCTCCTCCAGTTGATGAAGCGATTTCAGATTCATCAGTACCATCAATCACAAGAGCTTCTTTTGGAAATTGAATTTCACCAGCATCTCCTCTAGAGATAGATATTTTCTCACCAGATGCAGTTGCTGCATCTCCAGCAACTGCCATTAATATTTTAGCAGATTGCACGTTATCAAATTTATAGATAGGTATTAAGCCCTCTACATTCCCACTATCTTCTGTTACTAAGAACATCCACGCAAAAGATGTCCCGCTTAACAGCATAAGATTTTTCATAGTTCCTGACATAATTATGTCTCCTTTTATTTAAAAATTAAATTGTTACTTCTACTATTTTTAATAACGTTTTCCATTTAATAGTTCTTACCAAACTATCTGTTACTTTTACTCTTAATCTATGACCAATTGGGTCAACTTCAAATAGACATTCTGCATTTGTCATAAATCCTTCGTATGCCTGAACTATATCATCTTGATTTATCATAGAACTATAGCTATATCTTTTTAATGCTCCAAAATGAGTATATGCTAATATTAATCCATCTGTAATTGAAATACCAATACTTTGTGCTTCATAATAATAAGCAGTATTTGCTTTTAAATTAAATTCCCCACCTTGTTTCAAAGTTAAATAAGCATCTACTCCTAATTCACAAGTGCCTTCTAATTCGTATATTTTTGTTGCACCTTTAAAATTAATATCATCAAACTCGACATCACCAAGCTCTTCTTTTCCTGTAGATTTATTTCTTTTTCTGAACCAACTCATAAAGCCCCTGTGGTGTTGTGAATTCCATAATATCAAAAAGCAAATCTGCAATAAGGTCAGAACATATAATTTTCCCATAACTTCTAATTCCTATTTTATGCAGATAAATTGCAATCCAATCATAACCATATTTATAACTTTCAATTCTTTTTGCTTTTCTTATGATATAATTCTCTTTCCAAATTGGTAAATTTAATTCAACAAATTCCCAACGTTCTTCTTTATAATCAATTTCTTTAAATCTCACTCCACCTTCTCTTGGACTTGATGAAAAAGACATTCCATCATCAAACACCAACTCCACATGTGAAAATTGAGAATTAGTTGCTTTTGCAATTAACCAATCTTCATAATTTCCGTGTTCATATTTATAAAAAGCTATTTTCATTGTTGACTTGGAAATGTTATATTAATATCATTCAATTCAGTTTCGTTTTCTGCTTCTTCTATTTGATTTCTTAAATTAGCATATAATCCTTTCAAAGTAAATAATCTCATTGAGTATGATACAAAAAAATCATTCCATTCACTCCAATCAATTTGTCTTTGGACATTCGTTCTATCTGTTGAAAGTCCATAAGCCATTTTTCTTACATAATCTGGATTTAATAAAATTTGCACTGTCTCATTATTTATCATTGTTTGCTGTTTCGCAATCTTATCTTCTTTATCATCGGATAAATCAAAAGTCCAATCATTATATGTAAATCCTGCTTCAATTTGAGCTTTGAATTTTTTATCTAATTCAGATTTTGCAACTTCTTTAAACTCAACTAATTCTAATTCTTGTTTAAAAGCAATGGGTTTAATAATCCATTTAAAACCATCCCATAACAAACATTCTGTTTCTGAATTATAATTAATTGGTTCTGTAATTATCCCTACAATTTTAGACTTTTCATTTTGCACAATTAATTCGCCTGTAAAAATTCTATTTTTATCTATTAAATATACATTAATCATACTTTTAATTCTCCGCTTTAATAAAACTATTAACATCTAAATTTGGAACTTGAAAAGATGTATTTCCATCATAATCAACTCCGTATTTATATTTTAAAATACTTCCATTAAAAGTAAATCCGTATATAAAACTATCATCAAATACTAAATCATAACAAGTTAGAGCTGGTGTATTTGGCACTTGCACCCAAATTATTCCGTCAGAACTCGAATAAATTAAATTGCTAGCACCTGTTGCATAAAAAGTGCTGTTGTTTGAATTAAAACGGATATTGTAAACATAACCAAATGGAGAACTTCTTTTAGTCCAAGTTGTTCCGTCGGTGCTTGTTAATATACTCCCTGCATCACAACCACAGACAAAAACATTATTGCCAAAAGCTAAGGTTGTGATTCTTTCTGGATTGGTACCACCTGTAGCTATCGAACGAGAAGTCCAAGCTATTGTATCAGTGCTTGTGTATATTCTTGATGAAAATCCTGAATTCCCACCACCTGCTATCCAAATACCATTCCCAAAACACAAAGCACCCAAATATAAGTCTGTTCCAAGCGTATAAGCTGTCCACGATGTTCCATTGTTTGAGCTTTTAAGTAAATAATCAAAACTAACCATAATTTGATAACCATTAAGATATTCTACTCTAGCAGTTTCTTTATATAAATTTGGTGGAGTAGGAAGCGATGATGGAATAGTCCAAGTAATTCCATCAGTAGATATTATTAATTCTCTATTTCGAGATACTCCAAAAAAATATCCACCACCATAGGAAATTTTGAAAATTGTAGCTGTTACTCCTGTAACTGTACAATCCGTCCAAGTTATCAAGTCGTCAGAATATTTTAAAAAGTATGGGCCGTTACCTACTCCCCCAGACATTACAAACCTACTTCCATTGAATGCAATTGATTGAGCCGTGTTAGACCCTAATGATAATGCACTAAATAAATAAAAAGGTATAAATGGATTACCTAAATATCCAACTTCATTAAACAAATCAGGATAAGCACTTTGTAAATAAACTGAACCATCACAAGCTAAATATCCGCTTGGTGCTGACCTGTGAGTTTTTAGTATATCTCCAACTTCTAATCCAAAAGAAGAAGGTTTATTTGCAACCTCATCCCAATCACTTGGAAAAATGTCTGGTTTATCAGTTAAATCATTATATGATATTGGTTTTTGTTTGTTGTCTAAATCTTGAACGCCCATATTAATATTTCCCTGCTAATATAAGACTTAATATTGCATTTCCACCAGTTACATTGTTCTTGTTATATTTAAACCTAACTGCTAAACAATCAACAGATGTTTTGATAGCATTTCTACCATTTGGACTATTAATTTCAAATGTATGTAGGACATCATATCCTTCTTCTAAATCATCACCAAACAATTGATGTACTTCAATAGTACCATCTGTAGTTCCAGTTACATTTTTATGCCTTGAATTTATTGTTAATTCATCAATCAGCGATTTATATGTATCTAAGTAAATCCAATCTGAAGTATAATCTTCTGATAAATCAATTGTAATTTCATCTTTGTAAAAACTCATCTTATTACCTCGTTGCTTGAGTGCCTAAATAGACACCACCAATTAAACTAATTGCGTTTGTCGTGTATAAAAACCACTCTTTTTGAGTCCAGTTCAATTCTTTAGTATTACTAATAAATATTCTTTCAGTAATTGTTGAATCAATTGTAAAAATGTCATAATCAAATAGATTACTTGGATAATGGAAAGTTGTTATTATCTTTCCAAACTTACCTTCTAAAGTATCGATTGCTTCAAACTCTTTACTACAAAATAGATTAGTTCCTTTTATTCCAAATGGACTTTTAATATTTATTCCTTTTTCAATCTCTGGAAAAGAATATTTAACTATCTTCAAAGTATCAATCTTTGTTTTCTCGACATACTTTATTACAGGAACTCTCTTTTCAAAATAGATAGTATCTCTTACTAATTTTAATTCAGTAGTCTTTACAACTCTTTCAATTACTTCTGCAGGTTTTGATTCTTCACTACAACTTTTAAACAATAAAAATGTTAATAAGATTACAAGAACCCAAGCACCAATATTTAATACTTTACTTTGCATAACATACTTTGTATTTAGGATTATACTTTTGCTTTGTTTTAATATCACCTGCATACAATTTACCTTCATCTCTTCTTCTATTTACAAGCCCTCTATAAACTTTTCCACCAGCTTTAATGTATTTATTTATCCAATAGGTAACTTGTTCTATTCTATCTGCAACTACAGCTTTATAGAAATTACCATATATAGAACCAATATTATATGTGAATGAAACTAATGCATCAAACTGATCCTGTGGAATATGTCTTTTAATCCTTGTAAGAACGTATCTTTCAAATCTTACTAAATCTTTTTTTAGAAAATATTCAGCTTTTGATTGAGATATTATTTGACCTTGTATCACTTCTTTGGTTGTACCATAACCAATAGTCCATACTCCAACTACATCTTGATATGCCTCACTTCTAAAACCTTCATAATGCTTTATCAAATTAATTCCAACTTGAGATGTAGTTTGTGCATTTGCTTTAGATGAACCTAAATATATTAAAGCAGATGCTATTAAAATTGATTGAAAGAATTTTGAAAGTACATAATCTCTATTGTCGCTTTCATTCATATCCCAATTAGACTGAACATAATATGCAAACGCAGTTAAGAACATAGAAACAAGGACTATAATAATTATATGATTTATAGTAATAGCTATTTTAGTTGTCTCATTTGTAGCTTCTATTTCAGAAAGTTTTAAATAAATTTCCTTGTTTTTAAATTCTTGTTCTGGAGTTAAATCTCCTCTTTCAATACTTTCTATCAATTGAGATTGATATAATACATCATCGTATTTATCAAATGAAACAAGAAATGTAACAAGTGCTGCAATCAACACCATTGATGCTATTAACCAATATCTTTTTGATTTACTCATTATTCTTTCTCCAATTTTAAAAGTCTATTATGATTATTCTTAATACTACTTCCATATTCAATTATCTTATCATTCATCACATCTACTTTCAATGTTAAACTTTTTATTAATTCATCTTGTGCTTTATCTTTCTCAATTTGAGTAATATTCTTTTCTTCTTGTTTAGAAATAAAAGTTGAAATTTTAGAAAGTATAGTTTCAATATGACCTATTTTACCTAACAAAGATTTTAGAAAAAATACTACGATTGAACCTAACACCGCTAAAACACCAACCAATGCCCACCATTCAAATTGACTTATTATCATCCCTGCTTCTTTCTCTGCAATCATTTTCTTATCCTATATACTGATGTATTAATTTCACAAATATCATTTCTCTAAAATGGAAATTTTTATTTTCTTCAAACATTGGTTCATTAATAGATTGTAAATAAAACACTCCCTCTTCTTTGTCATCTTCCTCAATAGTGTTTGTAATACTTAATACTGCTTCTTCTATGGCTTCCGTTTGTTCGAGTACATCATCTTGAGACTTAATACTTTTGTTTACAAGAATTAATCTGATTTTATATTCTCTTATAACAAAGTTCCCAAATCTTAAAGTATCATTATTGCCTTGACTATCTATATATCTTGCATTGCTAAACCCAAGACTTTTAACTAAGATTTCATCTTCATTTGCAGGCTTATATTTTGTTAAGTTAATAGCAGATTTAATTGCCTTACCTTTAACACCGCTACCTTCAGCATTTAACTTAGTTATTATACTATCTAATATTTGTTTTTCCATAGATCAATGTAGAGGAATCGAACCTCATTAAAACCATTCATTGATTAATATAAATCAAGAAATTCTTGAGTATATTTTTGAGTTCTTTTATTTATAACAGAAGAATATGGTCTATTAGGTTTAGAAATATCTTTTATTAATTTCTTCCCAACTGCAAATTCATTTAATATTTTCATTGCATTATTATATTGGAATAATATATCTTCAGTTACTGCATCTTTCAATTCGTAAAGTTTATATTTCACAATACTTTTAGCAACATCTTTGATACTTATAGGCACTTCATTCAATGGTAGTTTATACCTTCCTCTTAATGAAACCTCTACAATATCATTTGCATAATCAACAACCTCTGTCATTACTCCCTCAACGTCGCTTGTCAATTCAGACAAGCGATCGTCTGGGATATAATTTGTAATATCTTCTATTTCTATAAACATTATTTCAAATCAATTAAAATAATATCACCTTCTGAAGCTGTTGCATCTGCAACTCCTAATATCCTTTCAGGTAGAATACTACCTTCTAAGGTTGGTGTTGCTGCATCTGATGTTACTGTAGTTCCACCTGATGCTGTTGTTAGTGTACTCGCTAATACAGCTTTTCCATTAGCATCTGATACAACAGGAGCTCCCTCAGTCACTCCACCAGCCCCAATTTCAACAGGCATTATACCTGCTTTATAGATAGTACAAGCTGAATCTTCATTAAAATCTTCTAGTGAAACACCTCTTGAAAATTCTCCAGCTCCACATAAAACTGCTTTTCCACTTGATATTTTCAAGAATCTATACTTTTCTTGATTTGCTCCTGCAGGTTTTGTAAAAGATTGTCCTGCTTGATATGTTAAACTATTCATTTTCTACCTTCTTTTTGTTTGACTTTTTGCGAGGTGTTTTCTTTACCTCTTGAATATCTTCCTGTTCTTGAATGTCAAGCACTTCTTCATCATCTTGACTATCTTGATTGTCAAGAGAACTTTCATTCTCTTGATTTTCAATTTCATCTAAATCACTTTCTATAATTGTAATCTTTATTTCTTCTAAAGATTGAAAAGCATTCTTAGCAGATTCACCATCTAATATTAACTCTTCACCTTTCTTATAAGTCCTACCATTATGTTGTATTGGGTGTATTACTCTATATCTTTTCATTATTCTAATACCCCTTAAAAGTTAGCTGGGTTAATTGGATTCTTAATTAAAAATCCACTTTCAGGACCAACTATTTTAGGTTGATACATATCTTTAGATCTAAGTACAATTGAACTTGATCTTTCTTCTTCATATCTCTCTGCCAATGGATACTTTGAATGTTTGAATGTATAACCAAAACTTGGTTCTTCTTCATCATTTCCTAATGGAGTTGGAGGAGCTACATAAGCAATGATAATATTATTTTGCCATACAGATGACAAAGCAGTATCATCTGGAGAAGTTTTAGATTTAGCAATCACAATAGAAATATCTAATATGCTTTCTAAATCAGCTACTTTACCAATGAATTTATCATTATCGTTATTCCCCAATAAATAGCTTCTTAGGATTGGGTGGAACTTAAACCAATACCAAACTCTTTCATCCATAAGTAAAGTATTAGGATTTACAGCAATATCATTTTTTACTTTCTCAATTTTCTTAGCAATGTCTTTTACGAAATCAAAAGAAGCATCATCATAGAAAGTTCCAGATATTGTTGCTTTGTTATTATCTCCATAGCTGTTTAAGTTAGTTGCTAATGCAGCTTGTTCTTTCTCTAATCCAAGTTGAATAGAGTTTGTTAATCTCTTAATCGCTTTAGCTTCTTTGTTGTAGATTTTAGGATTGCTTTCTGCAATTTCTCTTAAATCTAAAGCTCTTTCCAAAGAATGTTCTTCTAATTGATATGGAGCGGTTGAAATCTCATCTCCTGTGATTCTTTTAGATTCAGAACCGATACCTCTTAAAGTATCATAACTTCTAAACATATCTTTCCCAAACTGAATATATTTCCCAGTTTCTTTATCAACTTTAACTGTAGGGAATAATCGTTCACCTACATATTCATTGCCTTTGTAACCTCTAACTACAGTTGTTAGTAAGTTATCTTGTATATTTGCGTTTTGTGGATATGGCATTTTTATTCTCCTGTATTATCATTTTTAGTTACTTCACCCAAAGCTACATCGAACTCAATTAAGTTTCCAGATTTAGCTTGATCTTCTTGGTATTGAAGAGCTTTTTTTAGTACTATGTCTCTATCGGTTCCAGTTACTTCGGCTTTACCATTTTCTGCAATATTCCCTTGCAATTTATTCTCAGGGAGTGAGGAGAAGAAATGCTTCATTCCATCAATAGTATTTAAACTTTCTTTTTTATCAGCACTAATTGAAAATTCAATTTTCTTATCATTAGTATGAAGTGCTTCAAATAGATTTACTACATTGTCTTTGTGGAAAGGTAAGATTTTACCTTGTTTAATTAAAGATTCAGCAAACTCTTCTGATGCCTTAGTCCTTTTATCTCGTTTAAGCTCTTCAACTTCTTTGAATAACTTAATCTCATTTTCGGAGAATTGAGGTTTTTCCTCTTCTGGCTTTTTATCTTCCATTGGATTTGCCTTTATCCAATCATCAACTGCTTCTTTAAAAGAAACGCCGACTTCGTCAGAAACATTTTCTTTTATCCAGTTTACTATAAACTCAATTAATCGAGTTATATATTCGTTCATACTGAACTCCTTATTATTATTTAAACTATTATTTATTACATTTTCTAATTGTGTCTTTGTCAAATCCTTTGTATTCATTGGTACTAAAGCAAATTGCCAATTATCATTATTTAGATTCACTCCTATATTAATTGCAGCTTGAACAATTCGAGAGCGTATAATCTCCTTTTCGTGTTCAGTATATTCTTTCATTTTATTATCTTGATGAACTAATGCTATACTTGAAAGCACTTGTGTTTTTGTCTTAACAGCAAATCTATAATGAACTGGATCTGCAAAATCTGAATCCTTATATTCTGACCAATGTTTAGGCTTATCTCTTTTTAAACTATCTTTCAATTCGATTTCTACAAATTCGTTCTTCTTACCTTCTGAAAAAGCCCATAATCTATTGTCATCTTTCATATCAATATTATACCTCTTGATACCTTTAAGTAATCTTGCAGATATAACTTGCTTTTCAATAGTTGTATATTTTTCTCTCATTTCCCAATCACCAAAAGCTCTATAACTTGCTATGAAGTTTTCTTCATCGTGCATTGGGAACATAAAGTTAACAGGGTCTGCAAAATCTTCTTCTTCTATATCTGAATAAGCTTTAGGTTTTTCCATGTATCCGATATTATCTTTTCTGTTGATCCCATATTTCTCTTCTCTTTCAAGTAGTAATGCTTTAGAATCTTTAACAGGTTCATCAGAATTATCAATAGAGCTATCATCTACAAAATCAAATCCTCTAAATTTTTTATCTCCATCATTAAATTCAACTGGTTTTAATCCTTGAACTGCAGGAGGAACACCACCCAACATACCAATATGTCTCAACCTATTATCTTCATACAAAGCAATAGAAACCTTTTTATATTGCTCATCTTTAATTTCTTCTTCAAACAATTTATTGAATTCAACATGGGCTTTCATTACACCATTGTCATATTCTAATTTTTTAACCCAACCATAAGCTGGTGCATCTGTTTCAGGGTGCCCTTTTACAATTGGAACTTCAAATGAATTGTTACTTTCAACTGATTCATTATATATATTTACAATATTCTGGACATCTTCTTCAGTCCATTCTTTTTCATTACCTGCATTATCGGTATGGGTTCCTGCTCTAAATACTTCAATGATTTTAATTGACATTTATCTATCCTGTAAATTCTTTAATGCAAAACTCTCTATAAAAAAATACTATCCATACCACTTACATTGTCATTCTTATTGTCACGCAGTCTGCCATTTTGAATGACAGACTTAACACTTTGAGTGTATTAATTTCGCATTTATTTAACTCAATAAGGTGTATTATGATTAAACTCAGTTCCATTAAGAAAAACCCAAACAATCCTAGACTTATTAAAGATGATAAGTTCCAACAATTATGTGATTCAATTAATAAGTTCCCTAAGATGTTTAAACTAAGACCAATTATTATTGATGAAAATAATGTAGTTCTTGGTGGTAATATGAGACTTCAAGCGTTGAAAGAATTAAAATTTAAAGAAATACCTGATGAGTGGGTAAAGAAAGCAGATGAATTAACAGAAGAACAAAAGAAAGAATTTATTATTAAAGACAATCTAGGCTATGGAGAATGGAACTGGCAAATATTAAACGATGAATGGAGCATTGAAGAATTAGAGGAATGGGGTTTAAGCGAAGATGACTTTCAATCTTTAGACGATGATTTTTTAGAATTACCAAAACCAAAGAAATTATTAGATAGATTTATTATTCCACCATTTTCAGTTCTTGATACTAAATTAGGTTACTGGCAACAAAGAAAAAATTGGTGGTTAGATAAAGGAATAAAAAGTGAGTTAGGTAGGAAAGATGGATTGACTTATGGAAAAACTGCTCAACCACCTAGATATTATGAAATCAAAAACGAGTTAAAAGCAAAAGGATTGCCTTCAGATACTGATGCTGTATTTAAAGAATGTGAACGAAAAGGAATAAAATTATTAGGTAATGAAAATGGTTCAACTTCAATTTTTGACCCTGTGCTTTGTGAGTTAGCTTACCAATGGTTCAATCTACAAAAAGGAAGTATTCTCGACCCATTCGCTGGTGGTTCTGTTAGAGGTATTGTAGCTTCTATGTTAGGCTTTGATTATTATGGTAATGATTTAAGTAAAGAACAGATAGAAGCAAATTATGATAATGCAAAAGAAGTGTTAAATAATAATATTCCTAATTGGACAACTGGAGATAGTAAGGATATTGATAAAATAATGGAAGGTAAAACTTTCGATTTCTTATTCTCTTGTCCACCTTATGCAGATTTAGAAGTTTATTCTGATGATCCAGGTGATATATCAAATATGGAATATTCTGATTTCCTTAATGTGTATAAAGAAATAATACAAAAATCTTGTGAAATGCTAAAAGAAAATAGATTTGCTGTATTTGTTGTTGGAGATATAAGAGATAAACAGGGGAGATATAGGAACTTTGTTTCACACACAATTGAAGCGTTTATTGAATCAGGATTATCTTTATACAATGAAATGATATTAGTAAATCAATTAGCAAGTTTAGCAATTAGAGTAGGAAATCAATTTGGTAAGTTTAGGAAGATAGGAAAACATCATCAAAATGTATTAGTATTCTATAAAGGTGATACTACTAAAATCAAAGAACACTTCCCAGAATTAGATTTTTCATATTTAGAAGAATCAACGGAAAATATAGACTTATAGTTACATATTGACAAGTTATGACAAGCGGATGAAAAGAAAAAACTTCATAAAGAAACTTACAGATGAGCAGTTCTTAACGATACTAAGAGCTAACATGGGTTTATTTTCGAGAACTGCTAGAGCAATTAAAATGCAATATAATATTGATTATTCAAGGCAAGCTGTAAGAGATAGAGCTTTAAAGCATAAAGAGGTTTATGATGATATTATTGAGGAAGGAATTGATATAGGAGAGGAAAATTTACATTCTTTAATGAGATCAAGAAACGAAAATATGAAATTTAAATCAACAGTATTCTTTTTGAAAATGAAAGGAAAAGATAGGGGATATACAGATAGACTTGATTTGAATGTACATAATGATGAGTTAGAAGAGATAAGCGTTGTGCCACAAAGTAAAGAATCGATAGAGAAATATAAAGACTTTATGAGAGTATTAAAAAATGATAATTAACACTCCTATTAGTTTTGCTATAGATGATAGTAAAAGGAATAATAATAAATATATTCCTGCTGAACATTTATTGCTTTTGGAGGAAAAACTCTTAAAAGTTTACAATGGAGAAATAACCAGGTTAATTGTATCAATGCCACCTCGACATGGAAAATCTCATTTAATATCTGAATACTTCCCTTTTTGGTGGTTATTTAATAGACCTGATGATAAAATTATTATAAGTTCTTACTCTGTGGATTTAGCTGAACAATGGG
Organism: bacterium; assembly: GCA_030431515.1. Lineage (GTDB taxonomy): Bacteria > Bacteroidota > Ignavibacteria > Kapaibacteriales > UBA2268 > JAJRPT01. Next base: position 47,190 of record JAUIIX010000019.1, read on the forward strand.
CTATTAAATCAAAAGAACATTTTAAGAAGTATGCCAAACTCAATAAGCTTAAAATAGATATTGATAGAAATAACTATTGGAATATTAAAAATAAAAAAGGTGGATTAACTGCTGTTGGAGTTGGTGGAGCAATAACAGGTAAAGGTGCAGACCTTTTTATAATAGATGACCCAATTAAAAATAGTGATGAAGCATTAAGTCCTGTGTATAGAGATAAAACTTATAGGTGGTTTCAATCTACGGCATATACTAGATTAGAACCAAATGGTGTTTTTGTTATTGTAATGACAAGATGGCATCACGATGATTTA
>JAUIIX010000096.1 GCA_030431515.1 bacterium
TTGTTGTTTTACTATCTGTCCATTTACATCAACAATAATGAACTTAAAAAGTCCTTCTTCTTCTGTTGCGAGTTTGACACTTAAATTACGATTTACTAAAATAGCTTCAAAGTCTGTCATAGTTATCAAATCAATTTGCCTAAATGGTTGGTCACAAGAGAGATATTCAATATTAGAATTGATATAGTCAATCAAATTAAATGAATCTTTTGTACTTTCATCGCTATATACACTTATTTCTGGGTTTGCACTATGTCCTAGTAAACTTCTAAAACAAAAACTAAACTCATTTATTTGATTTAAAATAAAATCTTCGTTTTTAAATGTCAAAATTAGCAAATATTTATCACCTTCTGGAATAATTGAATATGTAGATGAAGTTGCCGATAAAAAGCTCATTAATCTTGGGTCATACTCAAAATAAATTGATAGATTATACAAAAATGTAGAATCTTCACACTCTGGAATAAATGTTCCATTTATGCAGAAAGTATCTCCTAATTGAACAGTTTTATCACTTAGATAGACTGATAAATCTGGGGTGCAAAGTGGTAAACAAGGGTCAATATCTACTACTATATTTTTTTGAAACTCACAATAATATTTATCAGTAATTTTTAATGAATATGTTGTTGATTCAGTAGGAGAAGCTATTGGATTTAATGATGTTGGGTCGTCTAATCCAATTGCTGGAGTCCACTCCAATGAGCTAATCTCACCTTCAAATTTACTTTCAAGTTTAACGCTTTCAGTTTCACAAATAATAGTATCTTTTATAGTTTCTAAATCATAATCCGGTAGAGGAATTAAACTAATGTCATCTATTCCAAATCCATAAGATGGTTCTTTACTATCATGACTTAGCCCTTCAACCCAAATTGCAAGTTCAGTAGAATTATCATCTGCGATAAACTCATCACTTAATTCAATCCAATCATCTTCATACTTAATGTCCTCAAGTTTTTTTAATTGTAAATCTTGATTTCTATTTTTAATGCCAAGCCAGATATTCAATTTTCTTTTATCACTTTGTATTCTACTTATTCTTTCCACATTACAAACATAAGCAGAGAATTTATATCTTGTGCCTTTTCGAGTTGGGTTTACTTGATACCACGCTCTTTGAGGTATGTTAGGCAAGGGGTCACCAATTAACATATTAGCTTTTATTTTTGCTTGTTTATAAAAATTAGGATTGTGCCATTCAGCTCTACTTGTAGAAGCTAATTGACCAAAAGCATCAAACTCATTTGGGCAAGGTCCAGTTGAACTTTTTCGGAAGTCCATATCAGTTTCGTAATCGACAGTATAACATTTGCCCCATGACCCATTAGAAGCTCTTACATTAAACTGAGCATTTCTTACTGTATTGTTACAACAAGAAAAATATTTCATGTTAAACTGAATTGTATCATATTTTAAACTTTCTGTTGTTATTCTAACTTGAAATGCACTTTGATATTGTTGATTATTTTTATTTGTATCGTAAAAAGTTAATACAGAATCATTACTAGAAAAAGAACGGCTATTATTATCAGCAGGATAAATTTTCTCAATTTCAGCAGTAAAGTTTTCTGCGTAATTTGATTTAATAGTAACAATATATTCATCACCAAAGCAAGCATATTCTGCTTGGTCGATAGTATATTGTCTTTTTGTTTCATTTAATATTACAGGTGTTGTTTGCAGACCTAAATATGAATACCTACCATCACTAAATTTTAATGTAGTGATTGAAATATCCTCTTTATTCATATTTGCATTATCTAAAACAGTAAAGTAATTGTAAGTATTGCTATGATTTGTTGTTGAAAAAGCTGAATAGTATTCCATATTCGCTATGTATAATCTATTATCAAGTCCTCTTTTTATATTTCCTAAAAACAATGAGTCTTTAATAATAGTAGTTTTTGAATTTAACATATCCCCTTCTTTATCACTTATTGTAAATTGTTCTAAATATCCGAATTGATCGTTTTTTCCTCTTTTATTGTAAGTAAAGTATAACTTACTTTCATCTTCCGAAAATTCAGTTCCATAAATATCTGCAAAAGGGTCGTAATATTTAAGTATTTTTTCTACCTCACAATTTACAAAATCAAATTTATATAATCCAAAATTGAAAGAACCTAATCCACAAACTGCAAGATATTTTCCAGATTTAGAAAACTTCATATCGCCTATTAAATGGTATTTTGTTCCTGAATCAATTTCTTTAGGATTTTCATCAAAACCATTCTCATCTAATTTATAAAATAAGAATCTTGTATTACCTGAAAATGGATTAGAAAAGGTAGTTGTAGCAATCCAATACCTGTTATATTTATAATCATAAACAACTGCTAACTTTTCAGAAGTTTCATCATTTATTTTTTTTAAATCTTGTGTGAAATCACCTTCACCATTATTAAGTGAAACATTAAAAATCCCATAATACATTTCATTATAATATTTACCATCAAAAGTTTCACCTACTATGAACACAAAATATTGATTTGGATTTGATAAACTTGGTAAAATAATTGTTGAATTAGTCGATGAAGTAAATCTTTTAATATCTGCAAATTCAAATATTTTATATTTATCATAATCATTTGAATCATAAAAATGTACTAACCTTTTTCCATTACAAACTAATTTTACATTCCCTTGATTATCGCTATAAGTTGAAATTCCTTCATTAGCATAAAGAGTGTCTAAGTTTGAAAATATTTCTATTGGAATACTATCGGGAGTATTAAAAGTGAGTCCAACTTTAGAACCAAAAAACCAATTTGAATAATTTATTGCTTTTGGTTGAGAATTTAGAATAAAATTTGCTGCTAAAAATATTAAGCAAATTAGTATTAGATTGAAGTTTTTTAAATTTTTCATAATATTTTTAAAAGTTTGTTGTTGATAATATTATATAAACACATCAACACTGATTTGGTTACAATTATTTTAATCTACTATCATAATTCTTTTAGTATAATACTTTCCAGAAGGTGATGTCATTCTAATATTATAAACACCAGTTGAAATATCGCTTAAATCTATTTGAAAAATTTCTTCATCAAAATAGTTATCTTTCGAAGTAGAATATTTTTCTTTTTTAATAATATTACCATTTATATCGACTAATATAAATGTAAAAGTACCTTCTTCGCTTGTTGATAATGAGATTTTTAGACTTTTATTTATTAGTATTACTTCAAAATCAGTAAGAGTAATTAATTCTATTAATCTGAAAGTTTGGTCGCAAGACACAAATTGGATATTAGAATTAATGGAATCAGATATAACAAAATCCTGATTATTTTCTTTACTATCAACTACTTCTATTGTTGTATATAAACTTTCTCCTAACATTGAAGTAAAGCACAGACTGAAGTTATTAATTTCATCTAAGTTAATTTCTGATTCTTCAAATCTTAATGTAATTGTATTATATTCAGAATTTTCCTCTAAATTATACTCAAGTGATGAACTTTTGAATTTCATTAATCGAGGATTATATCTTAATGAAATATTAATATCTTTTAGATAAGTGCTATCGCTACATTTTGGAATCATTGTTCCGTTTACACAAAAATCATCGCCTAAATTAAGAGTTCTATCTTCCAAATAAATTGATAACTCGGGAATACATTTAGTATAATTTTCATTAATTATAGTGGGCTTAGTAATTAATCCAATATTTGGATGTCTTCCACCAGTAAAATTTAGAAAATTAAATTCTAAAAAATCACTTCTTTCATCTGGGTTTTCAATTACGGTCAAAAAGTTGAAATCATAATTAAACGGAACTCTCGTATAATCATAAGTAGTTGCATATATTTTACCATTTGAGCCATTTTCTAAATGCAAATATTCATATTTAGGATTTGCTATTTGTAATTTAACTTGTGAATCTATAAAATCTTTTTGATTTCTTGTTGAGAAATTATATTGATAGATTTGATGAGTTTTATTTGCAATATCTCTTTCTACCGTATATATATAATTCATTTTTGGTGAAAATTCAAGCGATAGAACCCGTGTGTTGATGTTAGTATGTTCAATTATTTTATTTAAAATAGCCGATTTAAAATTAAATTCATACACTAACAAAGTATTATTAATTGACTCGCAAAGTGCTAAATACTTTCCGTCAGGTGAAAATTTAATATCGCCATATTGATCAGTATTAAAAGGCAATTTAAACTTTTTTGGTGATAAATCAACGCCCTGCTCATCTAATTTGAATAGTAAAATATTGGCTTTACTATCATTATCTTTTTCAGTAGTTACTACCCAATAGTGATTATTGTTATAATCATAAACAGCAGTAATTTTTTCTGAGATAAATCCATTGTAAACTAATTCAAAATCTCCAGCCCAATCACCTTGTCCATTATTAAGACTAATATCAAAGATCCGATATACAAATTTGTTATAGTCTGCAATATCACCTGCGTAAAATACATAATACTGATTCTTATTTTCTAAACTTGGTAAGATAATATTAGAATTAGTAGAACTTTCAAATTGTTTAAATTTTGTAATTTCAAATATCTTATAATTTAATCCATTTTTCGTTTGTACAAAATGAACTAAATGAATACCATTACAAGATAATATTAGATTTCCATTGTCATCACTTATAGTGGATATACCTTCTTGAGTGTTTAAGGCATATATATTGTCTTTAATTTCAATAGGATTTTTATCTGGAGTATTAAATGTTATTCCTGCTTTAAAACCAAATAACCAATTTGAGTAATTTATTGTTTTTGGTTGTGCCTTTAGACTAATATTAATTAATATTAGAAAAATTAATGTTTTCATAATAATACCCCTTTTTATTAAAACAATTTTCAAAAAATTTTATTTAATCTAATTCAACTACATTTTCCCATATTCTTTATTACTAACTTTACAATATTTTAATTCATAACTACCACCAAACCAAGAACTCTGAACCATTCCAATACCTTTTGAATATACTTCAGTTTGCCCTCCATCAACTTCGACAGGACCTATTGAAATTGTTGCTAAATTACCAAAAGTACCTGCACTTGTTTCAATAGTTTGATTTTTATCATTGATGTAAGAATTTAATTTTAAGCCCATATAAGTATTCTCAGTAACTAATGTATCTTTGAAAATTAAAAGTAGTTCATCTCCACTTTCGACTTTTGTATAGTAAAGAATACCGTCTTTAGTATATACTTGTTTTATTATTTTTCCTAATTCATTAATATTCTGATAATAAAGTATAGAGAAGTAAGACTTGTTATTTATCTCTTTTTTTTCTTCTACTTTGATTATTAGTAAAGTCGTATCGCTCTTATCTAATGAGCTTTTGTAATGCCATTCATTTCCAATTTCAAGAGGGAAATAGCTTCCATCAATTTCTTCATTATCATCATCATCGCTACTACATGAAAAAATTAAGAATGCAATTAATAATACCGATAACAACATTTTCATAATAAAATCCTTAAATTTGTAATTGTTTGTATTAAAACAACCCATCAGTTGAAAAAAAGTTACACATTTTTTTAATTGGGGATAAATTTATCACCTAAAAGTATCTTTACTATCAAATAATATTAGGAAATAAAATATTTTCCGTATATTTGTAGTTTGTTATTTGACAAATTCAAAAAAATGATTAAGATTAGAGTTATAGGATTGGAAGACGGGAATCATGCTTTTGATATTCATACTGAAAAATTAAGAATGTCAGGTAATGATTATGAATTTAAGAATATTAGCATAGTTGGTGAGTTAATAATTCACGGGACTAAAGTAAATCTGAAAGGAAACTTAGAAGCGAGTGTTGACTTAAATTGTGATAGAAGTGGTAAAGATTTTACCGAAAACATTAAAAAAGAAGTAGATTTTATCTTTAAGTTTAATGCTAATGGAATAGAAATACTTGATGATGATATTGATAATTCACTTTTTAGATTAGAAGGGAATTTATTAAATATCAACGATTTGATTTACGAAGAATTGCTATTGACAATTCCACTAAAGAAAATCGCACCTGAATATAGAGATGTTGAATTTGAAAAATTATTTCCAGATTTTATAGATAAAAATACTGGTAAAGATGAAAAGAAAGATACATCAACTTGGAATGAACTAAAAAAATTAAATTTTAATTAAGGAATAATAGAATGGCACATCCTAAACGTAAGATATCCAAAACAAGAAGAGATAAAAGAAGAACTCATTATAAAGCAGTTACTCCTGCAATGAATGAATGCTCTGAAACTGGAGAAATGAAATTACCTCATAGAGCATCTATGGTTAAAGAAGGTAATAAAAAAGTATTCTTCTATAATGGTAGAAGATTCGATTAATTTCATTAATCTGGGTATTAATTGTCTATAAGTAAAAAATTTAGAGTTGCTATTGATATGATGGGGTCAGACTTTGCCCCCCTTAGTGAATTGCAAGGTGTTGCAGATTTTGCTAAAAAGCATAAATCAGCTAAAGATACCGAGTTTTTTTTTATTGGTGATGAAGAGATAATTAATAAACATTTACCTACTTTTGATTTTACTGGTGTAAAGTATAGCATAGTCCATGCCGACCAAGTAGTCAGTATGGACGATGATGCTTCTGTAGCATTAAAACAAAAGAAAAACTCTTCAATTGCAATTGGTGTTCAAATGCAAAAGGAAGGAAAAGTTGATGCTTTTCTTTCAGCAGGAAATACTGGTGCAATGCTATCTACTTCCACTGTTCTACTTGGTAGAATTGCTGGGGTATCTCGTCCAACAATTGGAACTTTTTTCCCTTCATTAAATATCAATCCTACTTTAATATTAGATGCTGGTGCAAATGTAGATTCTAAAGCAAAGTTTTTATATGAATTTGCAGTTATGGGAAGTCTATATTTTAAAGAGATGTTTGGAGTGGAAAATCCTAAAGTTGCACTTTTAAATATTGGTGAAGAAGCGAGCAAAGGAAACGAACTTGCTTTGGAAACGTATAAACTTTTAAAAGGTAGCAATTTGAATTTTATTGGAAATGTAGAAGGTAGAGATATTTTTGTTGGTAAAGCTGATGTAATTGTTTGCGATGGGTTTACAGGAAATATCTTATTAAAATTCGCTGAAAGTATTATGGGCTTCTTTAAAGCAACATTTAGAAATTATGCTAAGCGTAGTTTCTTTAAAAAATTAAGAGTTGGACTTTTTGCTCCAACTTTGAAAGATATTTTCAAAGATTTTGATTATCAAGAACATGGTGGAGTACCAATGCTTGGAGTAAATGGTGTAATAATCATTGGGCATGGCTCGTCGAGTGGCTTAGCAGTAGAAAATATGATAAAACGATCGATTGAAATAATTTCAAAAGATTTGAATAAAAAAATAGAAAACGAACTAAAGAAATAAATTTATGGCAGTATCAATAACATCAATTGCTCATTACCTACCAGATAATGTAATTCCAAATACATATTTTGAAACATATCTTGATACTAATGATGAATGGATAAAATCTCGAACGGGAATATCAGAAAGAAGATTTGAAAATAATGGTTCAACTTCTGATATGATTGTAAAAGCAGCTTTGGATTGTATAGAAAAAAGAGGAATAGACAAGAACGAAATAGATTGTGTTCTTGTAGCTACAGTTACTCCTGATTTTATGTTCCCATCAACTGCGGCTATGGTTCAAAGTAAATTAGGATTAACAAATGCTTGGGGTTATGATATTTCTGCAGCTTGCAGTGGATATTTATTTGCATTAGCAACTGCTGTTAATTTAGTTAAAAGTGGTATTTCTAAAAAACTTCTTCTTTGTGGTGCTGATAAAATGTCATCAATTATGAATATGAATGATAGAAGTCATTGTATTTTATTTGGTGATGGTGCAGGTGTTACTTTAATAGAAGAAATAGAAGATGAAGATCTGGGGTATAAAGACCAGATATTAAAAAT
>JAUIIX010000020.1 GCA_030431515.1 bacterium
GGTCCTTCCTCTGATGGTACAATCCCAGAACCCCGAAGGTTCTTTTTTTCCCATCTGACAGTGGTTTACACGGAATAACCGATTCATCCCACACACGGCGTCGCTGGATCAGGGTTTCCCCCATTGTCCAAAATTCCTCACTGCTGCCTCCCGTAGGAGTCTGGACCGTGTCTCAGTTCCAGTGTGACTGATCATCCTCTCAGACCAGTTACTGATCGTTGCCTTGGTAGTCCATTACACTACCAACTAGCTAATCAGACGCAGACTCATCCATATCCATTAAAACTTTGACCCGTAGGCCTCATCTGATATTAGCTACCGTTTCCAGCAGTTATGTCAGAGATATGGGTAGATTATCCACGCGTTACTCACCCGTGCGCCAGTGACCCGAAGGCCCCTTGACTTGCATGTGTTAGGCACGCCGTCAGCGTTCGTCCTGAGCCAGGATCAAACTCTCCGTTGAATTTAAAAATTTAATTTCAATTTCATGTTTTTGTTGTCTCAAAGCTAATTGACCTTAAAGTACATTCTCTATTTTTATATGTTAACTTTTCAAAGAACTTTTTTTTAAAAACTTTTTTCCGTTTCCGTTTTGGAATGGGTTACAAAATTACGAAAATTTTGTAATACAAACCAAATTTTATTTTCAAAAATCTAAAATTATTTTTTCTAAGAACAATTTTGAAAAATTACTTTTTCGCTTTCGTTTTAAAAAGGATTGCAAAACTAAGAAACTTTTGTAATACAAACCAAATTTTATTTTCAAAAATCTAAAATTATTTTTTCTAAGAACATTTTGAAAAATCACTTTTTCGTTTTCGTTTTAAAAAGGAATGCAAAATTAAGGAAATTAATAATACAAACCAAATTTTATTTTTTAGAAACTTCTTTTTATTTTTAAGAACTATTTTCGTTTGTGAACGAGTTAGAATACAATATTACGGCAAAGAAAATTAACTTCCAAATTATTTTTCAAAGTTTTTTTAATTTATCTTTGTCAAAAATCATTACTCAAAACTTATCTTTTTTATATCCAATATTTAAGCGTAAAAAAACAGCGTCTAGGAATTTTAAACTTTTTTGCTGTTTTTTTAAATTTTCTAATTTTGTCATATTTCATTTTTTCATTTATCTAAATTTTGATTTATTTTACAATTCATATTTCATTATTTTTCTTATTAAATTATATTTCAATTTCTTTTTACTTACATTTATTTCAATTTTTCTTCTAATTTTCTAATACATTTCTCCCTTTGTTTCCAAATTTCTTCAAAATATAATTTCATATTTTCTTTTTCTATCCAATTTTTTAAATAATTTTTATGAAATTCTACCTTAAATTCTCCAACATCATCAGCATTAATTTCAATTTTTTTTATTACATCATCTTTTATTTTTTCAAAATTTGATTCATTTATAGTCAAATCGAGTACTATATTTTCAATTTTTAAATAACAATGTGCCTCTGGTATATATTCTAATCCTACTTTGCTAAGAGTATTTTCTATTTTTGGGGTATTATTTTCACTCATTTTATAAATTCCCAATATCAATTTTATATTTTCTATTCCATTTCTATCTGCTATTTCTTTTAAGAAAGCATGTTTTGAACTACAAGTCCCCCTCAATTCTTTCATCACTAAACCCAAATCTTCACGATTTGTATTCCTTCCGTAAGGTAAATCTCTAATAAATATTAGTAAATCTTCCCAATATTCTATATCTTTTTCCCTAACAAGTAATGTTAACTTATCATTTGACTCCAATTTTACTCTGTTTTCTATATTTTTTTTCATAATCTTATGCTCTATAAATGTGTCTGGGGTAGTCAGAACACCTCACATTTTCCTCATTCAATTCTTTTAGAGCATCATTTGCAATCCAATTTCCACTTTTGTTATTAAGTTTTAATATTTCATTAGCACAATTAATAGCAGATTCTTTCAAATCTTTGTTTCTTTTTCCAATATTTCTTAATGCCCAATTGATTGCTTTCTTAACATAAAGTCTTTCATCAGTCGCATTCTTGTATATAATAGTCAAAAACTGCTTAAAAAGCCCATTTTCTGCATATTTATCAGCCATACAGAGTGCAGCCATAATCGAAAAAGCCGCTCTTTTCTCAAATTCAGCACTTCTATCCGATAATTTGACCGCCATAAAGCTCGCGTACGGCGTTTTTGCGAACAAAGCCATACAGAAAGGTGTCGCAGATTTCCCAGTTCTCAAAGGTCCTTATCCACTTTTCCATCAACTCTTCAGTAAGATTTTTAGGATTATATAACATACTACAAAGTATTTTTGCTTCATATATATTCGATTCAAATAACTGAATTGCTAATTCATCACTCTTTTTTAATTGTTTTGCAAAAGCTTTTAGGTCTTTGTGATATATGCCAAGAGCATTATTAGATACTATACCAAACTTCTTTTCTTTGAATTTGACATTCTCTTCATTAGCTAATAGATTCAGTTCATCGATTATTTCGTGATAGGTCATATTTAGTAATTCCATTATTAATATACATCATTAATACATTCATATATATATGAGTGAAATGACGTATTTATTAATTACTTAATATAAGAGGAATGATTTATTTTATCTCTTCAAATCTTGCTTGAAGAATTTTCGAGTGTAGTTTAATTCAAATGGTATGTATAATATATAGGCAACAAAGAGAGCAATGTAAAAAAACTCTTTATCTAAAGTAGTACTTTGTTGTATAAAATAGATTACTAATGCAAATATCAGAAGGTTTTTAGTAGTGATTAACATAAAATATCTGAATATAGAAGTTTTAGTATGCTTATTTGGAAGTGTTTTAATTATCACTACTGAGATAATAAATTTAATAGTTATAATGACAAATGCTAAAGAAATTTCAATCATCTTATTTTCCTATTCATATCTTAATGCTTCGATTGGATCAAGTTTAGATGCCTTATATGCTGGGTAAAACCCAGATACTAATCCTAATACTGTTGCTATTATAATTGAAATTGATATCCAATCTATTGGTATTATCAAAGTCATACCAGTAAATATAGTAGCAATCCAAACAACTAAAAGACCAATTAATATTCCAATCACCCCACCAACTTGACAAATTGTTATAGTTTCTATTATAAATTGAAGCAAAATCCATTTTCTTTTAGCACCAACAGCCATTCTAAGTCCAATTTCCTTCGTACGTTCTTTTACAGTAATTAACATAATATTAGTGATACCAATACCAGCAGCAACTAATGTAAATATACCAATCAACATACCAAATACAGTTAGAAAACTTGTTAATCCACTAAATTGTTCACTTATAGTATCATTAGTTTCGAGTTCAAAATCATTATCTTCCCAAGGTTTCAGATTTCTAATGATCCTCATAGCACCAATTGTTTGGTCAATTGTTTTATCCAAATTCACTTTATCAGATGCTTTTATAGTTACATTTAATGATAATCTCCAATCAGCATAATACTTCAGATACAAGTTAATAGGTATAATAACTTGGTTATCTTGGCTATTACCCAAAACGGCACCTTTCTCTTTTAATATCCCAATTATTTCAAATTGTTGATTCTTAATAGTTATCGTTTCACCAATTACATTTAAGTTAGGGAAAATTTTCTTAATTACATCAGTTCCAACTACAGCCACATTCCTTTTATATTCAATATCAGCAGAAGAAATAGCCCTACCATCTTGCAAATCATAATTATAATTAACAAAATAAATATCATCAGCCCCAACTAAAGATACATTTGGATCAGAACTAATATACCTTGACTTAATAATTTCTCCACCACCTTCAGCAGAAGTACTAATAAAGGGAGTAAGATTTACTCTTTGTTTTAATTCTTCAACTTGCTTAAAATTAATTCGTGGTCTTCGCCAATACTTTCTTCTTGACATTCTTCCCATCTGAATAGAAGGCATTCTTTTTATCTGAAAAGTATTATCTCCAAGAGCAGACATTTCATTTTGGACAGTATTATCAATAGCGGTTACAAAAGTTCCAGCACCAAAAATAGCAAAAACACCTATAGAAATACTCAATAAAATAAGAAAAGAACGTAATTTATGTTCTCTAATCGAACCAAATGCCATTAAAACTGATTCAAATATATTCATTAATCAGCCCTCAAAGCATTTACTGGGTCAAGATTTGATGCACGAATTGCAGGAATTAAACCAGCAAATATACCTAAAACAATAGAAACTGAAGATGCTATTATAACTAATTGTAAAGATAAATAAGGAGGGAAATACTCCACAACTTCGCTTATATCTGGGAAAAATTTAATTACTGCAATTCTTGCCACATAAATTAATCCACTACAAACAACAATAGAAATCAAAGCACCACCAAAAGTTAACGCCGAAGACTCAAATAAAAACTGTGACCAGATACTTCGTTTCTTTGCTCCCATCGATTTTCTAATTCCAATTTCTTTTGTACGTTCGGTTACAGATACAAACATTATATTCATAATACCAATAATACCAACTACAAAAGATAACATTGTAAGCCCTATTCCTGCTAACCAAATAATACTTCTAATTTTTGCAATAGATTCTTCAAAAACTTTAGTTTCATTTATAGAAAAATCATTTTCTGCTTCAGGTTTTACATTTCTAATTGTTCGCATCAACCCAATAGTCTCAGTCCTAACTTCATCTAATTTCTCTTTAGAACCAGCTTTCACACCAATATTAACACTTCTTGATTTATTTCCATATACCTTTATAAAATTATTTATTGGTATAAATACTTGATTATCAATAAAGTCAAACATAAAAGTACCACGTTTTCTAACAACACCGATAATTTCATACTTCCTATTATTCATTTTAACAATTTCACCGACAGCTTTACCATTAGGAAAAAGTGCTTTATATACATTATAACCAATAACTAAAACTTGTTCAGCTTGATTATCTTCAAATTCAGTATAATATCGTCCTTCAATCAAATCACCTGCAGGAGTATGTTGATTCTCAGATGGAGCACCAACTACACTTATTCCTTCAATTGTTTCCTTCTCAAATTGAACTGTCCCGCCCCATTGATTAAAATTAGGAATAACTCTTTCAGCAGAAGTATGATTTTCTTTCAATTTTAACGCTTGTTCTAAAGTTAAATTCTTTCTATTTCTTAATAATTTCCAAGATTTACCACCTGTCCAATCCCATTTATCAACGTAAATCATATCTGCACCGATGATTTCAAAAGTCTTTTGAAAAGAATTATCTAAACCATCTAGCAACCAGCCCATTAAAATCACTATAGAGATACCTACCATTACACCTAAAGATGCCAAGAACGATCGCAAAGGACTTGCAATAATTGATTCAAATGACATTTTTAAATTTTCAAATATCTCAAAAAGTATTTTCATTAAATTTATTTTACTTTAAAGTGTGGGTTTTCAGTATCAGACTCTATCAATCCATCTCTCATTCTAATTATTCGTTTAGCATGCATTGCTACTTCTTCTTCGTGGGTTACAAGAATAATAGTATTTCCATTTTGCCATAATTTATTAAACAAAATCATAATTTCATCACCAGTCTTCGTATCCAAATTCCCAGTTGGTTCATCGGCTAATATTATTGCAGGATTAGTTACTAAAGCACGAGCAATTGCCACTCTTTGTCTTTGACCACCAGATAATTCATTTGGTTTATGATCCATTCTATCGCCAAGTCCTACATTTATTAGAGTTTGCTCAGCCAACTCTTCTCTTTTCGATGGCGACATACCAGAATAAACTAAAGGTAATTCTACATTTTTAACAGCATTTGCCCTTGGTAATAAATTAAATGTCTGAAACACAAAGCCGATTTCTCTATTCCTGATTTCAGCCAAATCATTATCAGTCATTTCTTTTACATTTTCATCTTTAAACAAATATTTCCCATCTGTTGGAGTATCCAAACATCCAAGTATATTCATCAAAGTTGATTTCCCAGAACCAGATGGTCCCATCAAAGCAACATATTCATTTTCACCTATTTTCAAACTCACATCTCTCAAGGCAAAAACTTGTTGAGTCCCCATTTCATATATTTTAGAAATGTTCTCTATATCAATTACGGTTTTACTTTCCATTTATCTATTACCTCTTTTGCCTTTTCCATTCCCTCTACCTTTACCTTCTTCACCTTCAATTCTTATTCTTGATGAATCACTCAATTCTTTTGAAACTGCAGTATAATTCCCAGAAATAATTTCTTGTCCTTCTTCCAATCCACTCAATACTTCAATAAAACCATTATCACTAATTCCAACTTCAACAGAATTTAATTTAGCAAAATTTCCATCTTTAATAAATACAACTGGTTTAGCTTTATTAGAAGCTCTACCTTTTTCTTCTACTTTTCTAATACCACGTTTTGATTCATCTGGACTTTCTATATTTGTTCTAACAGTAACTGCTTGAAGAGGAACTGCTAATACATCTTTCCTAATCTCAGTTTCTATCTTAACTTCACAACTCATTCCTGGTCTAATCTTACTATCATAATCTAATAATCTCAATTTTACTTGAAAATTTGTTACCTGATCCTGACTACCAGTATTCGATAAAATCGCAGAATGTCCTATTTCTAAAACATAAGCATTAAATATTTTATTCGGGAAAGCATCAATTTCTACTCTTGCACTATCACCTTTCTCGAGTAAAACAATATCATTTTCATCAACTTCTACAATAGCATTAATAACATTTAAGTCCGCTACTTTCATAATTTCAGTTCCTTGAAACTGAGCAGTACCAAGTATTTTCTCACCCATCTCAACAAGTAAACTCGTTACTACTCCATCAATAGGAGAGTAAATTGTAGTTCTGTCAGCACTTCTTTTTATCTGACTTAACGAAGCTTGAGATTGTGCAAACCTTGCTAATGCTGATTGATATTGCGATTGTGCTTTGTCATAATTTGCCTTAGCATTCTCTAAATCTTGTCTTGAAGAAAACTCTTTTTCAAACAATTCTTTAGTTCTTTTAAAAATTGCTTTTGTTTGTTCAACATTCGCTTCTTGAAACTCAATATCCATCTTCGCACCATCTAAAGCCGCTTCTTGTTGTTTCAACTGAGTTTCAATAATATCAGGTTTTACACGAGCAAGTATTTGACCAACGCTCACAGTATCACCTTCTTTCACACCAAGGTAAATTAACTCTCCAGAAGTTTCCGAAGATATCTTCACTTCAGTTTCTGGTTTAATACTACCCACTGCAGAAACTTTTTGAATAATTGTTTTTCTCGAAACTTTCGATGTAGTTACTAATATAGAGTCATCTTGCTTCATAAATACTTTCAAATAAGCAAATGAAACTCCCAATATTATCACTAAAGCTAAAATAATCCACATCAATTTCGATTTTTTCTTCTTAGCCATTTTTTAAATCCATTATTTTTTAATTTTTAATTGCGTCTTTACTAAAAACTGCAGTTTTAGCAGCATAATCATGTAATGCTTGTCTTTCTCTTCTTAATACCATCAAGAAACCAAACAATATAACATATCCAATAATATTTGTAGCCGAATTTAATACACTTATACTTGTTATTACAAATATCAAATATAGTACAGTATCTGCATGTTTTATAAAATATCTTTTTAATAACTGAACCAAATCTGCTTTTTGTCTATCTTCACTACCAATTTCTAATCCCATTATCATTTTACCAACTGATTTTGCCATAAATATTTCAGTAGCAAAGTAGAAAAATCTAACTAACATGATGATAGGTACTACTTCCAAACTAACTTGTGCAAATTGATCTTGCAATTTTGGATCTAAAATATCAACATCTCCACCCGAAAATCTTGTCATCATTTCATTAAAGCTATCATTATTAAAAAAAGCTATCATTCCAGCAATAGTTATAAAAATCATATCTATCACATGAGATCCTACTCTTTTCCAAAAACCAACTCGATAACCTAATTCAAAATCATCTCCATAATATTGTTTCATCATTTCAATATATTCTGGACTTCCTTCTTCAGGCATATTGTTATTATTAAAATCCATAAATTCCTTTATTCTAAATTTCCAATACCATATAATAACTCTTTCTGAGCCAAGACATAATTATAAACACTATTTATTCTGTTAATTTGAGTACTAATATATTGAGTATTAGCAGCAGTAAGTTCTACTATATTAGCTACTCCTAATTCAAATCTTTCTTTAGTGCTTTGATAATTTAATTCTGAACTCTTTAGTGTTCTATTAGTTATTTCTAATTGTTTTTCAGCTGCTTGTAAATTCAAAAAAGAAGTTTTTAATTGAGTCTTCAAACTCTGTTCAAATTTTAATAATTGATTCCGAGTTTGCTCAAACTGAAGAGTACTTTGCTGAACTTGATTATTAATAGAAAAATTCTGAAAAATCGGCATATTCAAAGATAAACCAAAATTTATCCTACCATTTCTATTAAAATTACTAATTTCTTGATTAGCCCAATTCCATCCAGCATTCGCAGATACAGTTGGATAATAACTACCTTTTGCTCTATTTATTCCTTCTTCAGACATTTCTAATTGCAAATTAACAGATTCATAATCTGCTCTATTTTTCTTTGCTTCCTCTATTATATTATCCAAAGAACCTAATTCCTGCATAAATGCTTTTAATTCCACATCTTCAATATTGCTTGGTAAAGAAGATTCTAAAAACTCTCCCTCACTATTTGGGTCAAGTCCCATAACATTAAATAGATTTGCTTTTGCAATAGCCAAATCATTTTCTGACTGAATTAAAGCAATTTCTCTATTACCTAATTCAGCTTCTTGAGCATAAACATCTCCCTTTTGAGTTGCTCCTGCCTCAAATTGGGCATTAATTCTTTCAAGTAGTTTTTTACCTTCTTGCAAGTTTTGTTTTCTGATTTTTACAACTTGATATTTATTAACTACATCAATATAATTCCTATAAACATCTAATATTACGTTACTTATTGTTTGTTCAGTATCTAAAAAAGAAGCATCTAATCTTTTACTTGCTTGGTTATAATTTGCTTCTCTCGAAAATCCATCAAAAATAGTATAATTAGCATTAAAACCTAAATTATAAGTAGAAGCATCTACAAATTCCCACGATAATTGGGTCTTTGGAAATCCAGTAACTGGATCTATAGCAATTTGATTTGTTATCGGATCTATTACAGGAGTTGATCTTTGTGTTTGGAAACTTGATTGACTAAATCCACTATTTAATCTAATTGAAGGTAAATAATTTCCAAATGCATTAGTTAGGTTTGCACTTGCTGCATTAATATTTGATTTAGTTAAAATTATATCAAAATTTTGTTTCTTTGCAATATTTATACAATCTTCAAGACTTAAAGCTTTATTATCAGCGACTTGAGAAAAGGAAAGATTGGCAAATAGAATCAGTAAAAAGAGCATTGATATTCCTGCTTATATTAAATGTTGCTAATGAAAACATTACGTTATTATCTTCATTAAGTTCCAATAAAATAGATAAGACTATATTTTTCGCTAAAAGTTTAATTAAAATAAATAAAATTATATAACCATATCGCAAATACTTGTAAAATAATTTGAGAAATTTACTTCTGCTTTTTTAGCATCTTTCGTATTTTTATAAATACCAAACATAGTCGAACCACTACCTGACATCAAAGCGAATACAGCTCCACTATCATAAAGTTTACTTTTAATCTCACTAAGTTCGGGATGTATATTAAAAATTACTTTCTCAAAATCATTGATAATAAATTCTCTCCATATAACAGGATTATCCAATCCACGATAAAATAAATTTTGAAAATCAAGCACTTTGGTCATCTCACCATCTCTTTTCAAACTCTTATATGCCTCTGGAGTTGATATATTTATATTAGGATTTACAATTAATATCTTATATGGAAAAATCGCACGAAAGTATTTAAGTAATTCCCCCCTACTCTGCCCAATAGCAATCCCAGGTTTCAAGAAAAAAGGAACATCACTACCTATCTTCTGAGCTATTATTGATAATGATTTATAATCATCCTCTACCTTGTACATTTTAGCAAGTGAATCCAAAATTGTAGCCGCATTTGAACTGCCACCTCCAAGACCACCACCGATAGGTATTCTCTTATTAATTGTTATTTTAAAATTATCTGCGATATTAAATTTCTTTTTAAAAGCTACAATCACCTTATATACTAAATTATCTTCAAGAGGAATATTAATATCATTAGTAAATCGAATCTCATTTTTTTCACTTTCTTCTATATACATCAAGTCTTTTAAAGATATTCTTGCGAATAAACTATTAATATTATGAAAATTGTCAGCCCTTTTATTTAAGACCTGCAAACCAAAGTTAATTTTTGCATAAGAATTTATTGAAATCATTTTAATCTCTACAAGTTAATAAATACAATCTATTATTAATTACACCAAGTGTTTCATATCTATCTTCGAATCTGTTATATCTTGGATTTATTGTTTCATTTGTCATCAATCCAGATCTCATATCACCATCAGACAAATATCTAACAACTAATGAAGACCCAGTATTATATGCAAAAGTATCAGAATTCGGTTTTCGAGCATAATATTTATCTACCGGTAAAGATACCTGAGTATTAGTATTCTGTCCATTTACCGAGAAAAAACAATTAATTCTACAACCGAGAAAATACAATTCTTCACCATTCCAAGTAAATTCAGGAATAGTATTATATTCACCAGAAAAATATTCAGTCAAATTCATATTGATAGTAAATGCATTATAAAGTACTGCCGAGTAAGCCATTATTGCTTCTGTTGGGTGCAAAGTTAGATTAGTAACATTGTCATATCTTTCAGATATTATTGCTTCATTATAGTCATCACTTACTAACTTAGCCACATACCTTTCATTCATCATTCGAGCAATATAAGCAAGTACATTACCTCTCCTATTCAATTTAATTTCAGGTATATTAGAATAAGTATCAGATATTGCATCTTTACCTTTATACACTTGAAAATATCCACCAAACATACCAACATAAATTATATCACCATCTTCCCAAAAACCAACAGGATAAACCTTGTCAAATGAATTAATCTGTTCGCCGTTCACTTTCAAGACTTCTTGATTAGCATTCTGAATAATATAAGCTACTTTATCACCACTATGGTCCAACCACAAACCTTTCTTCTTTCTATAATCGCTAAACTGCTTATCTCCAAGTTTAATAATCTCTAAATTTGTCTCAAAGTACGAATAAGCAACTACTTCTGAATTTTCTGAAAAAGCAATATCTCCAACATTAGTCGCATTAAAAGTATAAACATCACTTTCAGTAAACAGCATCCAGCCACTATTATCTTCAGCAAATGAAGCCCATCTTTTTCCATCTTGACTAAAAATAGGAATAGTTACATTTAACATTGCTTCAATCTCTTCCCCATTAACGACTAATCTATATCTATTTTGAAATGGTTCAGTAATTGCATACCAATTATTAGTAGTGTCCATTCCATAAGTGAGTATTGGCTCAGCTCCATCTAAAAGTAGAAAATCAAAACACTTCTGCTCTTGTGAACTTGAACTATAAACAAATAAAACAAACAAATATGATAAAATCTTTAAATACATTATCTTTTTTTTAAATAATTGAATATATAAATTATATACTCAAAATTCCTAATTTAGTTACCATTACTTGCTTTAACTTTTGTAGCAACTATCTTTATATTCTTAACATTAAGTCTTAGACCTAACCAAGTTTTGAACTTCGCTTCAGGAATATCTTTAGTATTCCATTCAGTAATTGCAGTTGGAATAGTATCTGTTTTCATACTTTCTACATTAGCAATAATTACGTTTGAAAGCGAAATTGATTTTAATTCTGGGAAAACTATCCTTATTTCACCCAATAAAGCCCTAATAGGATAATCATTCTTTTTATATTTCTCAAGTTCATATTCCAAAAATTTTATCTTAGAATCTTTATCTTTTACAATAGCTTCATTATTCTTATAAAGGTTTTCCAAAATACCAACTTTCAAATCTTTATTAAGCTCTTCTTTGATTTTTCCGAGATTATCTTTCTGTTGGTAAATTATTAATTTAGTATTCTCTAAATCATAAAATTTTAATTTCTTATTCAATTCACTAATTCTATTATCGCTAACGACATCTCCAATTATCGTAATTTCAATTTTTGAAGTATCAGAATTAAAAATCAAATCCCTATTAATAACCCTCGAACCGATAAATTCCATATTCTCATTTATAAACCTATAAGCATTTTGTTTAAAATAAGACTCTCTAACAACTCGTGACCCAATTATTATACTCGGTATTATTGTCAAAATAACAAACACAGTTATATAAACCTTGGTTTTTTTTTCTCTTTCATCATCCACAAAACCTTTTCGCTTAAATTTCATTATCCTAACAATTAGCAAAGTAGAAAGTGCAATAAACACAGAGTTTATAAAGAACAAATAAAATGCACCAATAAAATATTGGAAATTCATAGTAGCAAGACCATATCCAGCAGTACAAAGAGGAGGCATCAATGCTGTTGCAATAGCAACTCCAGGAACTACATTTCCTTTTAATTTTCTCGAAGTACCTACAATACCTGCCAAACCACCAAATAATGCAATAAACACATCAAATATTGTTGGAGTTGTCCTCGACAACAATTCAGATTGTGCATCAGAAAGTGGTGAAATAGCAAAATATAAAGTAGAAGTAATAACAGATATAGTAACTGCAATCAATAAATTCTTAACAGATTTCATCAAGGTATCAAAATCATTAATACCCACTGCAAGACCAATACCTAATATCGGACCCATCAGCGGACTAATTAACATCGCACCAATTACTACTGCTGTTGAGTTAACATTTAACCCAATACTCGCAATAAAAATTGAGAAAGCTAAAATCCATAAATTAGCACCTTTAAATTCTATATTATTTAGAATTTCCTCTTTGGCTAATTCTTCATCACTCCCATGGCTTAAATCAAGAAGTCCTTTTAAATAATGTAATATTCCACCTAAAGTGAAATTATTTATCTTTTTTAATCTATTTCTTAATGAACTAGCATCATTTTTGCCACTATTTTCACTTTCCATAGCAATTTTTTCCTAATAATTTATTAATTTATGTTTTTTTAAAATGTAAATTAAAAATTTATTTTGGAAATCAATTGATTTACTTTTTAGGATTTCTATAAATTAGCAAACTGTATTATTAATTTTAAAGTATGATAGATAACTTAGAGAAGATTATTGAAGTTAAAAATTTACATAAGTACTATGGTAGTAACCACATACTTAGAGGAGTAAATTTTGAAGTTGAGCAAGGAAAGTTAGTTTCAATTATTGGAAGGTCAGGTTGTGGTAAGACAACTTTCTTAAGATGTCTTAATAGTTTAGAAATTTTAGACCAAGGCAGTATCAAAATTGCAGGGATTTCAATTAACAGAAATGAAGGAAGTTTACAAAAAGCTCAAGAAATTGCTGAAAATGTTGCAAAAATTAGAACAAGCGTAAGTATGCCTTTCCAAGGGTATGAAAGAGTGCCTGGTATTGATGAAGATTTTCAAATTAAAGCTCATGCTCTAAGATCTCGAGTTGGAATGTTATTCCAAAGTTTTAATCTTTTTCCTCACATGAATGTACTTGATAATGTATCAATTGCACCTGTGATTGTAAAAAAAGGGAACAAAGAAGAAGCAAGAATTTCTGCTTTAAACAACTTAGAAAAAGTTGGAATGGCAAAATATGCAGATAGAATGCCTTATGAATTATCTGGTGGTCAAGCTCAAAGGGTTGCGATTGCTCGTGCTTTAGCTCTAAACCCTCAAGTAATGTTATATGATGAGCCAACTTCAGCTTTAGACCCCGAATTAGTTGACGAAGTAGCCGAAGTTATGAGAACTTTAAATAAAGAAGGAATGACACAAATAGTTGTTACTCACTCAATGCACTTTGCTAAAACTGCATCTGATTACATTGTTTATATGCACGAAGGGGAAATATTAGAAATGGCAACTCCAGAAGAGATATTTACAAAAGCCAAAAACCCACATACTCGTGAGTATTTAAAAATATTTGTTGATTAAATTTATGAAAAATACATTAATTAGTTTACTTTTAATTTTAATTTTTACTTTTTCACTTTCTGCTCAGAAAAAAGTTCTGAGATGGGCTGCTGATGCCGAAAGTGGAGCTCCTTTTGTATTTCAAGACCCTCGATTACCTTCTAAAATGATTGGTTTTGAAGTAGATATTATCACCGCCATCGCAGAAGAGCTTGGCTATGACGAACTTCAATTCGTACAAAACTCATGGGACGGTCTAATACCAGGGCTTGAAAGAGAAGATTACGACCTTGCAATCAATGGTCTAGAAATAACACCTGACAGAGCTCAAGTAGTAAACTTTTCTGAAGCATACTTTATCACTTATGAAGTCTTAGCAGTTAGAGCTAACGATGATAGAATTACTGATTTACCTGACTTAAAAAATCGAAAAGCTGGAACTCTAAAAGGTAGTTTAGCTGAAAGAATACTAAGAGATGAAGGTGGAATA
This sequence comes from bacterium, assembly GCA_030431515.1. Lineage (GTDB taxonomy): Bacteria > Bacteroidota > Ignavibacteria > Kapaibacteriales > UBA2268 > JAJRPT01. The sequence goes on from JAUIIX010000020.1 coordinate 14,577, forward strand.
GAAGTAAAAACTTATGAATCTGAAGCAAACTCTTATGCTGATTTAAGAATAAAAAGAATAGATGGTGTTTTAATTGACCAACCAGTTGCATTATATTACGCAAGTTGGAACCCTGACATAAAACTGCTTGATAAAAAGTTTGGAGAAGTTATCTATGGTATTGCTGCTAAAAAAGACAGAAAAGATTTAATAAAAGAAGTAAATTCTGCAATATCAAAATTAGCAACAACAGGTAAGTTAAGAGAAATATACGACAAATGGAATATCTGGAATGACGATATGGCTCGTCACTTCAATGATTATTCTAAAACTAAAACAGATGCAAGTGGATTCAATTCATTTCTAAAATTCCAAGAAAGAGAAATCACTTGGAGAGAAAAATTTGAACGTTACTTAGTATCAATGCCTGACTTAGCAGCAGGTGCTGTTACTACCTTGTATTTAAGTATAATGGCAATGATATTAGCAGTTCTTTTGGGTCTAATACTTGCTCTGATGAAAGTATATGGTAGCAGTGCACTATCACTGTTAGCTAAAACATATATTGAAGTAGTAAGAGGAACACCACTACTAATCCAACTTTATCTAATTTACTATGGACTTCCCCAAATCGGTATAAACATATCGCCTCTCATTGCTGGTGTATTAGGGCTTGGACTAAATTATGCGGCTTATGAAGCAGAAAATTATCGTGCTGGATTATATTCCGTTCCAAGAGGTCAGTTAGAAGCTGCCATATCACTTGGTATGACTAAATATCAAGCACTAAGACATATAATTGTGCCTCAAGCTGTAAGATTAGTAATTCCTCCTGTAACTAATGATTTTATTTCATTATTAAAAGACTCTTCTTTAGTTTCAGTTATTACAATGGTAGAATTAACAAAAGAATATAGTAGATTAGCTTCAACTTATTACGATCATATTGGATTAGGTATTCTTGTGGCTATCATCTATTTACTTTTAGGGTTCCCATTCGTAAAACTTTCTAAATACGTTGAAAATAAATTTTCTCTTAACAAAAAGAAAAGTAAATGATGCTTCTATTTTTTTTAATTTCCCTTGTATTCGCAGATAATATTTACGATGTCAATAAGTCTTTAACTAATGTTAAAGAATTTGATAAGATTATTGAGTATTCTCTTAAAAATAAAGATATTGACTCTATTTATGGAACATTTGATAAATTTAAAAACTTGAAAGTTATTAATCTTTCAGGTAATAATCTTAATAGCTTTGATATAAACTTATCTTCTTTAGATAGTTTAGTCGAAATTGATTTGTCTAAAAATAAATTCTCATCAATTCCTGAAGTAATTTTTAATTGTAAAAATCTAAAAACACTAAACCTCTCTAAAAATGAAATTAATTACCTTGACCCAAGAGTTTTCAATATATCTTCTTTAGAAAAATTAATTATCTCCAACAATCATATAATAGAAATTAACAATGACTTTGGAAATAATACTAATTTAAAACATCTTAATTTATCTAATAATTCAATAAACTACTTTAATATTAATTTAACAAAACTTGTTAGTCTAACATATTTAGATATTTCAAATAATAAAATATCGACTATACCAGGGAGCATTGTTAAACTAAATCAACTAAATGAACTTAACCTTTCAGAAAATGACATCTATGAACTGCCAGATGGATTCTGTTATCTCGAAAAACTTGAGAAATTGGACTTATCCAACAATAATTTAAAAGAAATTCCAGATAATTTTGGTAATTTATTTAGATTAAAGTCTTTGAACCTAAATGATAATAATTTAGAAAAACTTCCAAGTTCATTCAATAAATTAATAAAATTAAACGCTTTATTCCTTTCTAACTTAGGGACTAATTCGTTAAAATCTAATATAGGATTATTCAAAGAAGTTATAAATTTAGATTTATCTAATAATAAATTTGAATCAATACCAGACTTCTTTGCTAATTACACTAATCTCAAATACCTAATAATGCGAAATAATGAATTAAAATCAATAGATTCTAATATTTGTTATTTATCATCATTAGAAAGTATAGACTTAGCTAAAAACCAAATTGACTCGATTTCTCAAAACATCACATGTCTTTCACAACTTAGAATTATTAATCTGAATGAAAATAAATTAAAAGTTTTACCAGATTACTTATTCAACTTAAACTCATTAACTTCAGTATCCCTTAATAGTAATCTAATTGAAGAAGTACCTGATATTCAGTTCTCGAATATAAAAATTTTACAATTAAGAAATAATTTCCTTACTGAAACTACTATACTAAAATTAAAAGAACTAAATAATTTAAAAGTTTATTATTAAAATGAAAACAATAGAAACTGAAAAATATGAATATTACTTAAACAGGGAAACCAGCTTAATAGAATTTAACAAAAGAGTTCTATCAGAAGCCGAAGGTAACAAACATCCTTTGTTAGAAAGATTAAAATTCATCAGTATTCTAAGTTCAAACTTAGATGAATTTTTTATGATTAGAGTGGCTGGACTTAAAACCCAAATAGCCGCAGGCATAGAAGATTTATCTTACGATGGGAAAACCCCACAACAGCAACTAACAGAAATACGTGAAAAACTACTCCCTATTTACGAACATCAAGGTAACTTGTGGAACGAACAAATTGTTCCAGAATTAAATAAGGAAGGAATTTTTATTCACAGATTTGATTCCTTAACTAAAAAAGAAATCAGATACTTGAGAGAATATTTCATTACTCAAGTACTACCAGTTTTAACACCATTAATTTTAGATAGTACACATCCTTTTCCTCGATTAATAGAACGAAGTCTAAACATTGCCTTCATAATAAATGATGAGTCGTTAAAATTCTCAGAAAAGAACGTTGCCTTTCTTCAAATCCCTACACTATTCGATAGATTTATTAAAATCAAGCGAGATAAGGGCTATCATTTTGTACTTTTAGAAAATTTAATCCGAGAGAACGCCGATCTACTTTTCCCTGGCTTAAATGTAGAAGCAGCAAATACTTTCAGAGTAACCCGTGATGCTGATATTGAAATCTCAGCAGATGAAGCAGAAGACTTATTATCTGAAATTGAAGAACAACTAAAACAAAGAAAATTCGGTAGAGCCGCAATCAGATTAGAAGTAAACGCTAATATGCCCGAAGAGCTTGTCAATCTATTAATGGGCTATCTCGATCTTGAAGACGAAGATGTCTATGTTTTAAATAGACCTCTAAAGATGCCAGATTTTATGAATTTAACAAAATTAGATTTAGCACATTTAAAAGATAAATTATTTTACTCTCGAATACCACCAGAGCTAAAATACTCAAGTATATTCGATGCAATTAGAAAAAATGATGTATTCTTACATCATCCATTTGATTCATTCTCTAATTCTACTCTTAGATTCATTACAGAATCTGCTAAAGACAAAAATGTAATGGCAATTAAAATCACTCTCTACAGAGTTGGTTCTAGCCCATTAATTGTAAAAGCACTTAAAGACGCTGCAGAAAATGGAAAAGATGTTACTGCCTTTGTTGAATTAAAAGCAAGGTTTGATGAAGAAAACAATATCATTTGGTCAAGAGACCTTGAGCAATCTGGAGTTAAAGTAATATATGGAGTCGTTGGCTTAAAAACTCATTGCAAAATTGCCTTAGTAATAAGAAAAGAAGCAAATAATTTAAAATCTTACGTCCATATTGGAACTGGTAATTATAATCACATAACATCTCGATTATATACCGACCTATCTATCCTTAGCGATGATGAAGAGTTAGGCAACGATTCAATTCATTTATTCAACTATCTAACTGGAATTTCAAAATATAATAGTTGGAAAAAATTAGTCATTGCACCAAATAACTTACTCAAATCTCTTCTAAGCAAAATAGAAAATGAGATAGAAAAATCGACCCCAGAAAACCCAGGCTTGATAATAGCAAAAATGAACCAACTCGCACAAAGAGAAGTAATTCAAGCACTTTACAAAGCGTCTATTGCTGGAGTAAAAATAAAACTATTAGTGAGAGGTGTTTGCTGCTTAAGACCGAACATACCAGGTATTAGTGAAAATATTGAAGTCCGAAGTGTAATCGGTAGATTCTTAGAACATAGCCGAATCTTCTATTTTAAAAACGACGAGAATCAGTATTATATATCAAGTGCTGACTGGATGACTCGTAACCTGAGCAAAAGAGTTGAAGTAATGACGCCTATAAACTCTAAAAAAATTCAAAAAAAATTATCTAATTTATTAGATATATATTGGAAAGACAATACAAAATCTTGGCTATTGCAAAATGATGGAACATATCTTAAAAGAGAAGTTGAAAATCAAGATCAGCAATTTAGTGCCCAAGACTATTTACTTAGTAAAAATAATCAAAAGAAGAATGACCTGTAAAATTTGTGATTCATCATTATTAGAAGACTTTAAACATGGAAAAGTTCACTTATATTCTTGCAAAAATTGCAAAGTAGTATTTAATTATGAATTTCCTGAACAAAATGAAATTGATACATACTACCAAAATGAATATAAAATATCATTAAACGATACATACAATGATGAAAGAAGAAGATATTTCCGATTCTCAGAAAACATATCATTAATAAAAGATATGATGCAATATTCAAAACCACCTTCGTCTTTATTAGATATTGGTTGCGACAAAGGATATTACATAGACGAAGCACGAAGATACGGCTACAATGTATTTGGGACTGAATTATCCAAATCAGCAAATTTATACACAAAGAAATTGAAACTTGATGTAAGACAAGATATTAGCGATTTTGACCAGAAATTTGACAACATTACGTTATGGCATGTGTTAGAGCATATCCCTGACCCAGTCACATTTCTTACCAATATCAAATCACAATTAAATAGACCGGGTTACTTATATATAAGAGTACCTGCTTTTGATTCCTATTGGAGTCAAATACTTAAAGACAAATGGGATTGGCTTCAACCAGAAAATCATTTATTCCATTATAGTTTAGAATCATTAGAATATTTATTGAAAAGTATTGGCTTTGATATAGAAAAAATATCTCATAACAAACCAAACAACGTTCTTACAAAAAGAGCATTCAAATTGTCAAACGAAGTATTTTACCAATATTTTGACAATAGATTGCTCACAAAAAAGAAAATAGCACGTAAGATACAAGACCTAATACACACAGAAATATATGTAATTGCAAAACTGCCTTATAAAAAGGAAATTTAATGAATTTATTGAAAATATTTAGAATTATTGCATTTTTAGAAGGGGTTTCATATCTATTATTATTCGTAGTTAGTATGCCTCTTAAATACTTATACGATATGCCAGAACCTAATCAAGTAATAGGAATGTTCCATGGAGTATTATTTATAGCATATTGTATTCTTAGTATAATCATTTATAAAGAATATTCGTGGTCAAAAAAGACCTTAGCATTAGTATTATTAGCATCATTATTACCATTTGCTACCTTTATAGCAGAATACAAACTATTCAATAAAATGGAAAAAAATGATAAATAAAATAAATATTAAAAAAAAAGCTGAGAATATCAGTGAACATTGGTCTCCCAAAATAATTGGAGAACTCAACAATCAACATGTCAAATTAGCAAAAATAAAAGGCGAATTTATTTGGCACAAACACGACAATGAAGACGAACTTTTTTATGTCATAGATGGTTCATTTGAAATGCACTTAAGAGATAGAATTATTGAAATTCATAAAGGTGAAATGATTATAATACCAAAAGGAATAGAACATAAGCCAGTAGCACATTCAGAAGCAACAATAATGTTATTCGAACCTAATACCACAGTGAACACAGGCAATCAAATTAACGACTTCACTAAATTTGATTTAGATATAGTGTAACTTTTTATCAGAAATTCAGTTATATAGTATGTAATTCAGTAAAAATATAAAATATAAAATTATGAAAACAAACATATTTATTATACTATTACTTATTTTATACTCATGTGGTACAGAGAAAACAATAATTATAGAAGAAGAAAATGAAAAAGATTTATTCGGAAGTATAGAAGGTACTATCATTGATGGAATTACTAAAGAACCATTAGAGAATGTCATCGTAAGTACATACCCACCTTCCACAACTACATTAAGCGATGAAGAAGGATACTTTCTTTTAGAAAACATTAAAAGTGGACAGTTTAAATTAATTACAGAAAAAAATAATTATTACAATAAATCTATTTACATTTCTGTTAACGAAAACAAAACTAGCAAAGCATACATTTCATTATATGATTTAAACTCTCAAAATGAAGCACCCAACAAACCAAATATATTAAAACCTATCAATGAAGAACTATTTGCAAATTATTTAAATTTAAATATAGAATGGCTTGGAACAGATCCAGACAATAATAGCTTAACTTACGATGTCTATTTAGACACATTAAATACTAATATGAATTTATTATTTAAAGATACAACATCTAACTCTATCGTACTAAAAGATACATTATTACAAGATAAGATCTATTATTTGAAAATTGTATCACGTGATATTTTTGGGGAAGAAGCTCAAAGTGATCTAATTAGTTTTAAAACTATTTCATTGCTTAACGATCTATTATTAAGTGAATATGTGAATTTTAAACTTGATAAAGATGAAATAGTTAAACCAAAAGAAAACATTCAACCAACAATAATTAATAGTAAAGCCGTTTTTGAAAAAAATAGATTTGACGAAGTTGATAAATCTGCATTTTTTAATGGAGGAAGCTACATACAGGTCGATGATCTTTATAAATTAAATGATGTTAGTTCCTTTAGTGTTTCAATGTGGATAAAACTAAACTCCCAATCAATTGGAGTTCTTCAAAACGGACATACAGACTTATTTGGAAAATTTGGAGGAACAGGTACTGGAAAATCATCTTGGGGAATTATACTTAACTCTCAAAGAAAAGTTGGATTTGCTGCTTATGATGGAAAGAATTTTACATATAATTATGCAGAGTCAATTATACCTACAAATGAATGGACAAATATCATAGTTGTTTATTCAAAAGGAGAAGTAAAAATATACCAAAATGGAATTTTAAGCATTACTGGCATTTGCTCAATACCTCAAGCATCATCTAACCCAATATTAATTGGAGCAAGATTTTCTACTCCATCTTATTTCCTTGGTTATATTGATGATATACTATTTTATGATAGAGTACTTAGTCTAGAAGAAATATTTATTCTTAGGAATAATTAATATGAAAATTAATTTAATTTTTCTCTTATCAATTGCCTTTTTAATCTCTTGCGGAGATAAAGAAACAATAATTTATTCTGAAAACAAAGACAATACTGTTGAATTAAGTGGAATAATTCTCAATAAAGTGACAAATGAAGTTATACCAAATGCTATTGTCAGTACAATCCCATATTCTGAAATTATTTTATCTGACAAAGAAGGTAAATTTACTTTTCCTTCTTTAGAAAAAAAAGATTATCTAATTATAGTGGAAGCTGATAATTTCTATGACTCTTACATTTCAATTGATGCTGAAAAAGACAATGTAAATGCTATTTTAACGTTAAACCCTGTTGTTAAAAATAACAAAATTCCTACAAAACCTTTTTTATATAATATATTAAATTTAAAATCTGAAAATACATATAAAACACAGATAAACTGGAATTCAATTGATCCTGAAGAGAATTTTGTAATTTTTGATGTATTAGTTGATACACAGAATCCTCCAGTCAAAATAATTGCAAAAGATATTGTTGAACCCAAAATTACATTTGATAAAATTAACTCTAACAAATTGTATATTCAAATTATTGCAAAAGATAGACAAGGTGCGATTAACAAAAGCCATATTGTTGAATTTGATAATACAAAACTTGTTGATTATGATTTAAGATTTAATGAAATTTTTAGTTTCCCTTTAGATAAAGATTTATTTTATTTCAATTTACTTGATGATAAATTTTACGGTTTAGATTCTACTTTAATTTTTGCAACTAATAGATTTAATAAAAAGGATAAAGCATTAAAAATCCAAGACTCTATTCCAACAACATATTTTATACCTTATGTACTAACAAATGATTTAGAATACACAATATCTTTTTGGCTAAAAGCAAATACTAATTACTTTGGAGATTCTGAAAATGATTTAGTTACGTTGATTACTTTAACAAACCTTGCTAAAAATCCTAATTCTATTTCATTCAAGTTAAAAAGTAATGGAGAACTCTATTTTAATTTATCACAACCTTTTCCAGAAAACTCATTATTACTAAAGACTTCAATTTCAATCAATAATAATTTATGGAATCATGTATGTGTAGTAAAGAATGGTAATATTTATATGCTATATTTAAATGGTATTCTTGAGATGGAATCTACATTAGAGAACTTTGATTTACCAGCTTCGAATATATATTTTGGGGCTAACCCTTTTAACAAGTCTTTATTCTATGGATATTTAGATGATTTTATTTATTTTGATAAAGCATTTAAAAGAAGTGAAATTTTGGACCTTTTTAATAATTAAATTTATTTACTCTTTTTCAATTTAATTATTACTTCAGTACCAACGTTTTCAGTTGATTTTACTTCTATGCCAGCATCTAAATATTGAACTAATTCATTCACAATAATTAAACCAAGGCCAGTTCCTTGCTCTTTGTTAGTACCTAATTTTGATATTTTATGCTCAATTCTAAATAGTTTACTCAGTTGTACTTCACTCATTCCGGTACCTTCATCTCTAATCGATATTAAAGTATTCGATTCATCTTCTTTAATATTAAAATAAATACTTCCGCCTTCTTTGGTAAACTTAATAGCATTAGAAAATATATTTCTCAAAATTGTATTTAGCATATCAGAGTCAGAATTTACATAAAACTCTTTGCCAAATTCATTTATAATATTAATCTTTTTATTACTCAATAATTGAGAATTATTTTCAATCAACTTACTAATCAATCCATTCAAACTAAACTTAGTAATATGTAACTTAAATTCTCCATTACTGGTTTTCGCCCAAGTCAAAAGATTTTCTAATAATTTTAATATATTATTAACTTCTTTATTAGATTCAGATATTAATGATTTCTTCTCTTCAATACTAAAGACATCAAATTTATTTTCCAACTCATCTAATATCATTTTAAAAGTACCAATAGGACTTCTTAAATCATGAGATATTATAGAAAAGAACCTAACAATAGTATTATTAGAAGTATTCAACTGCGAATTTAATTTTGCTATCTTTTGATTTTGAAAATAAATAAAAACAATCATAACTAACAATACCAAAACAAATAAAATCAACATTAAAATAAAATTATTACTTTGTTTTAGTTTTTCTTTATTCAAATCATTTTGATACTGCAATTTCAACATTTCATTTTTATTTTCCGTCAACTGTTTATTGGCAGTAAGATCTGCTATTTGTATTTGTAATATATTTTCATTTAAAAGCGATTGTACACTATCTAAAGCTAACTGAAAATAATATGCATCTTTATAATTATTAGATAATCTTGCAATCTTAATTTTAGCTTCTAAATAATTCTCTCGTAATTTTAAATTAGGCTTACTCTGCAAAGAATCTTCAACAACTTTAAAATATTTATTATAATCTTTATTACCAAAGTTATACTCAATAAATCCTAAATTAATATTATTATAACCCCAAAATTCTATTGAATTTATATTCATATTTAAAACATCTAAAGCATATTTTTTAGCCAATTTATAGTCTTCCAATTCAGTATATAAATCTGCCAAACCATATTTTACCTTTGCTATCCCAAATAAAAACTTTCTATCTTCTCCTATTTTCAAAGCTTTTTTAAAATATTTCTCAGCTTTTTCATAATCTAATTTAGAATAATATGCTAATGCAATATTATAATTTGCAATTATCATCTTCGTTGATGTAGAATCAATTTTATAATTATGATCTCTATATTCATAAAAATATTTTAATGCTTCATCTTCTTTTTTCATTTCTAGCAAAATAAGAGCTATATTTATATTATTATCAATTAATTCTGTTTTTGCATTTAACTGTTCTTTTAAATCATTAGATTTTCTTAAATACTCAAGTGCTTTTATATTATAACCAGAATAATAATAAAGTAATCCAATATCATTATAGTTAAACGACATCAAAAGAGTATCTTTTAATTTTTCTCTTAATCCATTAGACTTAAAGTAATAATAAAGAGCTTTTTCATAATTTGCTTGACTAGTATAAAGTGATGCTTTAGAAGAATATAGTATTGACTTAAATCTATCATCATCTTTAAAGCTAATATTAATTGCATAATCAATATAAGCAAATCCACTATCAGCTAAATTCAGAGAATTAAATACCTTTGCCATAATAAAATAGACTTTGGCACTATCAACTGAACTTTTTACTACAGAATTTTTGAATAATCTTTTTAAACGTGGAATGGTAGAATCTTTTTCTTTATAATTGTCATAAAGAGAATCTATTTCTTGAAGTTTTACACTTAAATCTTTAGATAAATCCGATATATCTACATTTTTAATTTCTATAGCATTTACTTTTAGAAAAAAAATATTTAAACTTAATATTATTAAAAGTAATTTCATGCTAAATTTTTAAATGTATAATTTACTAAAGTTAATTATATTATTTTAATGAATAATTTACCTACTCAGTGCGTGTTTTAGTGACATAATTCCTATAGTCCCAAACCCAATTAGGAACATAAGTTGAAAAGGTATAGCCGCAATTTCTAAATAAAATATTGAAACAGAAATCCCAAATACAAAGTACAATGCTAAAGCCAATTCAAAAAACACAACTGGAGAAATCTTTCTTTGTCTATATTTCAATGCACTCAATTTTTGCTTCTCAGTATCACCTTGCTTAGGTGTTCTCGCAAACTCAGATTTCTTACCAATCAAGCCCTCAAAAACCGCCTTAGTATTAGTAACTGCAAACCCCATAGACCCAGCTAAAAACACAGGAAACAACATCAATCTACGTTGCCAATCCCAGTGTATAGCTTTCTGCCCAAAAGTATAAAATAAAAAAGTTGAAACTGACGCCAAAACAAATATCGACATCAAAGAATAATAAACATCAACACCAGCTACAGTATTCTTAATAATAACCAAAGGCACATTAAGAAGAGCAACTAAAATAATAAAAGGGAAAACTATATTACTTGTTAAGTGAATAAAACATTCAAACTTAACACTAAAAGATAAGTCTGCCTTCAAAACTCTTGGTAATAATTTAACTGCAGTCTCAACCGCTCCTTTCGTCCATCTAAACTGTTGTGTCTTAAGAGCATTAATATCAGCCGGTAATTCAGCAGGAGAAGTTACATCATTCAAAAACTTAAACTTCCATCCTTTCAATTGAGCTCTATAAGACAAGTCCAAATCTTCAGTCAGTGTATCACTTTGCCAATTTCCAGCATCTTCAATACATGATTTTCTCCAAATCCCTGCAGTTCCATTAAAATTAATAAAGAAACCAGCTTTATTCCTTACTTGCTGTTCAATCACGAAGTGACCATCAAGAGCAAGAGCTTGAGCTTTAGTTAAATACGATTCATCTTCATTCAAATGTTCCCATCTTGTTTGTACCATTCCAATATTTTCATCTTGGAAATGAGGAACTGTTTTCATTAAAAATTCAGACTTAGGCACAAAGTCAGCATCAAAAATAGCAACAAATTCACCTTTTGCAACTACAAGTCCTTCTTTCAAAGCTCCAGCTTTATAGCCCTGCCTATTAGTCCTATGTATATAAGTAATATCATAGCCAAGTGCTTTATACTCTTCAACAATATTCTTGCAAATTTCTTGCGTTTCATCCGTCGAATCATCCAAAACCTGCACTTCAAAAAGTTCTTTAGGATAATCAATATTGCAAACAGACTTTACAAGTCGCTCTACAACATACATCTCATTAAAAACTGGCAATTGCACAGTCACCATTGGCAATTTCTCAGGCATAGCTACTTCACTATGCTGAATTTTAGATGTTTTATGGTAATAGTACAATAATACTAAACCATGTATCCCAAATCCGAAAAGGATGCTAAGGGATAAGAAATATAATAAGAGAATAAAATTTTCCATCAAACTTATCTTTTGTTCGATTATTAAACTACAAACTTAAAAAAAAATCACCAACCACTAACTACAGCTATCAAAATATCATTAGAAAGTTGCTCAACAACAATGCTTCCTGCATTATCTCTATTTACTTGTGGATTGCTTATATCATAACTTTGATACTTTGAAAATGTTTTATTCCATATCTCAACATCTTTCACATTATCATAATAAACAGCTTTCACACTTATAGTTAGTCGTCTTTCACTTTCTAACTCACCTTGTTGTATCGATACAGTTTGGTCGCTAATAGAAGTAATCACTACTTCTAATTTTGCATCACCACCATAATTTGCAAGGGTAAAAGAGTTGTCATTCCTAAATACATCTAATATCTTATCATTCATTTCATTTCTAAATCGTGGATATCCATATCCAGAATTATCCTCAACCGACAAAATAAACAATGACTTTAAATGTGGAGGTATAGCACCACCAGTAAAAGAATAACATGAACTTAATATCAACGTTATCGTTAAAAATAAAATATAATTATACTGTTTCAAACTAAACATTTTTTTAAATTTAACGTAATACAAATGCAAAATTCAGAAAAAAAACTTAATAAAAAAATTTATTTTAAAATTAGTTCCTTTTTTGAATATTTTTATCTGCTTATAAAAAAGAAAATAGGTTAACGATTCATCATTAACCTACTCATTAATATTTCAACTTATTTAGATTAATTCTACAATCATAGCATTAGCTTCACCGCCACCGATACATAAAGTAACTAATCCATACTTACCACCAGTTCTCTTCAAAGCACTAAGCAAAGTAATAAGTAATCTTGCACCTGAAGCTCCAATTGGATGACCAATAGCAATAGCACCACCATGAACATTCACTTTATTCCTATCAATTCCTAACTCCTTAATAGAGTGCATAGGTACAACAGCAAAAGCTTCATTAATCTCAAATAAATCAATTTGATCTAAAGTCATATTCGCTTTCTTCAATACTTTCTGAATCGCTGCTGTAGGAGCAGTAGTAAACCATTCAGGAGTATGAGCATGAGAACAATGAGCCACAATTTTAGCAATTGGCTTAATACCGTTAGCAGCAGCCCACTCTTCAGAAGAAACAGTCAAAGCAGCTCCTCCATCATTAAGATTAGAAGCATTAGCAGCAGTAACAGTTCCATCCTTTTTAAAAACAGGACGCAAAGAAGAAATCTTATCAAAATTTACTTTCCCAGGGTCTTCATCTTCAGAAACCGTAACATCACCTTTTCTCGTAGAATATGTAACAGGAGCAATTTCATCATCAAAATACCCATTCTTTTGAGCTTCCAATGCAAATTTATATGATTGTTCAGCATATACATCTTGGTCTTCCCTTGTAAAATTATGTTCCGAAGCACATAACTCACCAGCATTACCCATGTGGAAATTATTATAAACGTCCCAAAGCCCATCATGAATCATCAAGTCAACCAAATTTTGATTACCCATCTTATAGCCATTTCTTGCACCAAACAAAGCGTGAGGAGCATTGCTCATAGACTCTTGTCCACCAGCCACTATCAGCTCAGCATCACCATTATTCAAAATCTGGTCCGCCATCATAACAGCTTTCAATCCAGAACCACAAACCTTATTAATAGTCATACATTCAACAGATTTAGGTAATCCAGCATAAATAGCCGCTTGTCTGGCAGGAGCTTGACCAACCCCACCTTGAAGAACATTACCCATAATCACTTCATTAATTTTCTCAACTGGAATACCAGCTTTTTCAACAGCACTTTTAATAGCTACCGCACCAAGTTGCGGAGCAGTTTGGCTTGATAAAGAACCCATAAATCCACCAACAGGAGTTCTAGCACCTGATAAAATTACATTAGCCATTTTTTTTCCAAAATTTAATTAAACTAAAACACAAATATACGGATTAATCAATTTATAATAAAATTTTCAGTTAATAGTAAAAATAAATTAGGATAATAATCCTAACTTTACTAATTTTGGTAATCAAAATGAAAAATCTAAAAAACATAATACTCATATCATCAGTGGTAATACTCTTATCATTGTGGCTATATACAGGAAATTTTTTATTTTTACTTATAGAGATATTATTTACCGATATAGTCACAATAATAAATATCAAAAAAGAAGTAAACATTAAACTTCATATAATAGCATCAATATTATTATTTACACTAACAATTTCATTAAACTTCATCTTCGATGGAAAAGAATCCTTAATTGCCATGTTTCTATTCCTAACACACTCAATATATCTATTCTACAAAGAATTCAAAAGCACCTAAACCAACCTAAATAGACTCACTAAACATAATCGAAATGCTGTCATTCTGAACATGTTTCAAAATCTCCTCAAACCCATCAGAAATGTCGAAATATTCTAAAAACCCTATCAACTTTATCACTATCATATTCTGCAAAATCCCAAAAATCTTGACAAATTCGTTTTTCGTATTTATTAAAACTCCTTGTAATTTGCTATTTTATTATATTTTACAGCTGTACAAAATGAAATGTCTAAAAATGTGTCCAAATTTGTTGCCTATTTTTAGCTTAGGTGAAAACTTGTAAAGTTATTGAGGGTTTGGGTTTTTATCAAGTTTTTTTGATTTAGTTTCTTTTTAAAATTATTTTGAAAGTAAAATTAGAAAAACAAGGAAAACCAATAAGTTCATTGAATAATTTAATTATAATTTTATATTTTAGTTTTTTAAATATTTAGAATTTTGAAAATGTATAATATTATTTTAGTAGCTTTGGGTGGTGTTGTGGGTTCACTTTCGAGATATTTTATATCGAAAATGTTTTCACATTTGATAATATTTAATATTCCTATTGTGATTATACTGATTAATATAATTGGTTCTTTCTTGATGGGTATTGTATTTCAATATTCACAAGAAAATGCAAATGAAAATATTAAACACTTTGTTTCTTTAGGGGTACTTGGGTCTTTTACTACATTTTCTACTTTCTCGCTTGAAGCTTATAATTTATTTACTCAAGACAAGTTAACTGAAGCAATAATTTATATATTAGCATCTGTTGTATTGTCTTTATTAGCTTTGTATTTAGGAATTATATTAATTAAAAAGTAATTATATTATTATCTTCTCAATAAATTTAGAATTCATTAATTTTGCTACTCCCATATAACTTGCAGAGTAGTCAAAAGTATCGCCTACTTTATATTGTTTTTTTCCTTTTCCTTTTGGTACTTCATATACAGTCATATCAGATGTAGTACCAACAAAATTTAGGTTTTTATCAAGAGCAGTAATATCATTAAAGTCAACATCTAATATTCCAAAGTCAACAATAGCTTTTTGGATTTTTATTGCTTCATCCGAAGAATTAAGTGTATCAGTTTCATGAGTATGTCCAATATTACCTGGTGTAAAATTACCATCTGGAATTGTTTCTTTTTCTTCCATTTCGATTATATTCCCTTTATAAACGAAAACATCTGTATGTAAATTCATAAATTGCTTTTCATCAAGTGGAGTTGTACCAAAAAATACTGCCTCACCAATTCTTAAGTGATTAATATTAGATGGAATTCTATTTGAATTTAACATCATTAAATTTATAGAACTTCCACCAGATACAAGTTTCATTTTCTTTTTAAATTTTGCTTCTATAAGCTCTTTGAATAATGCAAGCTGTATCAATTTATCATAAGTTGGCTCTATACCATACATACAGCCCATATTTGTGCCGATACCTATTACATCAACTCGAGTTAAATTAAAAATATATTCGTAAAACTCAACAACTTTGTCACGCATCACACCTTCACGTAGTTCTCCCATTTCTATCATTATAATTACTTCGTGGAATTTATCTTGCTTAATACATTCATTTTCAATAGCAAGAATTGTTTCGAGTGAAGTATTTAAAGAAATATCAGAAACTGCTACAACTTCAGGTACTAAAGGAATTGCAGGTGGTTTTATATACATAGTTACTATATCAGGATTTACATTTTTAATTGCTTGCAAGTTTGATATTCGAGAATCACCTATGGAATGTATCCCTTTTACAATATCTGGGATTAATATTCTTTCTAATACTTCTTCATTTCCACATAAAACTTTGGGAATTAGTGACCACAATCTATTCTTCGAGTCTAAAAACTCTTGTATATCACGTATATTTGAAATTATTTTTTTAGTATCAACTACTAATTCAGCCATTTATTAAATATATATTTATGAATAATATTAAAATCTATTAATAACTTGACGTATAAGATGATAAATATTTTAAAAATTCTATTTAACACCCAATTCTTTTAGTTTTTCTTTTATTTCAAAATATAATGAATCATTATTATATTTTGTTTTATAATATAGTTCTTGTCCTTTGAATATTAGGGTGGTTGGAAAACTTTTTACTTCTAATTTAATTGCAAGTGTATCAGCTCCGAGAATATAAGGGAAGTTGATTTTCTTTTTCTTAATGTATGGCATAATTCGACTTGTATCTCTCTCCATTGCACCCCAGCCAATTACTTCTACTTTGTTGCCAAATTCATCGGATATTTTTTGAATTGATGGATATGATAAATAACAAAAGCCACACCATGAACCCCAGAAGTTATATACTTTTATATCTTTTTGTTTTGTTATATCGACAATTTCATTATTTACTAAATTAAATTTATCCGGTAATTTAATTTGAGATTTCTTTATTTTATCATAAATGGTTTGCTTTGCTTTTCTAACTGAATCTACATTTACTAATACTTTATATGGTCTTTCAATGTTGAAAAGTGATGTGTCTGGAGTAGTGAAATCATAAGAAAAAATATTAATTGATCTCATTGAAGAATCTCCCCTTTCTCCATTTTGATTAACGTGATATTGATCTTCATGATAATTGATTAGATTAAATGATTTATCATATTTGAAAATAAAACGACCAACAACATTAATATAATAAGGTTGTTTTTTAAGTACTTCATATTTTAAATCTATTATTAAAGAATCATTATCTCTATAAACTGAATCTTTTAAATATTTGTAATCTTTATTATTTAAATCTTTTAAATCATTATAAAACTTTTTTAAAATACCTAAATCATACTTAAATTGAAGACTTCTAACATAGAAATTTTCTAAAGGGTAGAATAAAGTATGAACAGATGAATATATACTATTTAAAGCATGATATTTCACCGTATCAAGAAAAAGTGTATCATTTTGATATTTATAATGCTTGTAATCTTTTATAATACTAGTTGAATTCTCTTTTTTATTATGAGAATACAAATAAGGAAATAATGAATCTTTCTTGTTTTCTAAAAAATATATTTTAAAATCTTCATTTAACTGAACATGGGAATTAAATAAAAACTCTAATGAAAAAGTCCTATAACTTCTCGATTGTTCAATTTGTTTGATTATTTCATCTTTATCATTCAAATCAAGATTGTTAAATTGAAATAAGATTAAAAGCAATAAAATATTCATAAGTTCACCATTTATTAAGTAAACAATTTCAATAATTTACAAATATATGAAAATTTATTTTATTTCTTAAATCTCATTTCAGCGTATTTGCTTGTGAAACCAAGTCTTTCGTATAATCTTTTTGCTGGGTTGTCGTATTCTACGTGAAGTGCGACATCTCCATCTACATTTTCAACTGCATATTGACATAGTTTTTTGCCAATTCCTTTTCCTCTTTGATTGCCATCAACTGCTACATAAACAAGTATATTAGCAGGTATATATTTTGCCATTCCTGTGTGGTTCATTATCAAGCCACCGACTACTTTTCCATCGTCTTTTACTACCAAACAAAAACCACCTAATCCACCATTCATTTTAAATGCATAATTTATACAATTATTAATGTCTTCTTTTGGGTCGCCGAACTGCCCAAGATGTGTAAATAGGAAATCTACAAAGCCCTCTCTATCTATTCCAGAATTTACCCATTCATTATCGTTATTTACTCTAATTATTTCCATAATATTTCTATTTAATTTAACATATTTTTTTTATCAAACTTTCCTACGATTACAAAACTAATCAAAGAAATCAATATTCCCCAAAAACTTGGGTCTAATCCAAAGGCAATCTTTATTTCAAAAAAGATTAGCAGCAACGTTAAACTCCCTCCAGCTACCATTGAAACTAATGCCGCAAGCGAAGAGTTATCTTTCTTGAAGTAGGCAAACAATGTCGGAATCAATAATGCCGCAACCATAAAGGAGTAAGCATGTAAAATTATTGACAAGACCTCTTCGAAGGAGGCAGCAATTACAAAAGCAATCAATCCAATCACAAGAGTTGTCCATTGAGAAACCACCATCAACTTTTTTGGACTCGCATTCTTATTAATATATTTCTCATAAATGTCGGAAAGAAAATTCCCAGACGACGCTATCAAACAACTATCCGCAGTGGACATTATCGCCGAAAAATAAGCCGCAATTATCAGCCCTTGAATCCCAATCGGTAAAATTTCTTTTATCAACTTCGGCAAGCCCATCTCCGGGTCCGACTCAGGAAAATAAATCCTCGCCGCCATACCCAAGAAAACCCCACTAAATGCCATAATCGGATACTCAAAAAGTCCTGCGATATACCATGCTTTCTTTGCGTCCTTCTCATCTTTGCACGCATACATCCTTTGATATAGCGTCATCCCTATAAACCAAATTGGAATTATCGTAACAAACCAATTCACAATCTGAATAAAACTCACATTTGTCAAGCTGGAGAATTCCGGTGGCAATTGCTCAAACATCGCTCCAATTCCACCCAAATCAATCAATACCATTGGAATTGTTACAAAAATTAAACCAACTAAGAGAATAATCCATTGAATTGTGTCCGTATAAATAACTGCTTTCAAACCACCTAAAGCAGTATAGACTAATATAATAAGTGCAATCACAATCAAAGAAAAATACATTGGGTCAATTGGAAGTGGCATATCTGCAAAAATAGTCCCCGTCGCAAGCTTTGCACCAGCTAAAATCTGCCCGCCAGTGAATCCCAGATACCCAATACCAGCTACAATCGCTGCAAAAAGAGCCACCTTATTATTATAACGAAATCTCAGGAAATCAGGAAAAGTAATGAAAGAATGAAGCCTATCAAGTTTTTTTAGACGAGGAATAATCAGCACTGCCGACAGCCAAGCACCCACCAAACCCGTAAACAAAAGCCATGAACCAGACAATCCCATTACAAAACCAAGTCCACCAAGCCCAATCGAAAAGCCACCGCCAACATCAGTAGCTACTACAGATATTCCAACGTGCCAGGGGGACATTCCGCGACCACCCACGTAGTAATCTTCCTTCGTATCATTCCTCCGATAAAAATATAAACCAACTAAAAAAACAGCAACGAGATAAACAATGATAATAACAAAATCAATAATAGGCATTTAGATTTGAGTGTCTTAACTCTTGGATTCTTGATAATTCAAAAAGGTAAACGAAAAAGCACCTTTAATATTTCAAATAAGCTCATCATTCTGAAATATAGGTTTATTTTATAAAAATATTTATGATTGAACTTCATTAGTCAAAACCATTAATAACTAACATTGATTGATGGGTATTTTATTAAAAAAATAGTTTTAAAGTGAAAATAACTCAATTTTATTTTACAAATCAAAAAATGAAGTTATAAACTTAAATAGATTTTCCATTTTTTTAGAAAAGTTTTATCTTCAACAGAGCATATAGTTAATTAATTTCACCCTCCAACTATTGATTTTACTAAGTTCATAAAATATATTTTTTTTTATTAAAAATAATTATTTACTTTTGAATAAATGAAAAAAAAATAATTATAAATTAATGTTCGGAGATTTTATGAAATTGCTTTACAATGTGCTAATATTAAGTTTAGTTTTACTTGGATTAAGTTCCATTAATCTAAATTCACAAACTTTAATAGCAAATAGGTTAGCTAATAACCAACCAAGTGGTGATATTTATGGAAGTGTAATAGTTGGTGATTATATGTATGCTTATGGAGAATTTAACTTTTTTGGGGGGACTGAGGTAGGATATGGTATTGAAGTAAGTACTAACTCAGCGACAATTAATACTGCTAATTTTCCTGAGGTAGATGGTACAGTAAATGTTGCAATCCCAGATGGTTCTGGAGGATGGTATATAGGTGGTGATTTTGAAGAAGTAGGTGGTGTATCAAGGGACTATGCAGCACACATATTATCAAATGGGACAGTTGATGCTACTTGGGATCCTGTTTTTGATAGTGATGTTCACACAATGGTGTTAGATGGTGATTATGTTTATGTAGGCGGTGAATTTGAAGATGTTGATGGAACTACAAGAAATTATTTAGCAAAGATACATAAGACTACTGGTGTATTAGATGCTACATGGAATCCTGATGCGAACAATGATGTTGAAAAAATATTAATTGATGGTAGTGATATTTATGTAATAGGTGGATTTAATAATATTGGTGGACAGAGTTTTGAATATATAGCAAAGTTAAATAATTCAAATGGTAATGCTGACGCGGCTTGGAATCCAGCACCAGATTATGATGTTGAAGATATTGTATTAGATGGTAGTTATTTGTATTTAGTAGGTGGGTTTGAAGAAGTTGATAGTGAAGAAATTTATTATTTTGCAAGAGTAAATAAAAGTGATGGTAGTCTTGACACTGGCTTTGATTTAGAAATAGACTATAGTGTTTCAAGTATAGCTATATCTGGCGATTACATTTATATTGCTGGAGAGTTTGAAGAAGTTTTAGGTGAAGAAAGGATTAGATTAGCAAAAATACATAAAACTAATAAAACACTCGATGCTACTTGGTTACCAACTTCAGATGGAACAATAAATTTAATAGTAATAGATGGTAATGATATTTACTTGGGTGGTAGTTTCTACACAATTAAAGGAACAAAAAGACAAGGATTTGCAAAAGTTAATAATACTAATGGAAATGTTGAAGCATACAATTTAAAAATAGGAAATAGCTATGGAGGTTCTAAAGTTAATATTTATACAATTGCTATAAATGGAACAGATATGTATATTGGTGGATATTTCAATTATGGAAATGTAAAAAATGCAACAAGATTAGCAAAAATTAGTATGGTTGATGGAACGATAGATGAAAATTGGAATTGGGATTTTAATGGGAGTCCTATTCAAGCAATTGCAACTGATGGTACATATATTTATGTAGCTGGTAGTAGTGGAAGTATTGCACCGGGTATAAATGCAAGATTTCCAAGAATTAATATCTTAACAGGTATTCCAGATGAAGATTGGAGTGGTTATGCAAGTAATACAATTTATGGCTTACATGTTTCAGGTGATTATATATATTTAGGTGGGGGTTTTACTCATGTTCAAGGTGAAAATGGAAATATTGCTAGAAATAGGGTTGCAAGAATTCAATTAAGTACAGGTAATGTTGATGCATGGAATCCAAATGCTAATAATACAGTTCAATCTTTTGTAGTTGATGGAAGTGACATATATGTCGGAGGTCAATTTACAACAATAGGTGGACAGAGTAGAGATAGACTTGCAAAACTAAATAATACTACAGGTGCAGCAGATGCTACTTGGGACCCAGGTGCAAGTTCATCAGTAATTGCAATCGATAAAGATGATGACTATGTATATGTGGGTGGATACTTTACTACCGCTGGTGGTCAAACAAGAAATAGAGTTGCACGATTAAACAAAACAAATGGAGATGCAGATGCTACTTGGAATCCAAATCCTAATGGTACTATTAGAGATATAAAAATAAATAATGGAAACATTTATATAGCTGGTCAATTCACAGAAGTAGGAAGTTCTACTATTTCTGGTGTTGCTAGATTAAATAATACTGATGGTAGTCCAATCCCTGGTTGGGAACTATATGACGGTTATGATCAAGTAGTTGTTTATTCCATAGATTTTGGTGGAGATAATTTTTATATTTCGGGTAATTACTATAATAATGACCCTTATTTTGGTGAATACTTTGCTTCGAAATTTTTAAACCCAATTAGTCATACTAGTGTATTTACTTTGAAACACAATCAAATAACTCAATTAGTATTTAATATTTCTTCTGCAAATTCATCTGCAGCAGATGGTTACATAATTCTTTATAAACAAGGAAGTAGTTTTACGGGAGAACCTGTTGATGGTGGTAATTACTCAGTAGGTGGTACAATAGGAGACGCAACAATCGGTGCGATTATAACAGATGCAAATGCTATTGAAGCTACTATAAGTGGTTTAACTAAAGATGTTCAATATCATATTAAAATATATCCATTCAATTGGGATGGTAGTGATATTACTACTGCGGAATATAAAACAGATGGTGATGTTCCATCATTAACAGTTGTAACTGTTCCAACTCTTGGAGAATGGGGAATGATTGCTTTCGTTGGATTAATGGCAATTGGTGGAGTCTTTTATGTAAGGAAAAGAATAGTATAAAATTATTTAAAGTATAATTTAATGCCTATAAGTTTTTAATTAAATTTATAGGCATTTTTTTTTGTTTTATTTTTATTCTAAAAGTTACATTCAAATCTATTAAGTTTTGTATCAACAATGTAAAATTTAATTTCAAATAAAACTATTACATTTTACAGAATATTTATAGTTTTTTTGATTTTTGAGTATCTAAATTATTTACTTATATTTGGCAAAGAATAATATTATTTAATTTAATTTATTATAAAATTATTTTTAAAATGATAGATTATTTAGCCACATTTATTAAAACAAATTTATAATTTTTAGGAATCTCTTATGCGTAGTTTATATATATTTCTATTATTATTTTCAACTAATTATATTAGTTATTCTCAAAATAGTTTTGAGATAGATGTAAACACACTGATAGCGAATGAAACAGTTTTTTCTATAGTTAGTAATAACGCTTATACATATTTCGGTGGTTCATTTAAAATGCTAGGAAAATATACTGGTGGAGGTGATATTGTAACTTCTTCATCTGGCACAACGAGTTTTGACAATTTATATATTGATGGGGAAGTTGAATGTTCTGTTTCTGATGGCTCAGGCGGTTGGTATATTGGAGGCGAGTTCTCACAAGTAGCTGGTGTAACAAGAAATAGAATAGCACATATAAATTCAGATGGAACGCTTGATTTGGATTGGAATCCAAACTCAAATAGCCGTGTTAAATGTATTGCCATAGGAGGAAATTTTATTTATGTTGGTGGTGATTTCAGCAATATAGGTGGACAAGCAAGAAATCATCTGGCTAAATTAAATAATACAAACGGAAGTGCTGATTTAAGTTGGAACCCAAATTCTAACAGAGGGATAGAAGCAATTGCAGTGAGTGGCAATGATATTTATGTTGGTGGTTGGTTTAGCCAAATTGGTGGATTAGCTAAGAGTTATGTAGCAAAATTAAATAATACAAATGGAAATGCTGAGGCGAATTGGAGTCCAAACCCTGCTTCTGCTATAAGATGCATAGCTTTAAGCGGCAATGATGTTTATGTTGGAGGATATTTTTCAACTATAGGAGGGCAAACAAGGAATAAAATAGCTAAGTTAAATAACACAAATGGTGATGCTGATCCGAGTTGGAGCCCAACTGTAAGTACTGCAGTTCACTGTATATCTATTGATGGTAACAATATTTATATAGGTGGTGGGTTTACTAAAATAAATAATATTACAATAAATAAAATAGCAAGACTTAATAATACGAACGGAGACTTTGACCCTACATGGAAGCCAGAAGCAAATGGAGATGTCAATAGTATCGCAATAAGCGGTGATGATATTTTTGTGGGTGGATATTTTTCAACTGTTGGAGGTCAGTCAAGGGCTAATGTAGCGAAGTTAAATAATACGAACGGGAATGCTGATATTAACTGGAATACAAGTGTAAGTAAAGATGTAAGAACTATTTCTGTAAATGAGAATGGTGTATTTTTAGGTGGTATTTTTACTATCCTTGGTGGGTTACAATTTAATTATCTTGCTAGAATTAATAATGCTACTGGTAAGTTAGATGAGTCTTGGAAACCAAATCCAAATGATCTAATATACAGTATTGCTTTAAGTGAAGATGATGTTTATACAGGTGGGAATTTCACTAATATCGGTGGAGAAAGTAGAAATAGGATTGCTAAACTAAACAACACAAATGGGAATGCTGATCCATCTTGGAATCCAAACGCTAACTCAAGTATTAGGTGTATAGCTGTTAGTGGAAACGATATTTATGTTGGAGGAATATTTACAACTATTGGAGGACAGACCAGAAGTAGAATTGCTAAATTAAATAATTCAAATGGGAACGCTGATCCTTCTTGGAATCCAGATGCTAACAATTATGTTTTTGCTCTTGCTACAAGTAATAATGATGTTTATGTTGGAGGTGAATTTACAAATATTGGTGGACAATCAAGAAATAATGTAGCAAAGTTAAACAACACTAATGGGAATGCTGATCCTTCTTGGAATCCAAATGCTGACCAAGAAATTAGATCCATGGCAATTAGTGGAGATGATATTTTTGTAGGTGGATCTTTTGAAGAAATTGGTGGACAAACAAGAACTAATATTGCTAAACTAAATAATACAAATGGGAATGCTATATTAGACTGGAATTCAAATACAAATAATGATGTTTATAGTATTGCAGTAAGTGGAAATGATATTTATATTGGTGGTAATTTTTCAAATAGTGGTGGAGAAAGTAGAAATCGCATTGCTAAATTAAACAATACAAACGGTAATGCTGACGCGAATTGGAGTCCAGATGCAAATGGTACAGTTTGGGCTATTTCTATAAATAACAATAATATTTATTTTGGTGGAAGTTTTAAAAAAGTAGGAGGAAATAATTTAGAATATTTTGCGAAAATTAATAATTTCCTTGCACCTTCAATTAGTAATCCTAATATTGTGAAAGTGTATGACAACTCTGCTACTCTGACAAGCCAAATAACCATTAATGGCTTAACTACCACATACACTTATGAATACGGAACTTCATCTGGCAATTATTCTGCGACAACAACTTCTAAAGAAATTACAGCAAATGGAAGTGCAACGGTTGTATTAAGTGGATTAGATGCTGATGATGAATATTTTGTAAGGGTTAGGGCTATAAACACAATAGGGATTTCTTACTCAAGTGAAATAAGCTTTATAAATACGAATACTCCTCAAAATCATACTGCAACTTTTACCTTAGCGAGAAATGAAATTACACAACTAATATTTAATCATCAATCTGCCCAAAGTATTGGTGCCAGTGGATATATTATTTTATATAAACAAGGAAGTAGTTTTACTGGAGTACCTGTTGATGGTGGTAATTACTCAGTAGGTGGTACGATAGGAGACGCAACAATCGGTGCGATTATAACAGATGCAAATGCTATTGAAGCTACTATAAGTGGTTTAACTAAAGATGTTCAATATCATATTAAAATATATCCATTCAATTGGGATGGTAGTGATATTACTACTGCGGAATATAAAACAGATGGTGATGTTCCATCATTAACAGTTGTAACTGTTCCTACTCTTGGAGAATGGGGAATGATGGCTTTTGTTGGGTTGATGGCTTTTGGAGGAGTCTTTTTTGTTAGGAAAAGAATAGTATAAAATTATTTAAAGTATAATTTAATGCCTATAAGTTTTTAATTAAATTTATAGGCATTTTTTTTTGTTTTATTTTTAAAATTTTTTATTTAGTATTAAATAAACTATTAAATTTATAATGATTTGTAATTATAAAATTATTATTATATTATTGTAATATATAAAATGAAATTATAAAATATTTTATTATTATAATTATTAACTTTTTAAAATAAAGAATAAAACAAGGATTTATAAAATGGTTCAAATATACTTATTAGTATTAGTTTTATCTATTAATTGCTTTTCGCAAAACACATCTGGTAGTTGGACACAATTAAATCCACCAACCAAACCAAGTATTAGAGATGCAAGCATCTTAACTCAAGTATCAGATTCAGAATTAATTCTTTTTGGAGGATATGATGGTTCAAATATTGACGAAACTTGGATATTTAACAATACATCAAGCAGTTGGACACAATTAAATCCACCAACCAAACCAAGTGCTAGGCGTGGCAGTATGATGGCAAGAATCTCTAATGATGAGGTTTTGCTTTTTGGAGGTAAAGACGCAGATTATAATGATGAAACTTGGATTTTTAATAATAGTTCTGGTAGTTGGACTCAATTATTTCCACCTAGTTCTCCTGACGCTATACAAACTGGAATGATGTCAAGAATATCTGATGATGAGGTTTTACTTTTTGGTGGATATGATGATAATTATATTAATGAAACATGGATATTTAACAATACATCAGGAAGTTGGACTCAATTAAGCCCACAAATTAAACCAATTGGAAGACGTAGTTGTGTAATGTCGCGAATATCAGATGATGAAGTTGTTCTTTTTGGAGGGTATGATGGCTCAACAAATTTAGATGACACTTGGATTTTTAATAATATTTCTGGAAGTTGGACTCAATTAAGTCCTCCAAGCGAACCTAGTGCTAGAAGGGGCGCAATGATGTCTAGAATATCCGATGATGGCATTTTGCTTTTCGGGGGATATGATGGGGCTAGAAGTAATGAAACATGGATTTTTAATATACTTGATACAGAACCAACTACACATTCAAATACATTCGCGCAAATAGGTGAATCTAATAATTCAATTACTTTTAGTTTTCAATCATTAAATGCAATTTCTGCAGATGGCTACTTAATTTTAAAATCTACATCTAATATTGAAAATCCTGTTGATGCAACTAGTTATTCTGTTGATGATAACATTGGATCTACTCTAGTCGTTGGTAAAATAACTGATGTTCAGGCAACAAATTTTGTTTTAACTAATCAACAATTTCAAAAATCTTATACCTTTAGATTAGTTCCTTTCAATGTAGGTACTAAACCTATTACTACAAACTACTTTAATACAAATGCACCAACTATAAATGCTTACACTATTCCAACTCTTGGAGAATGGGGAATGATGGCTTTTGTTGGTTTGATGGCATTTGCTGGAGTGTTTTACATTAAGAATAGAATAGTGTAAAATGAATAAAATTTAATATAACTGATAGTATTCCAATAAATTATCAAATACAACTTGTTTTCTTCTTAATAAATGTTAATTTTGCAAACTGGTTAAAAAAAAGACTATAGATTTCAATAAATAGTCATATTTACTTATACATAAAAAAAATTGAGGGATAAATGAAAAACATATATTTTTTAATCGTGCTTTTAGTATGCCTAAGCTCTGGCTATTGTTATGAGCACGAAACAAACTTCCCAGAAACAAATGGTAGAGTAACTGCCTTTGTTCGACAGGGGGATTATATTTATCTTGGAGGAGATTTCACTGTAATTGGTGGTGAGTCCATTAATAGGTTAGCTCGGGTGAATGTCAACACGAATACAGTTGATAATACTTGGTCACCAAATGTCAATGATGATATATTTGATCTATTTTCCGATGGGACTAATATATATTTTTTTGGAAACTTTACAAGCGTTGGTGGTACTACAAGAAATAGAGCCGCAAAGGTTGCTATCTCAGATGCTTCACTTGATGCCACATTTAATCCTAACTTAAATAATACTGTACTCGGAACAGATTTTGACGGCACATACTTCTATATTGGAGGAAATTTTACAACTGTTGGTGGCACGTCAAGATCAAACTTAGCTAAAATTTCTACTGATGGATCTCTTCAAGCTGGAAACCCAGCACCAAATAATATAGTGAGAGCAGTTGAAGTAAGCGGAAGCGATTTATATATAGGTGGACAATTTACATCTGTAGATGGTCAGGGAAGATTGAGATTAGCTAAAATCAATGCAACATCGATGGCTTTAGATGGTACATTTAATCCTGGAGCAAATAATATAGTTTCTGCCCTTGTTATACATGATGGTGATTTGTATGTTGGAGGTGATCAAACTGAAGTTGATGGGCAAGCAAAAACTTATTTGGCAAGGGTAGATGCCTCAGATGGTAGTTTAGACAATTCTTTTGAGTCAACTGTATCTGGAGGAATGGTTAGAGCAATGGATGTATATAACTCTAAATTAGCAATAGTTGGAGACTTTACAAGTATAGATGGTCAAGTTAGATCTTATAATGCACTTGTAGATTTTATAGATGGATCTGTCGATACAGATTTTATTTTCAATGGTGATGCAAGAAATAGAGCGGTTTATACGGATGGTAGTAATTTATATATAGGTGGTGAAATGCTTACCTTAAATGGCACTAGTTCAGATTTTGTTGCAAGAATAACAAATTCAACACCTCCTGAGGCTTATGCTCCCTTAATTAGTCAAACTAATACAACATCAGCGTCATTTACTTCAGAAATATTTTCTAATAATGAATCTACTACAGTTACTTTTGAATATGGAACAGTAACAGGAGATTATTCTGCGACGACTACAAATCAAACAATAAGTGGAGGAAGTACAACAACTACTGTTAGTTTTAATAATACAGGATTAGATGATAATGAACAATACTTTGTTAGAGCAAGAGCAGAGAATAGCACTAGTTTCTCCTATTCAACTGAAACATCATTTTGGACATTAACAGACGAGCCAGAGACACATACAAACTCCTTTGCACAAGTCGGAGAAGCAAACACCTCAATTTCTTTTAGTTTTCAATCATTGAATACAATCACTGCTGATGGGTATGTCTTATTAAGGTCAACAGCAAATATCGAAAACCCTGTTGATGGTAGTGGTTATTCAGTTGACGACAATTTAGGGTCAACAGTTGTAGTAGGTAAAATAACTGATGCAAACACAACAGAGTTTGTATTAAATAACCAACAATTTCAAAAATCTTATACATTCAAATTAGTACCTTTCAATGTAGGTGATGACCCTGCAACAACTAATTATTTTATAACAGATGCACCAACTATAAATGCTTATACTATTCCTACATTAGGCGAATGGGGAATGATGGCTTTTGTTGGTTTGATGGCAATTGGTGGAGTATTTTTTGTTAGGAAAAGGATAGTATAATTTTATTTTAAAGTATAATTTAATGCCTATAAGTTTTTAATTAAATTTATAGGCATTTTTTTTATTTTACTATTGTGTTTTGAATGATTTTATTTATTTTTGTATAATTTAAAATAATAATTATAATATGAATCAAAAAGATAAAAATGCTTATAAGTTTTTAGTTAAGTTTATAGGTATTATTGCATTATATTATTTGATAATAGCAGTTTTTGGAACTGATTATTTATCTCCTTATTTGAATATATCAGCTTGGATTTCAAGCGGTATATTAAGTTTGTTTACTAATAGTGCTTATAGTGTTGGACATCAAATTATTGGTGATGGAGTCTCTTTATCTCTTTCTTATGGTTGTGACGGAACAGATCAGTTTATTGTTTTTATTGCTGGAGTACTATCATTTCCTTCCTCATTAAATAAAAAATTAATTGGAATTTCTTCTGGCTTAGTTGCAATTTACTTTTTGAATTTATTTAGAATAATTGGACTATTCTTTGTTGCTAATAATGATTTCTCCTTATTTGAAACTTTCCATGTAGTAGTCTTCCCTATTATATTTATTATTATTTCATTGATATTTTGGTATATTTGGATTAAATGGGATTATGATGAAAAAGTATCTTAATTATATTTATCCAGTAATCGCCTTTGTTTTATTTTTAATATTTTACTCTTTTTTAGAAAGTATTATAACTAATATTTTAATTTATACTTATCAAGTTTGGTTTGACTTTTTTATTAATTCAAATGGTCAAGAGTTACTTAGACAAGTTGATATAATTAGTAAAAATAGTGGAGAGATTACTTTTCTAACTGCTTTTATTGACTTGAGTAATATTAATCAAAGCCCTGTAAAGAATACAGATATTGTGATTTTTAATGAAATTATTTTACCAATTATATTTTACTTATCTTTTATTATTTTATTTATTAAAAGACATTTAAAATATATATCTATTTCCTTTTTTACATTATTATTTATACTTTGGTTTAAAGTAATAATTACTATTTATGATAATTATTCCCACCCAGATTTTATTCTAAAAGAATTAATTTTCCCTTTTTCGCAAATCGTTTATTACACCAACTCTCTTTTATCCTACGTTGGAACATCCTTTAGTTTGATGCTTTCAGTGATTTTTATAGTTATGTTTTTAATATTAAAAACTGATTTATTAAATAAATTGAATGTAAAGTAGAAAATAGAAAAAATCAATCTTACCATTATTATTCCATCATTTTAAGCATTTAAAGATTTTCACAAAATAGTCGATAATATAATTAATAGTATCATACCAAAGGATTGGCTTGAAGAATATATTATATATCATATCTATACTTCTACTACACAATAATCTACATTCTCAATCAACAAAAGTTGAAAGGGAGTTTGGTACATATCTTTATAGATCCCAAATCCATGGAATTATTGATAATAACACTGACTATATTTTATCAGGTATCAGTATTGGGATGGGTGCATATCAAAATAATTTTAGAAATAGTGATGGCTCTAATACTTCTATATTTATATCAAAATTTAATAATCAAAGTGGTTTTACGGATGGTAAATATTTAGTTTCTGAAGGAGGAGCAGAAGATGGTGGTAGAATAGCTAAAGACAACGAAGGAAATTATTATTTAACAGGAGTAACATCATCAACAACCATAACTACAAATGGAGCTTACGATACAAGCTTTGGTGGTGGAGTTCGTGACGGTTTGATAGCCAAATATGATAAAGACTGGAACCTAAGTTGGGCTACATATTTCGGAGGTGATCAACTTGATATAATATTTTCTCAAGCAATAGATAAAGATAATAATTTAATTGCTGTTGGTTACACTTTTGGTTCAACTGCAGATATTTCTAACAATGGTCATTCAAATACTTTTGCTGGAAATAGAGATGGAATATTAGCAAAATATAATAAAGATGGAAATCAATTATGGGCAAGTTATTATGGAGGTGCAGGTCAAGATGAGATATTTGGAGTTGATGTAGATTTGGATGGCAATATTTATTTTTGTGGCTGGAGTCGAGGCAGCTCTGGCAATACAATTTCTGATAATGGTTATCAAAATTTGCCTAATTCTGCTTCAAATTTTGATGCTTTTTTAGTAAAATTTGATAAAAATGGAAATAGACTTTGGGGTACATATTTAGGTGGAAATGGTAATGACCAATTTGTTAAAGTAAAAGTATTTGGCAACAAAGTTTATTGTATAGGATATACAACTTCAACTGATGTTATCGGAAATGATGGATTTGATAATTCATATAATGGAAATGAAGATGGATTTATTGCATCGTTTACAACATCTGGTGAATTTTTATGGAGCAGTTATTTAGGTCAAAGCGATTACGATAGACTATATGCTTTGGATATTGACCAATCTGGAAATTTATATGTTTTAGGTGAAACGAGTAGTACAACTTCGTTTGCGACTACAAATTCTTATCAAGAAAATTATGGCGGTGGTACTTACGATATTTTTATTGCTAAAATAAACAATAACATTGAATTAGAATATTTAACTTACTATGGTGGAAGTGGTAGTGATGACTTCTCTAATGTAATAAGCGAAGCTTTTGATGTTTCAGATTCAGGGAATATTTCTTTTGCTTTTAAAACTACAAGTTCAGATGGAATAGTAAGCGCAAATGGTAATCAACAAACATTGTCATCAAATTACAGTGCTTTAGTTAAATTAAAACAAAAGTATTTATTATCAACAAGTGAAGTAGTTGGAGGTTCAACCACTTT
>JAUIIX010000097.1 GCA_030431515.1 bacterium
TAAGGTTGTCAGGTAAAATTAAAGAATTAGATGAGTTAAGAAATTTAATTTTAACATCAACAAAAGATGGCTCACAAGTACTATTAAAAGACGTAGCAGAAGTTTATGATACAAAAAAAGAAACGGAAACCATATCAAGAATAAATGGAAATCCTTCTTTAGGTATTACAATTTCAAAACAAAGTGATGGAAATACAGTAGAAGTTAGTAAAAAAGTACGAGAAAAAATTAAAGATATTGAAGAAGAATATAAAAGTGATAATTTAAAATTTACAATTTCGAATGATAGTTCAATATTTACATTAGAAGCTGCAAATCACGTAATTAATGATTTATTTTTAGCTATTATATTAGTTGCAGTTTTAATGTTATTCTTTTTACATAATATTAGAAATGCTATAATAGTAATGATTGCTATACCAGTTTCTGTAGTTTCAACATTTGCTGTAATGAGCGTATTTGGATTTACTCTAAATTTAATGACACTCTTAGCCCTCTCCTTAGTAATTGGTATACTGGTAGATGATAGTATTGTAGTTTTAGAAAATATACATGCAAGAATGGAAAAAGGAGCTACTGCAAAAGATGCAGCAATTGGGACTTGGAAAGAAATTGGTTTATCAGTTTTTTCTATAACTTTAGTTATTGTTGTAGTATTTTTGCCAATAGGACTAGTTTCAGGTATTGTTGCTGACCTTTTAAGACAATTCTCAATAGTTGTAGTAGCAGCTACACTTATAAGCTTATTAGTTTCCTTTACTCTGACTCCATGGTTAGCTTCAAGATTTACAAAGTTAACTCATTTAACAAAAGAGAAAAAAATGCACTTGCCTTTGATTTATTTTGAAAAGTTAATAAATGGAATAGAAGGGTTTTATAGATCTGCACTAAGATTTACATTAAAACATAAAATATCAACTTTAGTAACCATTTTAGTTTTAGTTTTTTCATCATTTTTATTAATGACGGAAGGATTTATAGGGTCAGAATTTGTAGCAAATGGTGATAATGGTGAGTTCGTTGTACAACTTGAATTACCAAAAGATACACCTTTGGAACATACTAATTATATAACTCAGGAAGTGGAATCCTATTTGCTGAATCAAAATGAAATTACAAATATTTTTTCAACTGTTGGACAAAGTAGTGGAGCTATGAGCGTAATGTCAACTTCATATTTGTCAGAAATAAATGTAAAATTAGTTGCAGCTGAAAATAGATCAATGACATCAGATGAATATGCTAGAAAAGTTAAAGAATACTTACAAAGTACTATCCCTGGTGTTAAGTTTAAAGCTGCCGCTGTAAGTATGGTAGGTGGTGGTACTGCAGCTCCAATTCAATTAACAGTACAAGGAACAAATATTGATGAAATGATTGAGTATAGTGAAAAGTTAATTGCTGAAATTAAAAAAGTACCTGGTACTTCAGAAGTAAAATCAACTGTTGAAGGAGGAAATCCAGAAGTAAGTGTTAATATTAACCGTGAAAAACTTTCAGATTTAGGTCTATCGATTGACATAGTTGGTGCTACTATGCAAAATGCTTTTACTGGAAACACAGACTCTCGTTTTAAAGATGGTGAGTATGAATATGATATTAGAGTACAATTAGACGCCTTCGATAAAAAGAATAAATCAGATTTAGAGAATTTAACTTTTTTAAGTACAAAAGGTGAATTAATTAAACTTGATCAATTTGCTAATATATTTGAATCAAGTGGACCTTCCAGATTAGAAAGAAATGATAAAGTATCTTCATTAACGATTGAAAGCCAAGTAATAGGTAGAGATATAGCTTCAATAGGAAGCGATATTCAAGAAACAATCGATAAATTAGGAGTTCCAAAAGGTATTTCCGTATCACAGGGTGGTGATATTGAAAATCAATCAGAAGCATTTGGCAGTCTTGCATTTGCATTATTAACATCTATACTTTTAGTATATTTAATAATGGTTGCCCTGTATGACAACTATATATATCCATTTGTTGTTATGTTGTCAATCCCAGTTGCTTTAATTGGTGCTTTATTAGCTTTGGCATTAGTGATGCAGAACATGAGTATTTTTGGTATGCTTGGATTAATAATGTTAGTAGGTCTGGTTGTTAAAAATGCAATTCTAATTGTCGATTTCGTTAACCAACTTAAGAACGAAGGTATGGATAGAAAACTTGCAGTAATTGAAGGAACAATTCAAAGATTTAGACCAATATTAATGACAACAATTGCAATGGTGATTGCAATGATACCAATAGCAGTTGCAACTGGAGCAGGTTCAGAATGGAAAAATGGATTAGCTTGGGTATTAATCGGAGGGCTATCAAGTTCTATGTTGCTTACAATGATTATTGTACCAGTAGCTTATCAATTAGTAGATGATATAATAGATTGGTATAAATCAAGATCTATCGATAATTCTTTAAATGAAATTAATATTGTAAAAGTAATAGATTAAAGTATAGTTGCTAAGATATAATTAAAAAGTAGTGAATATAATTCACTACTTTTTTGTTCTAAAAAAAGTAGATTTAATTAATAAAATATTTTCAATAGTTAAATACATTCTTTTATTTTAATTCCATAAAAAATAATATTAGGTATATGTGTCATATTAATATCCGAATTTAATAAAATTATTTTGGATAATCTAATTGAAAAGGGTAGGTATAACAAAAAAAAGTCCCAGTTAATACTGGGACTTTTTGAGTGAGCCACTTTCCGGACTCGAACCGAAGACCTGCTGATTACAAATCAGCTGCTCTACCAACTGAGCTAAAGTGGCTTAGTTTAGAATTCAAAATTAAGCACTTTTTTTTAATTTGCAAATTTTTTTTTAATTTTTTATGAAAATATTTGAAAATTCTTTTTCCTCAGCATAGCACTTTAGCAAGTAAATATTTGAAGTAAATTTACTTATGTCAATTTCAAAATTTTTGCTTTTTTTCACTTTTTTTGTAAAAACTTCGTTTCCAGCCAAATCATAAATTGTAAAACTTGTAATATATTCATCACTTTTTACATTCAATTTATCATTACTTGGTAAAGGGAAAAGTTCTATACTTACTTTTGTATCAAAATTATGTTCTACTGAAGTTGCTAATTCTCTATTATTTTCAAATAATGTATATCTAATTCCATTTCGTTGACCAGTTATATCTTTAACATTAAGACCATATCCAATGTCAAAATTATAAGCAAAGTACAAATCGCTGTATTTATCAGAGCTTAACTCTTGATTTACCTCATTTGGAAGCAATGCTTTGCTCCATAATCTAACATTATCAATCGAACCATTGAATGGATAAGAAGTAATATATTTATTTGCTCCATTACCAACTACACACATTTTAGGTCTTGAATCTATTAGTTTCCCCATCGGGCTTTGTTGATTAACAATTGTTAAATTTATTTCAACACCATCTAAATAAAACTTTACTGTTCCATTATCTTTAAATGTAACTGCCAGGTGGTACCATTTTTTAAAACTCAATAAACTTTGGTATAAATATACTGGGTTTTGACCATTTTCAGTTATGATACTAACTACTAAATATGAGTCTATTACATATACTACGAAAGATTGAGAATACGCAAAAATTGTGGATATATTTTGTGATTGCCCAAGTTCTTTCCCTCTTCCGTTCACTTTAAAATCAGTTTCAAAAGACCAATCTTTATCTAATTCAAAAGTATTAGCAGGTACTTCAACTCTTGTTTCATAAGATGAGAAATTCAAAGATTTTTTATCCTTATTTATCGGAATTGAGAAAGGTAGTTTCATAATAGGCGAATTACCAGACACATCGTCAATGTTTAATTCAAGCTTAATTTCATCTCCAATAACATCATCATTCACTTTTATTTTAAATCTACTCTCAATATTTGAATATCCATCAGAATAAACCGTGTCTATCATAATTGGAGTTAAATCTTCAATTTTATGAGTTTCACCAGATAAAGATAAATTGGCTAACATACTACTGTATCTTTTGCTAATATCTCTTAGTGTAAATTCTAAATCAATAGTTTCTCCATTTTTAACTATGTTATCATTTGTTTCTTCTATTATTGTAAAATTAGCAATTTCAGTATTAAATGAATTAGTTTCAGTTATATCAAAACACTCGAATAATACAGATTCTAAAACTTCTTGCAAGCCATTATTATTATAAGCCCATCCACCATTAGCAGTATTAATCACAAATGAAAAAGCTATATCTTCACTTGGTATAGTGAATAGATAACTCTGATAACCTATTAAACTTCCATTATGAAAATAACAATCTGAAACACCTAATTTAGTAAAAAACAGTCCATTGCCATAAGCAGTTTGGTCGGCTTCATTAAAGGAAAATTGTTCGGTCATTGTCGCAAATGATGTTTCATTTATAATATTTCCATTCATTAAGTTATAGCCAAATTTAGTTATATCTGCTGGTGTAGCTACCATATTTGCCATACCAAAACCTAATTCATATAATTTATATAAATCATTATCATTTACTTTAGTAATTCCAAAATAAATATAATTATCTTCGAACCAACCAGTTGCAATATTACTTGGTTCGTTATCTCCTTTTACAAATGTAGTATTTTGTAAATCAAGAGGTGTTAATATTATTTCATCAAGATATTCTTCAAAATTTTTACCTGTTACCTTTTCTACTATTTTTGCTAAAAGTATATAATTTGTATTAGAATATTGATTAGTAACACCTTGAGGAAAGCTGTAAGGAGGTAAAGATTTAAGAACACTATCAAGAGATGGTAAAGCCATTGGGTTTAGATATGTAGTTAAGTATAACTCTGGAAAACCATTAAAAATATCAAAAATTTGTGAGGAATGATTAAGAAGTTGTTGAATTCTTAAAGACATATTTACATTAGGAATATTATCTAAATATTTACTGATTGGATCATCTATTGATAATTTTCCTTCTTCTTGCAATTTAAAGATTAAAGTTGCTACAAATACTTTAGTAATAGATGCAATCTGCAGAGGCATATCGCTTGTTAATTTCTCACCTTTGTATTTATCAGAGAAACCAGTAGCATAATTAAACTGCCCAGTCTTACCACTATAAAATGAGAAACTTATTCCATTTTTTACATTAGGATGAAGTGCATCTAACCTGTTTTGAATTTGTTTAATTAAATCATCTTTGAAGTTCGGGTCATCTATCCCAAGTAAATTATTCTTGTTTACATTCTTAAATTTATTAAAATCAATTTTAGGGAATATTGGCTCATTTGCTTTAATTTTATTCTTTTTCGGAATATTATCTAAAGTAACTTGACTAATAGAAAATGAATAAAATGTAAAGAATAAAATTAAGTATATAGATTTCATAAAAACTCCTTTTAGTATCAATTTATTATTTTTTATATAATTAAAAAATGTAAAACCTTATTTCTAAAGTCTAAATTAGTAAAAATAAAAATAAATAGCAAATTATATTGTTCATAAATAATAAAAATAGAAAAGCTAAGTAGAATAGAAGATAAAAAAAAATTTAGTAATTTTGCAATTAAATGAATAATATTCATCCTATTTCGTCAATACATTATATGACAAACGAAAAGTAAAATGAAAAAGAAGATAACGATTATTGGTGCTGGTTTAGCAGGTTCACTCTTAGCAGTTATATTAGCTAAAAAAGGATTTAAAGTAGATGTATTCGAACGCAGACCAGATATGCGAAAGGAGTCAATCTCTGCTGGAAGATCAATTAACTTGGCACTTTCTGATAGAGGAATTGAAGCACTTAAATTAGCTGGAATTGATGATTTTGTGTTGAAGCAAGTAATACCAATGAAAGGTCGTTTGATTCATAGTGTTGATGGGACTAAAAAGATTCAACCTTACTCTGGTAGAGATAAAGAATACATCAATTCTGTATCAAGAGGTGGATTAAATATTGCCTTAATGAATAAAGCTGAGGAATATCCCAATATTAATTTTTATTTTAATCAAAGAGTATTAAAAATTGATTACAATAAAAAGACTTTTAAAGTAAAAAATGAAAATTCAAAAGAGATTCAAGAATTAGTATTTAATCATCTGATAGGAACTGACGGAGCCGGTAGTGTAGTTAGATTATCATATCAGACTGGTGGAGTTAAAAGATTTAATTTCTCCCAAGACTTTTTAAGTCATGGATATAAAGAATTAGCAATTCCTCCTGGACCTGACAATGAATTTCAAGCAGAAAGTAATGTATTACATATTTGGCCACGTCATGACTTTATGATGATTGCTTTACCAAATTTAGATAAGAGTTTTACAGTTACGTTATTTAATAGATTCGATGGTAATACAGGATTTGATTCTTTAGATACAAATGAAAAAGTAGAAGATTTTTTCAACAAGTATTTCCCAGATGCTGTTAGTGTAATGCCAAATATAATAGATGATTGGCATGAAAATCCAACATCTTCGCTTGCTACAGTAAAATGTTTCCCTTGGGCAATAGAAGACAAGGCATTAATATTCGGAGATGCTTCTCATGCAGTAGTACCATTTTATGGTCAAGGTATGAATGCATCATTTGAAGATTGTAGAGTATTCTCAGAGTTGCTTGATGAATATGATAATGAGATAGATTGGGAAGAGTTATTTGATAAGTTTCAGAATTTGAGAAAAGAAAATACAGATGCAATAGCTGATCTTGCAATTCAGAATTATGCAGAAATGAGATCGCACGTAGCAAACCCTGTTTTCCAAATTAAAAGACAAGTAGAAATGGAATTGGAAAGCAAGTATGAAGATTTTAGTTCTAAATATTCATTGGTAACATTTAGGGATGAAATTCCGTATTCTAAAGCTAAGAAACTTGGCGAATTGCAAGATGATTATTTAATGAAAATTTGCTCAAATCTTGGTTCGGCAGAAGAAATAGATTATGATTTAGTATATACTGAATTAAAAAAAATTGAAGAGAGTTTAGATTAATATTTTTTAAATATAGGAGAGACAATGGGATTATTAGTAGGAGATAAAGCTCCAAATTTTTCTGGAACAGCAGTAGTAGGTGGTCCAGCGGCAAATTTAACACCAGCAAATGCATTTACTAACATCAATTTAGAAAATTATAAAGGTAAATGGGTTATATTTTTCTTTTATCCATTAGATTTCACATTTGTTTGCCCAACAGAAATAGCTGGAATTGGCGAGCATTATGCAGAATTTCAAAAATTAAACACAGAAGTAGTTGGTTGTTCAACAGATAGTCATTTCTCGCATTTGGCTTGGAGAACACACGAAAGAGATTTACATGACTTACCATTTCCATTATTAGCAGATTTCACAGGTGAAAATGCTAAAGCTTATGAAGTATATAAAGAATCAACTGGTTATGCACTAAGAGGTCTTTATATTATTGACCCAGATGGAGTTTTACAATACAGTGTAATTCATCCAGAAGATGTTGGACGCTCATCAGAAGAAATTTTGAGAGTTCTTCAAGCACTTCAAACTGGTGAAAAAACTCCTTGCGGATGGAAACCAGGTGATAAAACTTTAGGTTAATTTTAAATAAAAATTACTTACATAAATACAAAGCCACGTTTTTACGTGGCTTTTTTTTGTTTATTTTTATAAAGTTTTTTATTTTAATATAATTTTAATTTATTTTTAAAAATATGTTGTCAATTATAGATATATGGTTGATGAGTTTAACCTTCTTGTTTGTTGAATTATAAAGTCAAATTTAATATTTTGAGTAAAATTCTTTAATTTTGTATATTATCTATTATTGA
>JAUIIX010000021.1 GCA_030431515.1 bacterium
GCAAACATTATTATTATGATGGTATGGGTAATAGAGTTGCTGTTGTAACAGAGGAAACATCAAGTGTAAATGCTACTGAAATATTTGAACAATATTGCTATGAAACTGGTATCCCTTATGTTGGGTGTGAAGATTGTAGAAAGCAACTTGATTTCACGATAGATACATATTTCTACGAAGCAGGTGGAAAATTATTAACAAAATATAATAAAATTTCAGAACAAAGTGACGCATGTAGTGATGTTTATGTATTAGAATGTAGTTATTTATATCCTGATAATTCAGAAAACGTAGAATGGTATGTATATGGTTCTGCATCTGATGGAAGGGTAGCTACTGTATATCCGAGATTCAAAATTCAAGATAATGAACTCTATGATAATAACTTCGAGGATAGCCCACCAAACCCAGCAGTTGCCTATAACACTGAAATGGTATCTAATACGTTTACAGCAGTAGCTGAGAGTGCAGGAATAACAGGCATAGAAACTCATCGCCACCTTGGAGAGAAACGCTACGAAATCAAAGACCACCTTGCCAATGTTCGGGCAGTGGTAAGTGATATTAAAAATGCAGAAAATTATTCTTTATCTGCTTCGTCTTGGAAGTTTTTAGCAGATGTGCGAAGTCTGAGTAATTATTATCCTTATGGAATGCAGATAGAAGCTGGCTCGTGGTCTGGTGGTGATTATAATTATGGCTATAATGGAATGCTGAAAGAGGGGATTGGGAAAGACATAAGCCATACGCATTTTAGGAATTTGTCATCAGAAGATGGCAGATGGTGGAGTCCAGACCCGTTGCAATACAAATTCCCAAGTATGTCAACCTATGCTACGATGGGGAATAATCCGATTAGATTTACTGATAGAAGAGGAGATAGTGTATATGCTCATGGAAATGAAAAAGAAAGAGTATTAACTGATTTACAAAATGATTCACCTAATCTAAATATTACAATGAATGTCTCTAAGAATCAAATAGGAAAATTTGAAGTTGAAATAAAAGATGGTTTAAATAAAAGTGATTTATCTTTTAAAGAAATGATGATTTATGATGCTTTAACTGATGATGAAATAAATGTTAATATATTTGCAGATAGTAGGTATGAATCTGTCGAAAATGGCGGTATTAAAGATTATATTGTTGGAGGAAAATTTGGGGGACAAATATTAAATTATAAATCAAAGAAAATTGAAACATACCAATTTTTAAATTACAAGATTGTTGATGCTTTAGAAAAGAATAAATTTATAACTAGCAGTTCGGATGTAACTTCACATGAAATTCTTGAATCATTTTTTTCAGCTAAATATTTTGATGGGGATTTCGATTTAAGTCATAGTCTGGCGTTGACAGTAATGAATCAAACAAGTATTGAATTTCACTATATAAGCAATGAACTTTATTATATTCAAAAAGTTGATTACAAAGGAAAATTGTTTTGGTTTATACCGTGGACATTTTCAAAAACTATATATTCAACAGAAATAAAAAATATTAATTATTATGATCCAGATAGAATTAGATGGGATTTAAATCAAGGAAAAAAATGATTAAAGAAACATTATTTCTAATTTTCATTTTAATTTCATGTTCAAGACCTTACTATAGATTTGACGAGATTTTAGTTGTAAAAACAAATTTAAAAACAGAGGGAACAAATCGCTATATTAAAATAAAATTTAAAGATTCGAGAATATTTTCTTTAGAAAATTATAAAACTTTAAATTATGGTTATATTTTTTATGAATTTAAAAGAATAGATATTCCTAAAGGTTATAGAAAAATAAAAAAAAATGATGTTTTAAAAATAGAAATAAAAATGGCAAAACATGATGATGGTCATGTTATACATTTATTTGGTCCACCCGTAAAAAAAGGAGAACCTTCATTTGAAATATTACATCTTTTTGAATGTGATATAATTTTAAACGGTTATCTTCCAGATTCTTGCTTTGTAAACAGGTAACTGAAATGGTATCTAATACGTTTACAGCAGTAGCATTGAGTGCTTCCATAACAGGAATAGAAACTCATCGCCATTTGGGAGAGAAACGCTACGAAATCAAAGACCACCTTGGCAATGTTCGGGCAGTGGTTTCTGATATTAAAAATGCTGATGATTATACATTATCTTCTTCGTCTTGGAAGTTTTTAGCAGATGTGCGAAGTCTGAGTAATTATTATCCTTATGGAATGGAGATAGAAGCTGGCTCTTGGTCTGGTGGTGATTATAATTATTGAATAAATAATTATATTTTATATTCGTCATTAACATAAAACAAGGAAAATTATGGAATTAAATGAAAAATATATATTTGATAATAAAGGTAACAAAGAAAGTGTTGTATTACCATACAATCAATATTTAAAAATTCTTGAAATAATTGAAGATAATGAAGATATTCAAGATTATTTACAATTTTTAAAAAAAGAAGAAGAATTAGTTAATTACGATGAAGCGATGAAAGAATTAGATTTATGATTTATTCAATAAATTTTACAAAATCAGCTTTAAAATCATTAAAATCACTTAATAAAAATGACAGGAAAAGGATTATAAGTAAAATTGAAATTTTAAAAGTAAATCCATATCCTCAAGATTGTAAAAAATTAAAATCAACGAATGCATTTAGAATAAGAATAGGTAGTTATAGAGTAATTTATGATGTATTGAATGATGAATTAATAGTTAGGATTATTAAAATAGGTCATCGAAAAGACATTTATTTGAATTAGAAGAAAGGCTACGAAATAAAAGTCCATCTTGGCAATATTCGGGATTTGTAGTGAATGGTTTCAAACCATTCCAAATATTAAAAATGCAGAAAATTATTCTTTATCTGCCTCGTCTTGGAAGTTTTTAGCAGATGTGCGAAGATAGAAATAAATAAAAATATTTAATATTCGTCAATAAGTTATGATAAAAACTAAAAATATAAAAATAAAAGAAAAATCTGAACCTTATGATATTAAGAATTTTTCTTTTTTGAAAAGCCAAGAATTGCTTAAAAAAATGAATAGCTCCTTATCAAAAGAAGTTCTTAAAGAAAGAAGAAGTTCTAAATGAATGTTTTTATTGATACTTCTACATTATTCAAATTATATCAAAATGAATCTGGTTCGGAAATAATATATGATTATTTGAAGAACAATGAAATTCAAACTATTTATTTATCTGATATAACTAAAGTTGAATTTCATTCTATAATTTGGAAAAAAGTCAGAATGAAGGAATTAGACTTTGACATTGCAAAAATTATATTAGATAATTTTAGTTCAGATTCAAAATATTATCAATTCATAAAAATTAGCGAAGAATTAGTTACTAAATCGCTTAAATTACTTGAAAAATATTATCAATTAGGTTTAAGAAGTTTAGATTCTCTTCAAATTTCTTCAAGTATTGCTACATCAGTTACTTTCGACATTATTATAACTTCTGATAAGGTATTTTTTGAAACCTTAGAGTTAGAAAAAATAAATTCACTTTACAT
This sequence comes from bacterium, assembly GCA_030431515.1. Lineage (GTDB taxonomy): Bacteria > Bacteroidota > Ignavibacteria > Kapaibacteriales > UBA2268 > JAJRPT01. Next base: position 3,501 of record JAUIIX010000021.1, read on the forward strand.
TTGAATTTTTAATTGCAGGTGGAACTATATCCTACGTAACAAGCATAGGAACATATAGGCATTTACGCTAGAAACGCTACGAAATTAAAGACCACCTTGGCAATGTTCGGGTTAGTAAAGTATGGTTTAGATTAACCAAACATATTTACCTTGTGCCATTAGGTGGAAATGCTTGTAAATAATAAAAAATCACCTACCTAAAAATTCCGTAGGTGCGTAATGAATTTGAACTTTAAATTATGGCTTTTTGAATTATTCAAAAATTGAAATTTAATTAATATTTTATACAAATGTTCTTTGATTCTGTGAAGAATTTTAGTGCTTCAAAACCACCTTCTCTTCCAACACCAGAATTCTTAACTCCACCAAATGGTGTTCTTAAGTCACGAACTAACCAGCAGTTTATCCAAACAATGCCTGATTGTAATTTAGCAGCTACTCTGTGAGCTTTGTTTATATTTTCTGTCCATATTGTTGCAGCAAGACCATATTCTGTAGAGTTTGCCATCATTAATGCTTCTTCTTCCGTATCAAATGGAGTTAGAGTTACTACTGGTCCGAAAATTTCTTCTTGTTGAACTCTGCAATTATATTCTAATCCTTCGATTACTGTTGGTTCTATAAACCAACCATTTTCACATCTACCATCAAGTTGAACTGCATTGCCACCACTAAGGATTTTTCCACCTTCTTCTTTTGCTAATTGAATGTAAGATAGAACTTTTTCAAAATGGTCTTTGGATACTACTGCACCTAAACTTGATTCTGGATCTTTTGGGTCAGCAACTTTTAATTTGTTAACTTTCGCAATAAAACTCGTTTTAAAATCTTCATAAATAGATCTTTCGATAAAAATTCTGGAGCCACAAAGACAAATTTGTCCTTGATTAGCAAAGCTTGATAATACTGAAGTTCTTACAGCATTGTCTAAATTTGCGTCTGCAAATATTATGTTTGGATTTTTACCACCTAATTCTAAAGAAAGTTTTTTGAACATAGGTGCAGCAATCGAACTTATTATTTTACCTGTTGAAGTTCCACCAGTAAAACTAATAGCTTTTATTCCTGGGTGTCGTGTTATTGCATCACCTACTTTCTGCCCCAAACCATGCACGATATTAAGCACTCCTTTTGGGAAACCAGCTTCGATAGCGAGTTCCGACAGCAAATATGCAGTGTAGGGTGTTACTTCCGATGGTTTGGCTATTACAGTGTTACCAGCAGCTAATGCGGGAGCTATTTTCCAAGTAAATAGATACAATGGTAAGTTCCAAGGTGATATGCAGCCCACTACACCAATTGGCTGACGAACTGTATAGTTTATTGTTTCTTCACCAGGCATATTATGAGATTCACTTGCAAATTGAGTAATTGCATTTGCGAAAAATTTAAAGTTTTGTGCTGCTCTTGGAATATCAACTTTTGCTGCTAATTTAATTGGTTTTCCATTATCCATACTTTCAGCTTCTGAGAGTTTTTTATGATTTTGTTCTATCAATCGAACTAATTTCATCATTGTCTCAAATCTGAAATCTAATGAAGTGTTAGACCATTCTGGGAATGCTTTTTCAGCTGCTTGGTAAGCAAGTTGAATATCATCAGCGTCGGAATCTGGAATTTGAGAATAAACATTTCCAGTTGCTGGTTCAAAATTGTCAAAATATTGCTTTTTAGATGGTTCGATTAATTCACCACCTATTAAATTTTTTAAATAAATCATATTATCCTAAAATTATAAAGATTGAGTGCGACCACCATCAACTGGTAAGTTAATCCCAGTAATGTACGAAGCTGCTGGAGATGCTAAAAAGGCAACTGCATTAGCTACTTCTTCTGCTGAGCCAAATCTATTCATTGGAATATCTGAGAACATAGTTTCGATAACTTCTTCTCTTGATTTTCCGCTGGCACCTGCTTTTTTATTAATTAATGATTGTAATCTATTTGTTTCTGTAAATCCAGGTAATACATTGTTTACTGTAATATTATATTGTCCGAGTTCACTAGCAAGAGTTTTAGCCCAATTAGCTACTGCACCTCTTATTGTGTTAGAAACCCCAAGTCCGACAATTGGAGCTTTCACAGATGTAGAAATTATATTGATAATTCTACCAAACTGATTGCGTTTCATAGCAGGGAATATTTTCTGAACAATAGAATGATTGTTTATTAAGTGCATTTCAAATGCTTTTACAAATTCTAGAGTGTTTGAAAAAATCAAAGCTCCACCTGGAGGACCTCCAGTATTGTTAATTAAAATTTGAATCTCAGGAGTGATTTTTAATTGTTCATCAAGTGCATTAAGCACTTCTTGATTATAAGAAAAATCAGCTGCTAAGTAGTGATGTTCTTGATTTCCAGTACAAGGTAATTCACGTTTTAGTTCTTTTAGTTTTTCTTCATCTCGAGCAAAAAGCACTATATTAGCACCCATTTCTGCTAATTTAAAAGCAGAAGCTTTGCCGATTCCTTGAGTAGAACCACAAACTAAAGCAAATTTATTTTTTAATGATAAGTCCATTTTCGAATTCCATTTTTAAATTCTTGAATTGCTAAAAGACAAAAATAATACAAATTTATTGAATATTCAACATATTGAAGATAATTTATTCATTGTAATTAAATTTAATATTGTTAATTTACAATCTAAATATAGGATAAATCAAATAAAATCTTTGATAAAAAAAAAACTTACTCTATATTTGTATTAATATTTTATCAAATTTAAAAAATACTTTTAAGGAATGATGATGAAAAAAGCTTATTTAGTTGCGATTTTAGTAATTGCTTTAAATTTTATTTCTTGTGATGAGAAGCCAAAACCTGTTGAAATGGGTGATTTAAAAGAATATAATGATGAAACTTTGAAAATGGCTGTAAAATATCCAAGTAATTGGGAAACTTCGGTTATTGAAGGAAAAAGTTTCACTGCTACTTCTTTAAAAAATGGAATTGAAAGATTAGTTAATTATTCAACAAATGGTGCACCAGTTGCTCAGTTGTCGATGATATCAGTTAAGATTGATACAACTAAACCACTTGAAAAAATCTTTAAAAGTTTGAGAGAATTTCAAGAAATAGCTTATGACCCAGATGAAAAAATAATGATTGATGGGGTAGAAGCTACTAAAATGACTTATCACTTCCCATTGTCAGATGGTGAATATAAAGGATTTACAATTTTAGCTGCTAAAGATTCTACTATGGCTACTATTATTAAATTTAGATCTTTTGCTGATGGTTATGATTTATATCAAGATAAAGTAAATGATATTGTTTCTTCTATAAGACTTGCTCAAACTCCCGAGAAGAGAAGTGATACTTTATTTGTTGCATCTGAGGAATTCCCATTCCCTTCTGAAACTCTTGTTTCTAAATCTGGAAAAGGATTCTCAATTAGTATTCCTGATAACTTTAAAGCAGTTAATGCAAGTGCTTCAGGTGCTGAATATTCTCAAAAATATGAAGGTATGAGACGTGTTGACTCTTATGTTCAAGTAGATATAATTGATGCATCAAAACAAAGTAATTTGAAGAAAATAGTTGAGCAAACTACTGGTGGTATTCAGAACAAGAAAGAAACTTCTATAAAAATGGACGGAAATGAAGCAGTCTTAATAGAGTATGCTGCATCATCTAAAATCCAAAGAAGATTATACTATGTAGTTAAAAACAAGAAATTATACAGAATAACTGCTGATTGGTTCAAAGATGAACAAGAGCAATATTTACCTGTTTTCGAAAAAATGATAAATAGCTTTAAAATTAAATAAGTTTTAACTTTACAGCATAAATTAAAAAAAAAGAGTTATCTCGTAAATGAGATAACTCTTTTTATATTTTAAATACTTTTTGTTGATTAGGTTTTTTGTTCTTTTTTCTTTGCTGCAGGGAATAAAACATTGTTTAAGATTAATCTATACCCTGGTGAGTTTTTGTGTAACTCAAGCTGAGTATGTGGGTCAAATAATCCATGTCTGTAATCTTCTGGGTCATGTCCACCATAAAATGTAAAAGTTCCTCTTCCATAATTACCGTGAATATATTTTACTTCGTTTGTTCCTTCTCTTTCTGCTAAGTTAATAACAGAATTTTTTATTTCTTCTTTAACAAAAGCAGTTGTCTGACCAAGAAAACCTTTTACTCTTGCTACGTGATTTTGAGTTAGCATTGTAGGAACTGGGTCATACTTTGCTGAAAATTCAAATAATGTAAAGTAATCTATATCTGGGTTGTTGATTGTAGTTGGACCAACATCAATTGACGAAATCTCGTATTCCATAGGACTTTGAACAAGTTTAAAATTCTCAAAAGCAAATGTTTGAGAATAATCGAGTTTACTTTGTGCATTTCTATCTGCGGGGTCACCGTCAAACATTTCGGCACAAATGTCAACTCCACTTGCTGCAAGTGCTACATCATAAGAGTCTGGTGCAGAACACATTGCAAACATAAATCCACCACCTGCTACATAATCTCTCATTTTTTGAGCAACAGCGAGTTTCAAATGAGATACTTTGTTAAAACCAAGTTTACTTGCAGTTGCTTCTTGTAGTGTTTGCTGCTGAATATACCAAGGTGAGTTTTTTTGACTTGCCCAGAATTTTCCATATTGACCAGTAAAATCTTCATGATGTAAGTGAAGCCAATCATAATCTTTTAGCTTACCATCAATTACTTCTTCATCATAAATAATATCATGTTCGACTTCTGCGTAGTCAAGTGCTATCCGAACTGCATCATCCCAGGGTTGTGACCCAGTAGGAGCATAAACAGCAATTCTTGGACTTTTCTCTAATCGAACTACATCCATATTTTCATCTTCAGATTGTACTATTTTGTATATTGCGTCGCCATCAGCGATTGAAATAGTTTCAAAACTAACGCCTCTAATTCTACATTCAGTTGCAATCTTTTCTGTATAATTAGTAATGAATGAACCACCTCTATAGTTTAGTAACCAATCAACTTCTTGATTGTTTTTAATGACCCACCAAACTAAACCATAAGATTTTAAGTGGTCGCTTTGAGCGTCGTCCATAGGGATTAATAATTTCTGAGAGTAAAGATTACTTGAAATTATAAAAAATAATGTATAAATTAGTATTTTCATTTTTCCACCTTATTATAAAAACATGAATTATATTCAAAAGAATAGAGAAATTATATTAGCATCTGCTTCACCAAGAAGAAAACAACTCCTTTCTCAAATTGGATTAGATTTTGAAATCCAAGCATCTAACTTTGATGAATCTAAGATATATTACGAAGACCCAGCAGAATATGTTATGAATTTAGCAAAATATAAAGCACAATCTATTGCTGCTAATGTTAAAAGTAAAAATTGTCTTGTTATAGGAGCAGATACAACAGTTTATTTTAATAATAAATATCTGAATAAAGCTATTGACGAACAAGAAGCAAAAGAAATGCTTTTAAGTTTAAGCAATAATTGGCATTCTGTTTTTTCTGGAATTTGTGTTATTGATACTAAAAATAATATTGAGAAATTAGATTATTCAGAAACAAAAGTAAAATTTAGAGAATTAACTATTGTGGAAATAGAATATTACATAAGCACTGGCTCACCAATGGATAAGGCAGGTAGTTATGGAATACAAGATGACTTTGGAGCTATTTTTGTCGAAGAAATCATCGGCGATTATTACAATGTAGTTGGCTTACCTTTAGTCAAACTTTATAAAATGTTGAGGGAATTAGATTAAAATCTATTTCTTCTCTATCATTTCTATTTTGAGTACTTTTTGCGTAGAATCAGTGATTTTATATTGGTCAGCTATTCTATGTTGGCATAGCCAAATAATATTAACTCTATCTGTCAGTACTAAAATATCTTTTTTCTTCAATAAAGGAATTTTATTATTTGTTAAAAAATCATTGATTTTAATTCTACCAGTCATTCCAATAGGAGTAAATTTATCACCATCTTGAATATGTCTAATTTCTAACTTATCAGGCATATAATCTAAATCAAAATATTCTATATTTTCAGATTCACCTAACACAACTTTGGTTTTAGGGCATTTTGATAATTTGAATATTTTATTTTCAAACTTAAATTCGCCAATATTATCAATTACTAATGAGTTAGTCCTGAATAATTGATTTCGAGCTATAAAGATTGTATCACGGTCTTTATAAACTGTAAGCATATCGTTAATTGCAAATGAAGCACCTGGTTCTGAATTATATAAACTTAATATACCTTTTACAATATTTTGACTAAGATTATTAAAGTTAAAATTATTTTTGAGTATTAATCCAATAATTTCTGCTTTTACAAAATCATCATATAAGAATAATTTTACTAAATCTATTTCGACATAAGAAGTTTTCTTTTCTAATATAACTTCTTGAACATATTTTTTAACTTTATGATAAATAAATACATCAGCAGAATTAATTAGTTTAGAAGCTTTATTAACAGATTGAACAATATCTCTGTCAAAAAGTTCTTGCATATAAGGTAAAAGTTCATTTCTAATTTTATTTCTTAAATAAATGTTTTGTTTATTTGATTGATCTTCTATCCATTTTAGACCTCTTTTGCTAGCATATTCTTCCACTTGTTTACGAGAAAGATTCATTATTGGTCTGATAACATTAACATTTTGATTTAAAGAACGTTTAATTGGAATACCACTTAAACCAGATAATCCACTACCACGAAGTAAGTTAATAAAAAATGTTTCAGTAGAGTCATTTGCATTATGAGCTAAGGCAACAAAATTAGCGTCAACTTCTTCGGCTATTTCTTCAAAAAATTCATATCTTAAATTTCTCGCTGCTTCTTCAACAGAAAATGATCTTTTCATTGCATATTCTTTAACATTTTCTTTTTTGCTAAAAAACTTGATGTTGTACTTAAATGCCATTTCTTTTACAAATTCTAAATCTTGAGGAGATTCTTTTCTCAAACTATGGTCAAAATGTGCAATGAATAAAGTGTATTTATTATCTAAACTTAGATTAGCAAGAATATCTAAAAGTACAATAGAATCACAGCCACCACTAACTCCAACTACTATTTTTATATCATTATCAATGTATAAATCCTTTGTAATAAACTCATTAATCTCTGCAAAAAGATTTTTGTAATAAGATTCTCTTTTTTGTTTAGCTGTTAATAAATCTTTTTGACTCAACTTCAGAATATGAACACCTTTCTTTTGAGAAGCTGACTTTTTGTTATTCTGATTTTTTACATTTTGATTACTCTTCTTATCCTCGTAAATACGTAAAGGAACTGGTTTAAATCGATCACTTGCTTTTACTATTTTAATAGGTGCTTTTTTCTCAGTAGTATCTGTAGTTCCATTTACTTTCTTATCATCGACTTTCTTATCATCAACTTTCTTATCATCTTTAGTAGTTTCTGCATTTGCTTTCAAATCTGCTTTTAGCACTAAATTTAACTTTTTCTTTTCAATTTTCAGTGCGTCAAGTTTTTGCTCTATTTCTTTTATTTCAACATCTTTAACTATCTTTTTAGATGTTTTGTTTTTTGCTTTGACTTTAGTTTTATTTTCTTTATTATCATCAACAATCTTTTCAACTTTCTTATTTTCTTTAGCCACTTCAGCATTAGCTTTCATGTCGGCTTTAAGAATTAAAGTTAATTTTTTCTCCTCAATTTTTAGAGCATCGAGCTTTTGTTCGATTTCTTTAATCTCAACATTTTGATTAGCTTTAGTTTTCTTCGTTGGTTTTTTCTTTTTAGTCGTAGTTTTAGTTTCAGGAATTACTTTTTCCTCAACTTTTTTATTTTCTTTAACTTCTTCCTTAATCTCAGGTTTCAAATCAGCTTTAAGCACTAAGTTTAATTTTCTTTCTTCTACAGCCGGACTTTCAACTTTCTTGACTTCTTCAGTAGCTTTAACTTCTGCTTTTTGATTAGCTTTAGTTTTCTTCGCTGGCTTTTTCTTTTTAGTAGAAGTTTTAGTATCAGAAATTACTATTTCCTCAACTTTTTTACTTTCTTTAACTTCTTCCTTAATCTCAGGTTTCAAGTCAGCTTTAAGTACTAAGTTTAATTTTCTTTCTTCTACAGCCGGACTTTCAACTTTTTTCACTTCTTCAATAGCTTTAACTTCTGTTTCTTTAGTCGCTTTAGTTTTCTTCGTTGGCTTTTTCTTTTTAGTAGAAGTTTTAACATCAGGAATTACTTTTTCCTCAACTTTTTTACTTTCTTTAACTTCTTCCTTAATCTCAGGTTTCAAGTCAGTTTTAAGCACTAAGTTTAATTTTCTTTCTTCTACAGCCGGACTTTCAACTTTTTTTACTTCTTCAATATCTTTAACTTCTGCTTCTTTAGTCGCTTTAGTTTTCTTCGTTGGCTTTTTCTTTTTAGTAGAAGTTTTAGTATCAGAAATTACTATTTCCTCAACTTGTTTATTTTCTTTAACTTCTTCCTTAATCTCAGGTTTCAAATCAGCTTTAAGAACTAAGTTTAATTTTCTTTCTTCTACAGCCGGACTTTCAGTTTTCTTGACTTCTTCAGTAGATTTAACTTCTGCTTTTTGATTAGCTTTAGTTTTTTTCGCTGGCTTTTTCTTTTTAGTAGTAGTTTTAGTTTCAGAAATTACTTTTTCCTCAACTTTTTTAGAGTCAATAACTTTATCGTCAATTTTTACTTCATCTACTTTGCTAATAGTTTTAGCAGTTTTACTAACTACCTTTTTAGGAGAAGTTTTTTTAACTACTTTTGGTTTTGCTACTTTTTTTTCAATAGTAGTAGATTCTACTTTCGTAGGAGTTTTACTCGCTTTTACAGCAGTCTTACTTTTACTTGTAGTTGCTTTAGGAGATTTTTTAATTGACTTAGTAGCAGATGTTTTTTTGGTAACATCTTTTATAACTTCATCAGTAAGTTCAGTTTTAGTAATTTTTTTAGCCATAAAAAGAAATTTGTAGAAAAAATAAAATCAAAATTACTTAATTAATTGCATTTTTTAAAAATAATTAACAAAAGAAGTGCTTGAAAGTGAAAAGAAAACATTTATAATTATTAACATCGACAAATTTTGAAACATTATTGGCATAGTATTGTTACTATGTATATTGACTTGTTCAATATAAAAAACAAAGACATTTTGTCAGAAAAAAATATATAGTTGTTTTATTAACTTTTTTTATTTATTTTCGTAAATATAAAATAACATAAAATAATTATTAAAAAAAAATCACATTTTTTGTAACTTTTTTGCAACTGATGTGTCTTTTAAATAAGTGAAAAACACAAAAGCAAATAATATTAAATTAATAGATAATGCAGGAGGTACTAATATGGACTTAGCATTTCAAATAGAAGAACTTTTCAGAAATGATAGAAAGAAATTCTTGGGCTTTATCCGTCAACGAGTTAGAAGCCAAGAAGAAGCAGAAGATATTCTACAAGATGTCTTTACAAATGTTCTAGCAGCTTCGAGAAATGTTCAAAGACCAATAGAAAATATTGCGTCTTGGGTATTTACAGCAGTAAGAAATAGAATAATTGATTCATACAGAAAGAAAAGAGCAGAAACATTTACAGAATTACAGACTCCAGGTCAAATAGAAGATGGAATGGATAGTTTTGAGAATTTTTTAGGGGATTTGAGTACAAGCCCTGAAAGTAATTTAATTAGAAAAACTATCTGGGAAGCAGTTCAAAATGGACTTGCGGAACTTCCTGACGAACAAAGAGATGTATTTATTAAAAATGAATTTGAAGGTATTTCGTTTAGAGAGATGTCACAAATGACTGGAATAAATATTAATACACTTTTAGCCCGTAAAAGATATGCAGTATTGCACCTTAGAGGGCATCTAAAAGAATTATATGAGTCTTTAAACAATAACTAATTTACCTTTTCTATGTTTGATTATAAATTCTTTCAATTTTTTAATAGTGGAATAGCCCGCTCAGTGTTTTTTATAATATTCACTGGTGGGTTATTGCTATTTTCTTCTATTGTGTTCGCAAATGTATGCAATATAGCGATATTAGAGAGTTTAGAATTGCCATGTTTAAACTATTTAGAATCTGCTGGTATATTAGCTTTTGTCTATGTTATTGGATTTGGAATTAAATTTGGTCTTGGTAAAAAAAGTCTGACAAATTCGCTTGTGACAAAATTGCAGAAAACTGCCAATACTGACAAATTAGTTGATAATCTGAAAAAAATGTCCGAAAATGAAAAAGAATTATTGAAACAACAATTAGCCGATTGTTGCGGAATCAAAAAAAATAATCCACAAAATCCCGAAGTAAAACTTACTCATGAATAATTTTTCGTATTTTTGAAATTATTAATATTCGGAAATACCTTTGGAAAATTTATCCAATTTATTAGAAAATTTACAAAAACTAAAGCAAGAATATAAAAATAAGACGTTTAATTATTCAATTCCAAATATTTGGCTTGATTCTAAATTGTCTCCTGAAATTATTACTGTAAATCCATTCGATTATTTTGAGAATGTGATTGACAGTATTATAAACAAAAAATATTCATCAAATGGAAATGTTTGCTATAATTTATTTATTAGGGCAACGCTTTCTTTTGACCATAAATTTAACACAAATATAAAATATTTAGAGACTCCTTTTTTTAAAAATGAAGGAACTTTCCTAAAAGCGATTGCATTTATTCCATATCTTATTTCGCTCGGTATTAACAAAGTGCATATTTTACCAATAAATTCTATCGGGATTGATGGCAAAAAAGGGAATCTTGGCTCTCCTTATGCCATTAGAAACCATTACAAGTTAGAAGATGAACTAGGCGAAGATTGTTTAGACCTAACTATCGAAGAGCAATACAAAGCATTTATTGAGGCGTGTCATATTTGTGGTATAAAAGTAATTCAAGAGTTTGTTTTCAGAACTGCAAGTATAGATTCTGATTTAACCTTAACAAATCCAAAATGGTTCTATTGGATTAAAAATTCAACAAAAATTGTAAGTTCTGAACAAAGTACAGGATATTGTTCACCTAAGTTTTCAGATAAACAATTAAAGAAAATAAAAGAGCAAGTAGAAGCAAAAGATTTTTATAATTTAACTCAACCAGAGGAAAAATATAGAAATATGTTTACAAAAGTACCAATTAAAGTTGCTCGAGTTGATGCTAAAATTATTGGTTTATTAGAAATATTATCAAAGCCCAAAAAATCCAACGAAGTGAAAATTGCACCTGCATTTGCGGATTGGCCCCCTGATGACAATCAACCTGCTTGGGATGATGTTACTTACTTCAAATTATATGACAACAAAGACTTTAACTATATTGCTTATAATACTGTTAGAATGTACGATGAAAAATTATCAATTCAGAAGAATAAAATCAATAAATTATGGGATTATATAGCTAAAATTTTGCCTTTTTATATCAAAGAATATAATATTGATGGTGCAATGATTGATATGGGACATTCGCTTCCTATTGAATTACTTGAAGATATTATAAAGTTGGCTAAAAATGAGAAAGAAGATTTTATACTTTGGGAAGAAAATTTTAATTTAACAGAAGAATCTGCAAAAGTCTATGATGCTGCATTAGGTTATTCAATTTTTGATTCGCATTTACCAGATAAATTGTTCCAGTTGCTAAAAAGATTTGAAAATAATGATATTCCAATTTCATTTTTTGGGACAGGCGAAAATCATAATACTCCAAGAGCAATAATGAGAATTGAAAATAAAAATTATTCAATTTTAATTTATACAATTTATAAATTACTTCCTATTGTAAATTATATTCATTCTGGCTTTGAGTTGTTAGAAAAAGACCCAATTAATACGGGCTTACAATTCACAGAAGATCAGATTGCTGAGTATGGAGTTGATAAATTAGCCTTATTTTCGTACAAAGAATTTAATTGGTTTTCTGAAAATATAATTGCGAAAATTGCAGAGATAAATAATGCGATTGGTGATGCTAATTACTCAAAAATTTCAGCTGAAGAAATCGGAGATAATATTTTTAAAATCACTTTAAATTATTCAGATTCTATTAAAACTATGATTTATAATCATTCTCAAAATAAGAAAGAAATAGACTATAACTCCGAAGGAATAATTTTACAAAACAATATCTCCATAGTTGACAGCAAGATTACTCTAAATGATTATGGCTTTGTGGTGCTGGGGTAAGTTTCTTTTTCTTTAAAATGGAAATAAATCAAAATAATTTAGTATTATTGTTTAAATAACTAAAAATCCTAATTAAGAATTATGATGAATAGAATTGAAGCAGAAGATAGATTATTAAAAACTTTTAAAATACCTAATTTCTATGATGAACAATGGATAACTATTAGTAAAATACTTAATGGTGAAAAAGTTCTACTTATAGAAAAAACGGGCTTTGGTAAATCTTTATGCTTTCAATTTCCCGCCACTGTATTTGATGGATTGACAATAGTATTTTCCCCACTAATTTCTTTAATGAGAGACCAAGTAAAAAAATTAAATTCATTAGGAATAAACGCAAAATGTATTAATAGCGAACAAACAATTGAAGAAAATAATCAAATAATAAATGAAGCTATTAATGGTAATCTTAAAATACTATATATCGCTCCGGAAAGACAAGAAAATAGCGAATGGTTAGAATCAACTTTAAAAATGAAAATAGCAATGGTCGTAGTTGATGAAGCTCATTGTATTTCTGTTTGGGGACATGACTTTAGGCCATCATTTAAAAGGATAATTAATTTAGTTAAATTGTTACCTAAAGGGTTGCCAATCTTAGCTACTACTGCGACTGCAACAAAAAGAGTAGAAAATGATATAATAGAACAAATTGGTGACAATATTATTTCAATTCGTGGTAACTTAATGAGAGATAATTTTAAATTATTTGTTATAAAAGTAAGTTCTGAAGATGAAAAAATGATGTGGTTAGGCAGACATATTAATAGTTTCCCAGGTAACGGAGTTATTTACACTGGTACGAGGGTGAATACTGAAGTTTATGCTAATTGGTTTGAATATTTAGGGATTTCATCTACTTCGTATAATGCAGGTTTAGATTCAGAATCAAGAGTTGAAATTGAAAATGGACTGATGAATAATAGATGGAAATGTATTATTTCTACAAATGCTTTAGGTATGGGAATAGACAAACCTGATATTAGATTTGTAATTCATACTCAAATACCTCAATCACTTATTCACTACTACCAAGAGATTGGTAGAGCTGGGAGAGATGGCGAAACTTCTTATGTTATTTTATTTTATAATCCGAAAGATAAAAGTTTACCTCAAGCATTTATTGAAGGTGCTAGACCATCAATTAATAAATATGAAAAAGTTATAAGCACTATTAAAAAAGAGCTTCTTGGTGAAAGAGAATTAATGAAAGCTACTAATTTAAAATTAAACCAAGTTAGGGTAATTAAATCGGATTTAATTGAACAAGGAATTATTAGAGAAGTTTTATTAGGTAGAAGTAAAAAGTATGAATTTATACCAAAGTCAAAAAAATTAGATAATGATGCTTTCGAGAAATTAAAGGAATCAAAGCTAAAAGACCTACAATCTATGATTGATTATGTTGAAGCAGAATCGCCAAGAATGAAGTTTATTTGCGATTATTTAGGTGATAACAGTAAGCAAGAATATATTAATTGTGATAATACAAGTGAGAAAAAAATTAATGTTAAAATAAAACCTGAATGGGAAGAGAAACTAAAAGATTTTAGAGAAGATAAATTTCCGATATTAGAAGTGGAATCTAAGGGTTCAAAAATAGTTAATGGAATTGCTTCTTCGTTTTATGGAGTATCAGATGTTGGGAAACTAATATATAGTTCTAAATATGAAAATGGAGGGGATTATCCAGAAACACTTTTGAATTTGTTTGTAAAAGCGTATTCGAAAAATTATAAATATGAAAATTTTGATGTAATTATTCACATACCGCCATCAATATCTGGTAATCTGGTTAGACATTTCGCATCAAAAGTTTCTAAAAAATTAAAAATACCTATTTCTCACGATTTAATTAAAATTAGAGAAACAAGGCAACAAAAGGAATTTGAAAATAATTATTTAAAAGCTGAAAATATTAGCGATGCCTTTGAATTTAAAAACCCAACTCGTTTGAAAAACAAAAACATTTTACTAATTGATGATGTTTTTGATAGTGGGGTAACAATAAAGGAAGTTGGAAAGTATTTAAGTAAATTAGGTGTATCAAAAATAACACCTCTTGTAATTGCTAAAACAGTTGGGGGAGATGTATTATAATTTATGATAAATGAAGCATCATACTGGATAACATTAGCCCATTTACCTGATTGGGGAAATTCAAAAATCAATAATTTAATAATTAAGTTTCATCATAATTATCAGATTTCTATTGATGAATTTTTTAATTTAGATGAACAGGTTTGGAGAAAAGAATATGAACTTGAAGAAAAGCAAATAATTGATTTAAAAAAAGCAAAAAGTGAAATTACAAATAATTCATTCATTGCTGAATCATTACTTAATCAAGGTTTTGAAATAATTCCTATTACTTTACCCGAATATTCTCAGACATTAAAGAGCAACTTAAAATCTAAATATTCTCCACCTATTTTATATATTAAAGGTAATAAATCGATTTTAAATGAAGAGTCAATCGCAATTGTAGGTTCGAGAGATGCCTCTAAAAATGCTTTATTATTTACAGATAATATTGCAAAAAAAGCAAGTATAGAGTCAAAAACGATAGTAAGTGGATTTGCAAAAGGTGTTGACAAAAAAGCATTAGATTCAGCAATTTCATATCATTGCAATAGTGTCATTGTGTTGCCACAAGGTATAATGACATTTACTTCTGGATATAAAGATTATTATAAACAAGTAGTTGATGGTGAACTTTTGATTTTAAGTACATTCTTTCCAAAATTGCCTTGGAAAGTTGAGTTAGCTATGGCTCGAAATCCTATTATTTATGGATTAGCAGATGAAATCTATGTTGCTGAGTCCTCTGAAAAAGGTGGTACGTGGTCAGGAGTTATAGATGGACTAAAGAAAAATAGAAGAGTATTTGTTAGAATTCCTGAGGCAAATGAGAAAAATGCGAATAACATATTAATTGAAAAAGGTGCAATTCCTGTTGATATTAATGGTATTGAAACTCAAGCAAATCTCAAATTAGATGATGATAATTCAAACATTCAAACATCTATTTTTTAATAATCTATGGTTTCCATATTTTAATAATATATTTTTATTTAAAACGTTACTAATAATTATTTACAAAATAATTGATATATATGTCAAAAACTTTTACAGCAATTTATGATAATGGAAAATTGATTTCATCTGAAATACCAGTTGATATTATTAAGTCAAAAGTTATTATTACATTTTTAGATGATGATGATGAATTTAATAATTTATCAGAAACTACATTTGATGAATGGGATAATGAGTTAGATAAGGTCTATGATGAACTATAAAAGATGGGAGATTGTTTTAGTAAACTTCCCCTTCACTGATTTTACTTCAACAAAAAAAAGACCAGCTTTAGTAATTTCTAATAATGATTTAAGATACTCTGATGACTTAGTAATTGCATTTATTACAAGCAATATCTTTTCATTTGATGATAAAACTGATATATTTATTGATGATTGGAAAGATGCTGGACTTCCAAAAAATAGTTTGATTAGAATTAAATTAGCAACTATTAATAAAAATATAATAAATAAATCTTTAGGCACATTATCTTCAAATGATAAAACTAAATTTATAAGCTTATTTAATTTACATTTTGATTTTTAAAACTAAACTCATTATCTATACTGCTTCAAATCAATTTTAATTACATGTTTAGGATTTTCTATTTCTGATTTGTTAAGACGATATTTAATAAAGATAGTATCTTCTTTAAATTCATAATCATAAAAAACATCTTCTTCATACAAAAAATTTTGAGATTCTACACTTTTATCAATTATTTCTTTTGGTATAGTAAGCTTATATTCTTTCAAAGTGTTAATATTAAATATGACAAATTCATTTATTTCTTCTAAAAGATTTAATGATATAAAAAATGGGTATTTTGGATCAGAAGCAGTATAAACTCCTGTCCCTAATTCTTTAATCACTTCGCCCTTTGTTTTGTCATGAAGAATATATTCTCGATACCTTACACTCCCTGAACTTGGTTTACTTTCAAAGAGGATTGAATTTTTAAATTCCTGATGAGATACGTATCCTAATCTACCAGTATAATTCATCCAATCTTTATCAAAACTTTCTAAAAGTATTCTATGTTCTTTATATTTGAATGTTAACCATGAAGAATCACAGTTAAAACTCCAATAAATCATTGCCCCATTATCTAATATATCTGGTTCACAATCTATGTAATTATTATAAATGCTATCAGTTTCACAAAAGCAGTCTTCTGATTTTAAATCAGAATAAGTTAGTAATAATAATATAGTAAGTAATAAATATTTAAACATGTTATGTTGGATTATATTTTTTCAAATAATAAACAGAAATCTTTAGCTGAAATAATTTTTGTATTTCTAAATTTATCAATAGTAAAATCATTATAATTTCCAGTTATTATATAATCTGCATTAAAAACAAAAGCTAACTCTAAAAACTTATTATCACTTTTATCTTCTAAAATATCAATCTTTGTATTAGGTAAATATAAATCTGAATATTTGTACAAATATTTTAAAAATAAAATAGAATTGTCATAAAATTAATTATATTTTTGAAATTTATCTCTTGATAATACATTTAAATATTCTTCTAAGATATCAGAAGATAGACAAACTAAAACTCTTTCATTAAAAACAAAATCATTTATAATTTTAAAAGGGTAGGATTGTGAAATTAAAGCCGATATTATGACATTTGTATCAATTATTATTTTTAGCATTTCTTACTTGCATAATTTCATAATTAATTTCCTCTTCTGAAAGATTACTTAGACCAGCTGATTTTGCTAATTTTATACTTTCTTTTAATGTGTTTTTTGCATTTACTAAATCTAACTTTTTAATTAAATCATTAAAATCCATAGGATTATTCTCAAAATTATACTTTTGGTAATCTTTTTCAGATATATTTATTTGTATTGTTTTCATTTTTTCCTCTTTTTAAATATCATAACGAACAAATTTATAAAAAATTTTAAGTATCATTCTAAACAGTTTAATTTAATTGTTTGGTTCTTCAAAATTTATTGTATCACCATTTTCATTATACTCAATTATTATTTTTGGTTTTAAATCTATAAATTCTATATATCTTTTTATAGAACCAGATTTAAAATAATCAATTATTTTATAATTTTTAATATTTCCATTAAAAAATGTTTCATTACTTAAAAAATTATTATCGTATTTTTTTAAAATACCAATATTATTTTCTAAAGTTTTCTTACCATTTGTATCCCAAGCAACTAAATCATTTGTAAAATTATCTTTAAACAAGTAAATAAAATTAGTATCTCCATTAGGGAATAACTTAAAGAAATAACTATTTTCAGCATTCTCAAAAGTTATGTCTAAATTTGAATCAAGATTAAAATATTTAATTTCTTTATTTGATTCAAAAAATTCAGATTTGTTTTGATTTCTATTACAACTATAAAGAAATACAAACACTACAAATATTATTATTTTAAACATCACTCCCTCACTTCTTATACTTCTCCACCCAAATATCTTTATTATTAAGGAAATATTCTTTTGCGGCTTCGTATTCGTTTGGAATTATTCCTTCTAAGATTGCTTCTTCTATCTCTGTTTTTAGTTGACCAACAAGTCGTGAAGGAGGAATTTCGCAGATTTGCATAATTTCTTCACCTCTAACTGGAGATTGAAATTCTCTTAATTGGTCTTTCTCCTGAACTTCAGTTATTTTCTGGAATACATGCTCGTAATTGTTTTTGAATTTCTTTTCTTTTTCTTGGTTTTTAGTGGTAATGTCTGCCCTACACAATGTAAATAAATCTTGCAATTCATCACCTGCTTGAGCTGCCAATCTACGAATTGCTGAATCTGAGATTTCCTCATCTACAAGATGCATCGGTCTCTGGTGAAGTCTCACTAATTTTTCTACATAAGGTAGATAATCCATTGGGAATTTCATATTACGGAAGATTTTCTTTTGCATTCTTGCTCCAACTTCCTCATGTCCGTGAAATGTCCATCCAATTCCTTTTATATATTTTTTAGTTCTTGCTTTACCTATATCATGCATTAAAGCTGAAAACCTCAACCATAAATTATCAGTTTTATCTACAATATTATCAAGTACTTTAAGCGAGTGCCAAAATACATTTTTATGAAAAAACTTTTTTCCATTATCTTCTACTACATCACTTCCTTCGAGATAATGCAATTCGGGGAAAATATATTTAAGTAAACCTGTATTAAATAATATCCCTAATCCACGACTTGGATAGTCTGATGCAATAATCTTTAGAAATTCATCTGTTATGCGTTCTTGAGATATTATTTTAATTCTATCGGCCATTTTAGAAATTGCATTAAATGACTCTTCTTCGATTTCAAAATTTAATTGTGCAGCAAATCGTGCTGCTCTCATCATCCGCAAAGGGTCGTCTGAATAAGTTGTGATTGGGTCGAGTGGTGTGCGTAATATCTTTTTATCTAAATCAATTAGCCCACCAAACATATCTACTAATTCGCCAAAATTTTCTTGATTAAGTGAACAAGCAAGTGTATTAACTGTAAAATCTCTTCTTTTTATATCGTCTTCAAAAGTACCTTCTGTTACAATTGGTTTACGACTTTTTTCATTATATTCTTCTTTCCTAGTACCTACAAATTCAACAACAAAATCTCCAATAGGAACCATAGCAGTTCTGAATCTTTCATAAATTACAATTTTAGATTTAAAATGTTGACTAACTTTAGTTGCAAAATCAATAGAATCTCCAATTACAGTTATGTCAAAATCTTTTCTTTCTCGTTCTAAAAAATAATCTCGAACATAGCCACCAACTACATATACTTTTATATTTTGCTCATCTGCTAACTTGCCAATTGAAATTAATATATTTTCTTTTATAGGAATATTATTCATTTTTGTTAAATTTACTTTTTAAGAATTACAAATTTAAGATATATTTTTGAAAGGGAAAGATGAGTAAATTAAAAGAATTGCAACATGAGTTAAGTCAAAGGATTATGTTTATCGATGGTGCAATGGGTACAATGATTCAAAAGTACGATTTAACTGAAAGTGATTTTAGAGGAGAAAGATTTAAAGATTACGACAAATCTGACCTAAGAAATAACAATGATTTGTTAACATTAACACAGCCACAAATTATTAAAGAAATTCACAAGCAATTTTTGAATGCAGGTGCTGATATTATAGAAACAAACACTTTTAATGCTAACCCTTTTTCTATGGCGGACTATAAATTAGAAGATTTAGTTTATGAACTTAACCTTGAATCTGCTAAGTTAGCAAGGCAAGCAGTTGAAGAAGTATATCTTACCGATAATTCGAGACAACGTTACGTTGCTGGTGCATTAGGACCAACAAGTCAAACTGCAACTTTATCACCTGATGTAAATGACCCTGGATTTAGAAAAGTAAGTTTTGATGATTTAAAATATGGATATATAGAGCAACTTAAAGGACTTCTTGACGGTAATGTTGATATTATTTTGATTGAAACAGTCTTTGATACTTTGAATTGCAAAGCGGCTATTGCTGCAGTTTCTGAAATATTTAATGAAAGAAATATTGAACTACCTGTGATGATTTCTGGTACTATTGTAGATCAAAGTGGTAGAACCTTGTCAGGGCAAACAGTTGAAGCATTTTATATTTCTGTAGCGCATTGCCCTAATTTATTGAGTGTTGGGTTAAATTGTGCTTTGGGCTCATCACAAATGAGACCTCATATTCACGATTTATCCAATATTTCCGATAGATTTACTTCTTTATACCCTAATGCAGGACTACCAAATGAGTTTGGTGGATATGATGAAAGTCCAGAGTATATGGCTGAGCAAATTGAGACTTATGCTAAAGCTAACTATGTGAATATAGTTGGTGGTTGTTGCGGTACTACTCCTGAACATATCAATGCAATTTATAATAAAGTGAAAGATTACAAACCAAGAGTAATTGGATAAATTTTAAAATATGTTAAAAAGATTATACATTAAAAATCTTGCTATTATTGATGAAAGCAGTATCGAATTAGGTAATGGGCTTAATATTCTTACTGGTGAAACTGGCTCTGGGAAATCATTGATTTTCCAAGCTATTAATCTTGCTTTAGGTAAGCGTGCTTCCTTTGATTTGATTAGGAATGGTGAACAAAAATGTATAATTGAAACTGAATTTGTTGGATTTGATAAAGATAGTATCGTTAATTTATTAGAAGATTCAGATTTATATCAAATTCAAGATTCTATAATTATTAGGAAAGAAATTAATTCTAATGGAATTAGTAGAAGTTTTTTGAATGACTCTCCTATTCAGTTGAATGAATTAAAATTGCTTGCTACTTCACTCTATGACCATCACGGACAATTACAAACCAGTAATTTGACTGAATCAACTTATCAACTTGAATTATTAGATAATTTGTCGAATCACCAAAACTTGATTGATGATTTTAATAGAGATTATGATTTATTTCAAGAATGTGTGAAAGATTTGAATAAACTTATTTCTAATTCTGAAAAATTTAAGAGAGATAGAGATTATTGGGAGTTTCAATTAAAGGAAATACAAAGGATTAGTCCTGAAGAGAATGAAGATACTGAAATTGAAAATGAAATTAAAATTTTAGAAAATGCTGAGTTCTTGCATAATGTTAGTAGTGAGATTACTGAACTTCTGTATGATGAAGAAGATAATGCTTTTACTCGGATTTCTAAGTCTATTAAATCTTTAAAGCAAATTAATGAAATTGATAGTAAATTCGATGATCAAATAACTGAATTAAACTCGGCAATGATTTCGATTGAAGAAAGTTATAGAACTATTTCATACTATAAATCTAATATTGAATTTAATCCTGAAAAAATTGAGAGTTTGAGAAATAGATTTACCGAATTGAAATTACTTACCAAAAAATATGGAAGTATAGAAGAAGCTCTGAAATTAAAAAAAGAATTAATTTCAAATTTGAAAATAGTAGATAATTTCCAAGAAGAATTAGAAAAAATGATAATGGAAGTTGAAGTTAAAAGGAAAATTCTTTCTAAATCAGCTTTTGAGTTGAGTAAATCAAGGATTAAAAATGCTAAAATTTTAACCGATAAATTGAATGTTGAGTTCAAAGAACTTGGCTTAGAGCAATCAGTGATTGATTTATCTGTTAGCGAAAAAGTTGGACATTCTAATAATAATTTTGTTTATGAAGGAATTAAGAAAATTCCTTGCGATGAAAGTGGAATTGATAATGTTGAGTTCTTGATTTCGACAAATAAAGGTGAGAGTATGAAGAAAATGGCAGACATCGCTTCTGGTGGTGAAATGTCGAGAATTATGCTAGCAATCAAATCACTTAGCAAGGATAAAAAGAAAATTCAAACTTTGTTACTTGATGAAATTGACACTGGTATTAGTGGTAGAATAGCTCAGAAAGTTGGAAGATATATGAAGAAAATATCTGGGAATGTTCAGATTTTAGCAATTACACATTTACCTCAAATTGCTGCTAATTCTGATTATCATTTCCAAATAGAGAAAAGTGAAAAAGATGAAAGGACTTTCTCGAGAATTAAAATATTAAATGAAAATGAAAAGGTTGAAGAAATAGCTAAACTTTTTAGTGGTGAACAATTAACAGAAACTTCTTTGATTAATGCAAGAGAACTTGTGGAGCAATAATGAAATTATCAAAAGGGTATTTAATAGATAGTAATGACTTAAATCTAAATGATTTAAAGTTGATTTTTGATAGAACTGATGAATTTATAAAATCAGGAAATTTTAGCGATTTTGATTATCTGAAAAATGTTCCACTTGCTTTGGCGTTTTTCGAAAATTCAACTCGAACGAAATTATCTTTTGAATTAGCGGCGAAAAGATTAAATGCTCATGTCCTTGATTTTAATTCTGATACGAGTTCGCTTACTAAAGGTGAAACTCATCTTGATACTATTAGAACTTTAGAAGCTATGGGTGTGAAGATATTTGTAGTTCGTCATAAAGAAGATGGATTGCATAAATTTTTGCAAAATAATACTAATAATATAATTATTAACGCTGGTGAAGGTGAAAGCGACCACCCAACTCAAGGATTACTCGATTCTTATACTTTGAAGAACCATTTTGGTAGCCCAAAAGGAGTAAATCTTTGTATAGTTGGAGATGTTCTTCATAGCAGAGTTGCTAGAAGTAATTTGATATTATTGAAGAAACAAGGTGTTAATATTAGTTTGACCGCACCTAAAGAGTTGTTGCCTAAAGATGATTTGATTAAAGGGCTAACAATTTACAAAGATTTAGATGAAGCCATTGATAATGTTGATGTAGTGATGCTGCTAAGAGTTCAAAAAGAAAGAATGAAAAGTGAATTGATAAAGTCAACTGAAGAATATCATAGCAAATTTGGAATGAATATAAAACGATACGAAAGAAAACCCGAATTAATTATAATGCACCCAGGTCCTGTTAACTATGGCGTTGAGTTAGACGAAAAAGTAATTTTATATCCAAATTGTTTAATTCAAAATCAAGTTAAATACGGATTATATATTCGTATGGCAGTTTTATCTTTATTATCTGATTATATTAAAAGGTAAGATTTGAGTTCTGATTGGACAGTAGGTAAATTACAAAGATGGGGAGTGGAGTTTCTTGAATCAAAAAATATTGATGAAGGAAAAACTTCTATTGATTTGATTTTGTGTGAGGTGATGAAACTCGAAAGAATTGAATTATACCTCAAATTTGATTTACCTTTGAATGTTTTTGAGTTAAATCAAATAAAAGATTATATAAAAAGATTAGTAAATAATGAGCCACTCCAATATATTTTAGGGAAATCTTATTTTTATAATTTAGAGTTCGTAGTAGATAAAAATGTTTTGATTCCAAGACCAGAAACTGAAGAATTGGTTGATAAAATTGTAAATGATAATAAAGATAAGTCGGACTTAGTCGTCTTAGATATTGGAACAGGAAGTGCTTGCATCGCAATTTCACTTGCTAAAAATTTGAAAAAATCTAAAGTTTTTGCGATTGATGTTTCAGTTAGTGCTTTAGATATAGCAAAAACTAATGCAAGAATTAACAAAATTGATAATATAGAATTTTATAATTTGAATATTCTTGAGAAGATTCCTAAAACTAAATTTGATATTATTGTTTCAAATCCACCTTACATTAGTAATGATGAATTTGGCAAATTAGATGTGACTGTAAAAGATTATGAACCTGAGATTGCATTGACCGATTATGGCGATGGATTGAACTTTTATAGAAGATTTTATGAAATATTTGATAAAATGTTGAACTCTGACGGAGTTTTTTATGTGGAAAATTCCTTCGAGCAAGGGAAAGACCTCGAAAAAGCATTCAAAAAGAAGTATGATATTGAAATTTATAAAGATGCAAGCGATATAGATAGATTTATGAAAGGTCGGCTGAAAGTTTGATTTTTTGTTGATTTTGTGTTAATTAATTGTTAATTTTGAATAAAGTTTAAAAAAAATTAATAATTAATTTCAAGTTTTAAATATTAATCTATATTTTTGTAAAATAAGAATTGTATTTATGTATTTAATTAATTGAGAAATTAAAATGTCACAGATTAAAATAGATGAACAAATTGGCGGAACAGTTATACGTCTGAAGGGGCAATTTGTAGGTGGAGAAGAAACTGATGAATTAAGAAATGCCCTAAAAAGTATTAGCGATTCGCAAAAAAATCATTTGATTATTGATTTGAAAGATACAACATATCTTAACTCAACTGCTTTAGGGGTGCTAATATCAGCACATGCTAACTTCGTAAAAAGAGATGGAAAAATCATTTTATGTAATATTAGCAAATCAATCGAAAACATTTTTGTTATTACTAAACTAACTATGGTGTTTACAATAACAGAAAAATTAGAAGAAGCAATAAAAGAACTTTCAAAATAAATTATTTAAATATATTAATTAGGAGATACTAATGAAAAATGCATTTAATTGGATAGTAATTATCCTTACTCTAATAATCTGTTACGCTTTTTATGAGATTGTAATGGGTGATGTTTCACGTTTCTTAGATGGAGCAACAAGACACGAACCAGATCCAAATGACTTATTAGCCGTGATTTACACTGGTGGACCTATCGTTTCTCTTTTGATGTCTTTCGTTATCTTAGGTATTACTTTCTCTGCTGAGCGTTTATGGGTG
This sequence comes from bacterium, assembly GCA_030431515.1. Lineage (GTDB taxonomy): Bacteria > Bacteroidota > Ignavibacteria > Kapaibacteriales > UBA2268 > JAJRPT01. Next base: position 27,881 of record JAUIIX010000021.1, read on the forward strand.
CTTGCAAAAGCTAAAGGAAAAGGAAACCCAGAAATCTTTATTAAAAATGTAATCAGTGATTTGGCTAATGGTAACTTAGATGATGCTTTAACTAAATGTGATGCTCAAAGAGGATCAGTTGCTAACGTATTAAGAGCATCAATAGTTAGATTTAAAGAAGTTGAAAATGATCCTGAATTTATGAATGAAAAGAAAATTTCTGAAGTTCAAAGAGCTATCGATGAAGCTATGAACTTAGAAACTCCACTATTAGAAAGAAACTTAGTGATTTTATCTACTATAGCTTCTATTTCTGTACTATTTGGTCTATTAGGTACTACTCTTGGTATGATTAGAGCATTTAGAGCATTAGCTCAATCTGGTACTGTATCTGCTACTCAACTTTCTCTTGGTATCTCTGAAGCACTTTACAACACTGCTGGTGGTTTGATTGGTGCTTTGATTGCGATTATGATGTATAATTTCTTTACTACTAAAGTTGACAATTTCGTATATATGATAGACGAAGCTATTTTGAGTGTAACTCAAATTTTCACTGGCAGAATTAAAAAATAAGGAGCTATAATGGCAAAAGTAAAGAAAAATAGAGTCGGCTTTGTTATTGATATGACACCTTTGGTGGATATCACTTTCCTACTTTTGACTTTCTTTATGTTTACTGCTAAGTTTAAATCTGACGCAGAGAATGAACAGAAATTTATTATTGAAAGACCAAAGGTAACAGCAGATACTTCTAAGTTACCAGAGATTGACATAGCAACTATTAAAATCGCTTTCACTGATTCTACAAGAGTCGATACCAGTTATTATTTTTCTATGAGCAACCAAGAAAGTTTTGCTTCATTAAAAAATACTACTGATGGGCTTACTAAAGAACAGAAAGAAAGTGCTTTAATCCAATCTGATTTGCTTACTCTCGAAAAAATTGTTAGAGAAGTTTATAGGATTGATTTTGCTACTGGAGCTTTGGATACAAAGTTTGCTATTGATGCTGATAAAGACCTTCCATTTGATTGGGTTAACAATGCAATGGAAGTTTTGAGAAAGAACAATTATACAACTTTTAATTACGTAACTGATAAAAAGCAATAAAATTTTTTTAAGCATAGTGTAACTTTTTTAGGGTTTACTGTGTCTATTAAATAGAAGCAAATACAAAAAGGAAAAAAATATGGCTGGCGGCGGAAGTTTAGGCGGTGGCGGAAAGACCAAAAGAGGAAAAAGTAGTAACAGAAAAACTAAAAAAAGAGTTGGATTCTTTATTGATATGACTCCTTTAGTTGATATTACTTTTTTACTTTTAACTTTCTTTATGTTTACCACTACAATGGCTACTCCTCAAATTATGAAGATGGCAGTTCCACCTGAAAGAGATGTGGAAGTTCAAGTTCAAGAATCAAAATTATTCACTATTTTAGTTGATGAGTTTGAAAGAGTATTTTGGTATCCAAGAAATGATGAACTTGTTGAAATTGAAGTAAATGAAATTAAAAAATTAGCAGAAGAACAAAATTTAAGACCGGAAGTTAAAAACGAATTAATTACTTCTTTGAAAGTTTCTCCCGATGCGTCTTATGGCTTAATTGTTAGAATTCTTGATGAATTAAGCATTGCTGAAGGGAATATAACTAAAGAATTGATAAAAGATGGATTAGTTAGAGAAAGAAAATTCTCTTTAACTAAATTATCAGAATTAGATATTCAGAAGTTAGCTGAGGAAGCTCCTGCAATGGATAAAAATGAAGAAGAAGTAGAGAAGGAGAATTAAAATGGGACAGATAGTAGTAGAACCGCATATCTCCGATTACGGAGCGAGAGAAATAAAAGAACTAATAAGAAAATACACTTGGCGTGCATTTTTTGTTACCAATAGTGTCTTTCTTCTTTTATTCTTAGGATACTATGTTTATGGCGAGATTGTTAACTCAGGTGATTATGCACCGCCTTTGGCACCTCTTGCTTTAGGTATTACAGAATTAACTGACTTGAATGAACCACCACCACCTCCTGATGATTTGGCGGCACCACCTCCACCACCACCACAAGTGATGGTACAAGGCGGACCTCCTCAGAGAGCTGGTACTCCTATTCCAATCCCAGATGCTGAAATAGCACCTGACCTAAAAGAATTTGCATCGATGGATGTAATGAGCAGAGCTTCTGCTGAAGGTGGAGATGGAATTGATTTAGGTGGTTTCTCAGATAAGATTAATTTTGCTGAACAAGATCTTGATGTAAAAGCAAGAGAAGAAGAGTTACCTGCTGAAGGTGAGTTTATTCCAGTTGAAAAACAACCTGGTGTAGATATTGGTAAATTACAGAAATTAGTTGAATACCCTGACTTAGCGAGACGTTCTGGAGTTGAGGGGAAAGTAACTGTGAATGTTTTAGTTTCTAAAACAGGTGAGGTTTTAAAAAGTAAAGTTATACATTCAGATAGCCAGTTATTAGACCCAGCTGCACTTGCTGCTATTAAAAAATACGGGAAATTTACTCCTGCTATTCAAAATAAGCAACCAGTAGCGTGTTGGTTATCAGTACCAATTATTTTCAAATTGAGATAATTTTTTGACTATGAATATAATGAGTTAAAATTAATTCATAATTTAATAAAGACTCAGTCTATACTGGGTCTTTTTTATTTAAAAACAATTATAAGGAGTTTATTATGAAATATTTACTATTATTATTAATTATTAGTTCTAATTTGTTTTCACAAGCAAATGTAGATGAGCCGATTAAATTTGATTTCAATGAGTTATTGACTGAAATAAAGTTAAGTGAAGAAACTTCAAATATTAATGGAAAAGTTGTAGTTAATATCTTTGTTAGCAAACAAGGTAAATTAACTAAAACTGAGATTGTTTCATCAGAAGATAAGAGATTAGAACCAATAATTATTGATGCACTAAAAAAATATAATAAATTTACTCCTGCAAGAAAAAATGGAGAATTTGTAGATTCTTGGATTAAAATGCCTTTTGTATTTTCTGCAAAAGATTCTAAAAATACTGTTTCTTACTATAATGCTAACCCAGAATTAGAAGAAATCAAGTTAGATAAAAATCCAGAAATTGACATGAATAAACTAATGTCAAAAGTAGTATATCCTAAGTATGCTATTGAGAACAAGTTAGAAGGAAAAGTTATTGCTTCTATTTTAATTAACGAAGAAGGTGAAGCAGAAGAAATTAAAATATCTTCTTCCGAAAACCCAGTTTTCAACGATGCAACTAAAGACGCAATCAAAGCTTATGGAAAATTTATACCTGCTGAAAAAGATAATCAAAAAGTAAAAAGTTGGGTTTCTATTCCTTTTAATTATGCTCTAACAGTAACAGAAGAAAAAATTGATGAATCTAATAAAAATCAAGTAAATGCTAAGTTTGATTTAGAAAAATTAATGAAATTAGTAAAATACCCAGAAGAAGCCAGAAAGCAAGAAATCGAAGGTAAAGTAATTGTCAAAGTATTAATAGACGATAAGGGTAAATTCACTAAATATGAAATAGAACACAGCGACAACAAAGTATTAAACGAAGCTGCCTTAAATGCAGTGAAAAAGTATGGAAAAGCAGAATCACCAGCAACAGTGAATGGCAAAGCAACAGCAAGTTGGGTCTTTCTTCCTATTCAATTTAGATTGAAGTAATGAAATATCTCTTCATCATATTATTCTTAATTTTAAGTGTGAATGTTTATTCGCAAGAGAATATTTTTGATACAGTAAGAAATACCAATAGTATTGAAAATGTTGAATTCCCAGATTCAGATTTAATTTATAAAGTTGAAAAACATCCTGTTGTAGATATAGAAAGACTTACAACATTACTTAAGTATCCCAAAGTAGCTTTACAGTATGGTGTAGAAGGGAGAATAATAGTAAAGGTATTAGTTAGTAAAGATGGGAAGGTTCTTAAAAGTAAAATTGAATATACAGATAGCCCATTATTTATAAAGCCAGCACTATATGCAATCAAGTCTTATGGATATATTGAGCCAGCATTATTGAATGGAGAAAATGTAGCCTGTTGGTTAACAATTCCAATTACATTCAAATTGAGTGGTGGTGATTCTTTAGATAGATTTTTTGAAATTTTGAATGGATTATTATTTCTATTTTTATAAACACTGATAAATTGAAAAAACTCTTCATCATATTATTCTTAATTTTAAGTGTGAATGTTTATTCGCAAGAGAATTATCCTGAATATGGAGAGTTTATTGAAGTTGATGAAATGCCAAAAGTGGATTTTAGTAAGTTAAGTAAGTTTATTAAATTTCCAGAAATCGCATTAAAAAATAATCAAGAAGGTAGAGTAATAATATCAGTTTTAGTTGATTCTGATGGTTCTCCTGTTATAAAACGAATTTTAGATTTTGATTATAGAATATTTGTACAACCATCTATAGAAGCGATTAATAATTATGGAAAATTTATACCTGCAATTAAAGATGGAAAAAATATTCCATGCTGGATAAACATTCCCTTTAATTATAAATTTAAAGAAGATGCTAAAGTGAAAGAATTTAAGATTGATATATTAAGTAATAATCCATTTGAAAATAAGGAAGAAAACAATAAAGATATACATAAAAAACCAATTGTTGATATGTATAAAATATCAAAGTATATTGTTTATCCTCTTTTAGCTAGGCAAAAGAACATTCAAGGAAAAGTTACAGTAAAGGTTGAAGTTGATGAAAAAGGGTACTTTAGCAATTATACTATTGTTCATAGTGATAATAAAATTTTAAATAAAGCTGCTCTTGAAGCAATAAAACAATATGGAAAAGCAGAATACCCAGCAACTAAAAATGGAAAGCCAATAAAAAGCAATTTATCTTTACCAATTACATTTAAATTGAGATAACGAAAATGAATAACTTTATAAATTACTTGATAAAATTTGTAATAATCGCTTTTGGGATTGTTATATTCTTTAATATATTTGAATTAGATATGCCTGATACAACTCGTAGAGTTATTGGTGTAATTGTGTTTTTATTTGGTGTTTATAGGATAGTATTATTTAGGTCGAAACAAAGTCAGTATAGATTTGAAGTGAATAAAGGGGAAGAAGATGATGAAGATGAATAAAGTAATCTTTTTTATTATTTTACTTTTATTTGTTTCATGTTCTCATTATTCTAAATCTTATAAAGGTAAAAAGGTTTATCAGGTAAATGAATTGGATTATTATCCAAAAATTGAATCAAGTAAAATGAATAGTTTAATAGTTTATCCAAAGTATGCTTTAAAAAATAAGTTAAATGGATTTATATCATTGGATATTTTAATTAATAAAAATGGGGATATTGTTGATTATAAAGCTAAATTTCCTTACGAAAAAATCTTTCTAAAGTCGGCAATAGATGCTTTGAGAGAATTTGGAAAAATTGAAATTGGGGTTTTTAAAGGTGAGAAAGTACCATACTGGGCTAATGTAAAATTTACTTTTTATTATAAAAATTATATTAATTCTATAATAACAAAGCAAAAAGAAGACAAAAGGCATTATTTTTATTTAGAGGACAATATTTCTAATAATTCTAAAGTTATGTATCCAGATTTAGATATTAAAGATATACAATCTAAATTTAATTACCCAGAAGAAGCTCAAAATAAAAGTATTGAAGGATTTGTGATTTTAGACTTATACTTAAATGAAAATGGTAATATTGAGAAAAAAGAAATTCTTTTTAGTGATGACAAAATTTTAGCAAATTCGGCTTTAAAATCAATAGAAGCATTTACTAAGTTTGAACCTTTAAAAATTAACGGAAATAATGTAGCTTGTTGGTTTAGAATTCCAATTAAATATGAACTAAATTAGAAAATGAATATGGGAAAAAATATAATAATTATAATTTCGATGCTTATTATTAGTGCTTGTGGTGATAGCAAATACGAAACAAAAGAGCCAAGCCAAGCAGAAACTATGAACTCTGGTAAACTGAGAGTAGTTGTCGATGAAAGCATCAAATCAATTTTAGATACAGGTATGGTAATGTATCAAAATGACTATGAAAAAGTGCTATTAACTACCGAATATATGAATGCTCGTAGATCGATGGCGGAACTTTTAGGTGGTTTATCACGTTTAATAATAGTAGCAAGAGATTATTTGCCTGATGAAGATTCATTAATGAAACTCCATAAAGTAGATAAACACTATAGAATGAAAGTAGCAACAGATGCTTTAGTATTTTTTGCGAATAAAGATTATATGATTGATACTTTGAATGAAGCTGAGTTAAAAAGAATATTTCAAGATGGGGAAAGATTATCTAAGATATTTAAGATAAATGGCGAAGCAAAATATTATATTAATGAAGTTAATTCATCTGAATATTCACACTTCAATAATTATATTTTAGATAAAAAAGAATTAAGAACAAATCTAAATTTTGTAAATAGTTCTGATGAAGTAAAAGAAAAAGTTCTTGAAGATAAAAATGGAATTGGAATTGCATATTTATCACATATTAATAAAGATGATAGATTTAAAATGATTGAGATTGGATTTCACGATAGCACTGGTAAATATATGAGACCTGTTCCAGTTCATCAAGCATATTTAGTTCAGGATAGATACCCATATCCAGTAGATTATTGGGTTTATTTACTCGAAGACAGACGTAACCTACCATTTTGGTTTGGAAGTTACATAGCTAAAGAAAGTAAATATCAAAAAATAATTTTAGAAAAAGGCATAGTCCCTGAATTTGCGAGAATTCAGTTAGTTACAGAATAAAAAATTTATGTTAAATTAACAATAGAGTCTAATGAAAAAAATAATTGTACTACTAGTTTTAGTTTCTTTCCAATTATACGGACAGACAACTTATGAGCAATTAAACGATTTATATAAACAAAGCAAGTTTTTTGACGCTTCAAAACTTGTAGAAGAGTTTAGTTCTTCTAACCTCAAAGATTTTAAATCTCAAGTGCTTTGTGGTGATATTTTCTATGATTTAGAAGATTATGATAAAGCATTAAAATATTATTTATTAGCAGAGAAAATTGACAAAAGAGAATATGAAATTCAATACAAATTAGGTAGAACTTACCATAGATTAGGACAAGATGGCAAAGCATTCGAATATTTAGATGATGCAATCGATGAAGTTAAAAAGAAAAAAAATATTGAAGCACACATTGAACTTGCAAAAGCTAAAATAAGAGATAAAAATATTAGTGAAGCCGAAATTTGGATTAATAGAGCCAAAGACAAAAATAAAAAAGAACCTATTGTTTATATTACTTTAGGAGATTTATATTTTTCTCAAGGTGTTTATGAACTTGCTAAAAATAATTATCTTGAAGCTTTACAACTTGATGATAAAAATGTACTTGCTCGTTCTAATTTAGCTGAATCATACTACTGGTTAGCAAATAGAGAATCAGATAGTGACTTAGCAAATGAATTATTCAAAAAAGCAATTATTGAATACGATTTAGTAGCCGAACTTGATCCATTCAACGCAAAAGCATTTTTTCAAACTGGAAAAGTATTATTTTGGGCATCAAGATTTGAAGATGCAGCACCTAAATTAAACAGAGCTGTTTCTCTAAACCCTGAGAACAAATTAGCAAGATGGTTATTGGCTCAGTCACTAAGTAACTTAAATAGATGTGATAGTGCAGCACAACACTTAGAATGGGTATCTAATAACATTGATTCAGTAAAAGTTAAAGCTCAGTTGTTACTTGCTCGTTGTTTTTCTGCAAATGGTGAAAGTATGAAAGCAGTTGCACAGTATGAGAAAATCAAACAAGATACAACTCTTGATGTAATTGACATGAAAAGATTTGGTAACGCTGCCTTTTTATCAGAAGACACAGTTAAAGCAGTTAGTATTTTTGAAGAAACTATTGCTATGAACCCATCTTCTTCTTGCGATTTGATGCTTTTATTAGGTCAACTTTACTATGTGAAAAAAGACTACAATAATGCAATTAATAAATTTGTTCAGAGAATAGAAACTCCAGAGTGTGAAGATGGAAAAGAAAAAGCAATTTACTTCGCTGGATTATCTTCTTTATTTTATGCAAATGAAGAAGGAATTGCAACTGAGGAAAAAACATTAAGATTAGATAAAGCAGCTAAATATTTCGGTCAAGCAATTGCTTTAGATTCTACTGACTTACGTTCTATGGTGTTTATGGGCGACGTTTACGCAGCCAAAAACGATCTTGAAGCAGCAGGTGCTCAATATGAACTTGTTATTGAAAAAGCATTGCAAGACCCAGAAAAATTCAGCCAACAGTTAAGACAATCATTCGCTAAAATTTGTGGAATGTATTTAGAAAACAAAAAATTTGATGGTGCTATTAAATACGGAACTTTATGGTCAGAAAATCAACCTGACTCTGAGTATGGTCCTCTTTATGTAGCGATTGCATATCAAAATAAATATGTAAATTCACAAAATGATGCTGATAAAAAAGGTGCTTGCGATTGGTATAAAAAAGTACTTGATGTTAATCCTAAAAATGCTACTGCTAAGAAAAATAGAGATGCTTTAGGTTGTTAATTTTTCTTGAATTACATTTACTTTATCTATTTTTATAAAATTATGTAATGTATAGAAAAGTTCATCACTAAATAATAAATCTGTAGGGGCAATTCATGAATTGCCCCTATATTTGTTTAAAATTATTATTTCTTAACTTGTTGATAAGCCAAATTAATAGGAATTTTTGGAAAGAATAAAACCATATAAATCACTTGGACAGAATTTTTTAACTGATATGAATATCAGAAAGAAAATTGTAGATGCACTCGATATTCAACCAGATGATAATATAATCGAAATTGGACCAGGAACTGGTGCTTTAACTGAGTTAATCCTCGAACATGATATTGATTACACTGGCATTGAAATTGACAAAAGAGCAGTTGAGATCATTGGGAAAATGTGTGCTAAACATAAATCTGCAAGAGTAATTAACGAAGATATATTAAAAACTGATTCCGAAATAATTAAAAGCAATACTAAAGTAGTTGGAAATTTACCTTACTATATCACAAGTAGCATCATATTCAAAATACTTGAAGCTAAAGAAAAACCAATTACTTCAATATTTATGGTGCAAAAGGAAGTTGGAATTAGAATAGCAGGAAAGCAAAATACTCGCGATAACGGAATACTCGCTATAGCGATTTCATTACTCGGACAATCTAAAATATTATTTGATGTATCACCAAATTGCTTTTTTCCAAAACCAAAAGTAACATCTTCAGTTATTCAAATTTCATTTCATCGTGAACTTGATAATTTTAAAGAAGTAATGGCTTTAGTAAAAATGGCATTTAATCAAAGAAGAAAGACCTTGTCAAATTCAATTAGTGCATACTTGAGCGATATTGATAAAAGTAAATTTACAGATATTCTCGGAAAAAGAGCAGAGCAATTATCTGCCGATGATTTCATTGATTTATTAAATAGAATAAATGCTGAAAAAAATAATAAATAAATTAATTCATCAGTTTACCTCTGGAGAAATCTACACAATTTTAACTATTTTATTATTTAATTTAGTTGTTATTTATTGTTTATTTATTGATTTTTCAATTTATAAAACATTTTTATTTAATTCATTTTTAATATTAATTGTATTTTTTGCGTCATCTTATTTTAATAAAAAAAATAATTTTGGAGTAATCCGACAAATATATTTAGTTCCTTTTATCTTCTTAGTTTACAGCAATGTAAAAAGTATAATTCACGTATTATTTGAAAGAGATTTTGACTCATATTTAATTCAAATTGATAATTTTATTTTCGGAACTCAACCAGCATTGTTATTAGAAAATATTATAAATCCTTACCTAACAGAATATTTGCAAATCTCTTATTTCTTGTTTTTCTTTTTACCTATTATTCATTTAATTGAATTATCTAAAAAACAAAATACAGCAAATTTTGAAGAATTAACTCGCAATATTCTATTTGGATTTTACTTTTCTTACTTACTTTATTTATTTATTCCTGCAATAGGACCGAGATTTACAGTCTTTGATTTTAGCACTTTAAGTTTAGAATTGCCTGGCGTTTTCATTACCGAATATCTAAGAGGAATAGTCAATGTAGGTGGCGGTATTCCAATTGATTCGCTTAACCCGATGGCAGATGTTAACCGCGATTGTATGCCCAGCGGACATACGATGATGACCTTAATAAATATATATTTTGCTTATAAATTCAAATCTAAATTGCGATTCTTTTATTATATTATCGGCTTTAGTCTTATCTTTGCAACTATCTATTTACGTTATCATTATTTTATAGATATTATTGCTGGTATTTTATTTGCTTATATAAGCATAGTTTTAGAAAAGAAAATTTTCACAAAAATCAAAAAGAATGTCTGATTACTACTTTACTATTGAAGAACGAACTGAATTTGAAATTAAAATAAATAAATCAAGATTTATTGCTAATGTTATTCCTGTAAATAATGTAGAAGAAGCAAAAGAAGAATACGACAAAATCAAAAAGAAATATTATGATGCTTCCCATAATTGCTTTGCGTGGAGATTTGGCGAATCTGGACTTGATTTCCGTTATTCTGATGATGGCGAACCAAAAAACAGTGCTGGCAAACCAATTTTATTTACAATTTCAAAATATGACTTTAGTGATATATTAGTAGTTGTAACACGCTTTTTTGGTGGCAAAAAGTTAGGAGTTGGTGGTTTAGTAAGAGCATACTCAGAAGCCGCAGAAGAAGCCCTAAAACTCTGCACCAAAAAGCAAATAGACATCACTCAAAAAGTAAAAGTCTTCACTACTTATGAAGACTTAAATACAATCAAATCTTTACTTGATACTTATGCAGTATCCAGCGAAGAATTTTACACAGATTTAATCGATATTACAGCACATATCCCAGTTAGCAAAGTCGATGAATTTACCGACCAAATCACACAAAAGACAAACGCTCGTTCTGGCTTTCGGGTTTTAAAAAGTGATAAATCAAAAATGTAGTGAACGCAAATTTGCGTTCACTACTGTTAATCTACTCAATTATTATCGATTCGCTTTTATTTGCGTCTCCAAGTTTGAAGTTAATCAAATATGCACCAGATATATAACCTTTTGTATTGACTTCTACTTCTCCCATACTGTCATCTAAAAAAGATAATTTATAGTCAGTCAAATGATAAATCTTACCACTGCTAATATTAATTAATTCAAGTTTTAATTTTGATAAATCAGCAGAGTTATTAATATAAAACTTCATTTTCAACCTATCTTTAACAGGATTAGGGTAAGGTGGATAAGTCCAAATAGAAGGGGGTTTCAAAATTTCTACCGATGATATCAAAGATTTATCTTCAATAGGAATATAAATATTATTCATATCATAATAATAAATCGAACTCTCACCAAACAGAGCTTTAATATTAACTATTCTTTTTTGAAACTGTTTTAAAGTATCAACAATTATTATATCATTTTCAATTTTTAGCTTCACCTCAAAATAGTGTCCTTTAATTTCAGAATTTTGCTGTGTAGCAAAAATATGTTCATAAATTAAATCTTCAAAGTACTTAAAGTTTTTGTTATGATGAAATTCTGTAGATCCAAAAGACCTATATATTCTTTCATCTTTAAACTCAAAAGGATCGTAAATATACCTGAATTTATTTGAACCATCCAATTTCTCAAATTCAACAATTTTAGTGTCTGATGTCCCTACAAACAAGTAATATTTACCATTTTTACTCTTTACAAAATTATAAACACTTGAATATCCATTAAAAGTATCATTAAAAACTAATTCCCAGTTAATACATGCGTCAGTACATTTGTAAATGAAATGTCTTTTAGAGCTTCGTTTATTATATCCGTATAGCCATATTATATCATCTTCAAAATAAAAATTTAAAAAATTTACATCAACGAAATGGTCTATTTCAGATATTTTACTTATACTTAAATCTTTGTCTAGCTTAAAAATTTCAAGTTTTTGATCTTTATCATTTTGTCTACATAAATAAATATCATTTTTTATTTTTCTGATAACTTTAAATTTTTCAGCATCTCCTAAGTTAGTATCTAATTTTATTAAATTTGTAAAATTATTATAAGTCAAAAAAATGTTAATTGGTCTAAAATTAATGATTTCATTTTGTCTTGCATTGACAAGTGCAATAGAAGTGTCTTTAGTTAATGGATAAATTATTGGATTACCATAAAAAGTGTAGTTGATTGTGGATGTATCAATAAAATAAAAATCAGAATGAAAAAATGTTTTTCCACCATTTGTTGTTTTAATAATATTACCACCTTTTCCATTATAATTCATATGAGAAGGACAAATCCAATTCAGTGAATCATAAAAAACTGGGATTTGTGTAGATTCTTTTGAAAAATTAGATAAAATTTCAAATTTATTGTCTGTTAATTTTACAATAGTCTTATTATAAGATGTTAATAATATAGATTTAGAATCAGCACTTGAGCATAAGATTCTATAATCACCTGGAACCATTCCTATTTTTGAATGAATATTTGAATCAATGATTTTGTTTTCAACTTTAGAATATTCTTTAATGTAAATTTCGAGTGAATCACCATTATAATTTATAAAATAATAGTTGTCGTTTTGTTTAACCAAATCAAAAATTACTTGTTCTTTCACATCATAAAAATCCCAAGATAAATCTGAATTTAATTCTGAAAAAGTTGAATTGTTAAAAACAACTAATTCATTTTGAGTTCTTTTTAGATTGAATTTTGAATTATCATTAGTTTTAGGCAAATCAATTTCCTGCCAATCAATTCCGTTGTTATCACTTACTAATAAACTATTCAAATTATTATTTTGAGTTGAAACAATAAGTTTATCTTCAATTGACTCTAATTTTGAAGCGAGACCTTCAAAAATATAAATTTTACTCCAATTTTCACCAAAATCATAAGAAACAAATAACTCATTAGAATTTGATATAACAAATATTTTACTATCTAAATAAATAATTTGGTTTAGATTATCATTATTAACTTTAATAATTTTCCATTTTTTTCCTTTATTTGAGGAAGTTATCACTTCCCCACCAGATGTACAACCATATAGAATTCCATCATTATACTTCATATCATTAATGAAATTATGAGTTCCTATAAATTCTTGTTCCCAAGACATACCACCATCATAAGTTCTAAGAACACCACCATTATCACCATAAAAAATATATTCTTCATCAGCAATAACTAATGATTTCATTATATTATTAGATATATTATAGTATTTTTGGAAAACATCAAATTCACTTGATTTAAGAATATTAATATTCAACAGGACAAAAAGTATTAATAATATCTTCATAAAAACCCCTTTTTTGAAAATTTGTAAATTTACTTTACAAATAGACACATCAAACATAAAAAAAGTTACACTTTGGTAAAAAATATTTTTATAACAATTGAAATATTAATGTAAGATTATTCGAAAATAATAAATTTTTTAAAAAAAATAAAATAATTTTACAATAAGAAATAGTTAGCATCGTTAATATTGTCATAACAACTACATTTATGGAAAATTTAGAAAAGTATGATTTAAATGATTCTTTTGCGTTCTTAATATCGAGAACTCATTCAGCAATGAATCGAAGACTTTTAAAGAATTTTAAGGATAATAATCATCCTTTATCAAGCGAACAATACACTGTTATGCTACATCTTTGGGATAAAGACAAAAGATGCCAAAGAGAGCTTTGTTGTGCTACTGGCAAAGATAAACCGGGTATAACTCGAATTATCGATAAATTAGAACAACTTGGCTATGTTGAGAGAATCGATGATAGCATTGATAGAAGAATGAAATTAGTTCAACTAACGGAAACTGGTAGAGCATTAGAAGAAAAATCTAATGAACTCGCACTTAAAACTTTAAAAGAATTCCTCGAAGACGTTGAATGTAAAGACTTTGATTTAGTAAAGTCTGTATTAAGAAAAGTAATAGAAAAATTTGAAGTCTTAGAATAAATTTATCAACTCAAATAAAACGAAATATTATGATAGATTTAATTTATCGTAACAGAATTTTATTGCATTTATTAAATGTAGATTAAATAGAAACTTAGAAAAACAATTATTTTTTAAAACAATAAATCTCAAGGATATATTATGGTAAAAGCAATTTTATCTGTTGTGGCACTTTTTGCCCTATTTGCAAGTAGCACTTTCGCTGCTGAATTTAAAGTCGATACTAAAGCATCGCAAATCAAATGGACTGGTGAAAAAGTTACTGGTTCTCATTGGGGATATGTAAATATCAAATCAGGTGTTGTAAACGTTGATGATAATAAAATCAAAAATGGTAACTTCGATATTGATATGACATCTATGAACTGTAAAGACTTAGACCCAGGTGAATATAACGACAAACTTATTAAGCATTTGAAATCTGACGACTTTTTCTCAGTTGACGCAAACCCAGTTTCAGCATTTAAAATCAAATGGGTTAAAGACAATGGTAATAATTCTATTAAAGTTACTGGTGATTTAACTATTAAAGGTATTACTAAACAATTAACCTTTGATGCAAAATATACTTTATCTGGTGATAAATTAACAGCAGAAGCTACAATCCCAGTTGACAGAACTAAATATGATATCAAATATGGGTCAGGTTCTTTCTTTGATTCTTTAGGTGATAAAACAATTTATGATGAATTTACTTTAGATTTGAAACTTGTTGCAAAAAAATAAGTTTTACTTAATCTTATGAATTTAAAAAGACTGCTTCGGCAGTCTTTTTTTATAATAATACTTTCCTAATTTTCATAATTAAAGATAAGTAAATCATTTGAATATTTACATTTTGATTTACCATTCTAATCGAATCTTCGCAATATTCAATAGTTTTAGCTATATCTTTATTTCCAAAAACAGAAGTGAATTTCGCAATAGATTCTTCATGATCTTTATTCACAATTAATTTATTACCAACAGAATACTTGAGGCAATCTTCTAACCAATAAGCCATTAGCAATATAGATTTTAGCACATTCTTACGATTTTTATCAGAGCATATTGACTCTACTAAGCCAACTGTTTTCTCACGGTAATTTGCTTTTCTCAAACCATTTCTAAGTAATTCAATAGTATTTTCTCTTAAAATCTGCAAATCTTCATCTGCAAATTCTATTGCCCTTGTAATTGAACCATTTGCAAAAGGTAAAATAAAATCTAGATTATTTTTATCACCAATATTATTTAATTCTAAATACTTTTTAATTTCTGCATCTTTCAAAGGGTCAAATCTTATTAATTGACAACGACTTTTGATAGTTCCTAAAATCAAGTCAGGTGAATGAGTAATCAATATAAATATAGTATTATCAGCAGGTTCTTCTATTGATTTCAATAGTGCATTTGATGATTCATCATTCATAGTATGAGCATCAAAAATTATAATAACCCTCTTACCATTGCTCGGAGTTGACATCTTCAATATCTGCTTCACTTTCCTAACTTGTGAAACCCTAATAGCTAATGTTCCCGAAATATTCATTTTATAGTAAGGGTCTTTTGACTTTTTAGCAAGTTCCTCTTGAATTTCTTTCACTTGGTCATCAGCCAATCCAGAAAGCAAACCAACTTCATCTTTAGAATTCGGCTTTGGAGCAGGAATCCCAAAAACAGAAATAATATTTTGATGAAATAAAGCATTTTCTTTATGTCTTTTATCAAATTCAGGAGTAATTTCAGCTTTTGATTTTTGACCATCAATTTCAATAATTGGATTCGGACAATTTAATAATTTAGCAAATTCAATCGCAAGTGCATCTTTACCAATACCTTCCGAGCCAGTAAACAAATAACTCGAAGCAATCCTATCTTGCACAAAAGCATTTTGCAAAATTTGCTTAACTCTTTCCTGTCCAATTACATCTTCCCAAGCCACTAAACTACTTCCCTTGTTTGTCTTCTAACATATTTTTCAGAATTACAACTCAAAGTAGGAGCTTTTCTTGTTTTGCTAACTGGTTCAAGTCTATCATTATCTTCAAGATACTTTACATATTGTCTCAAATTATCTTCAATTTCTTCATAAGTTTCGCTTGACATTAATGCTCTTCTAACCTCCGAAGCACCGAAAAATCCTTTCAAATAACCAGAATAATGTTTTCTAAATTCAATAATAGCATTTCTATCTTTAAAATCTAAAGACATTCTCAAATGGTCTAAACAAACATCAACCCTTGTATAAATATCAGGTTCACCTGGGTCATACCCTTCTTCCATCATCACCTTAGCTCTATGGAAAATAAAAGGATAGCCAATACATCCTCGACCAATCATCAGAGCATCACAGCCCGAAGTATCAAAAGCTCTTTTCACATCTTCCGGCTCAACAACATCACCATTTAAAATAATTGGGATATTAGTAATATCTTTAACTTTCGGTATCCACGACCAATCCGCAAGCCCAGTCATACCCATATCTCGAGTACGACAATGAATAGCAAGAGCTTTAGCACCAGCTTGTTCAATTTTTTTAGCAACCTCAGTAATTACAATACTTTCTGGATCCCAACCAAGTCGAGTTTTAACAGTAACTGGAATCTGAACAGCTTCTTGCACTCTACGAGTAAGTTCAGCCATTTCATCAGGTTTTTTCAAAAAAGCAGCACCAGCATCACGCTGAACAACTTTTTTAACCCAACATCCAAAATTAATATCAAGAATATCAGCCCCAGCATCTTCCACAATTTTGGCAGATTCGACCATAGCATCAATACTACCACCAAAAATTTGAATAGCAACAGGTCTTTCCTCTTCAGCAACCTTCATTTTACGTTTAGAAGTCCGAGAATCACGTATAATTCCTTCAGAAGCAATAAATTCCGAGTAAACAATATCTGCACCTAATCTTTTGCAAATAACTCTAAAAGGTAAATCACACACATCTTCCATAGGCGCTAAGAAGATACCATTACCAATTTCAACATTACCAATTTTTGTAAATTTCTTTTTTTCCATTTACAAAATTAAGAAAATAAATATAATACTTTTCATTTTTGTTTTATCAACCAAACACAACCACCCACAACCACCCATCTTTCAAAGCGAAGCCTTGTCATTTCGAGCGTAGTCGAGAAACTCACTCTTTAATAAGTACAATTCGTGGAATCCATCTTTGTCATTCAGAGCGTAGCGATGAATCCATAAACAACTATACGTCATTCTGAACGTAGTGAAGAATCTCCCAGAAATTGCCATAGTAATTCTGAACCTTGTTCTTTGAAAAATAACACCCATTTTACTGCAAAAACTGCAAAAATCGGTCATTCAGAGCGAAGCGAAGAATCCACAAAAAACTCTACGTCATTCTGAGGCGTAGCCCAAGAATCTCCCAGGAATTACAATGTTATTTCTGAATAAATTGAAACTTGCGCCTTTAGGTGCAAAATGTTTGTAAATAGAAAATTCCAAAAACAATAAAGCTCCGTAGGTGCGAAATGTTTCTTAAAATCACTAAAAAATGTTCTTTGAAAAAAAACACCATTTTACTGCAAAAACTGCAAAAATCGGTCATTCAGAGCGAAGCGATGAATCCATAAACAAATATACGTCATTCAGAGCGAATGCGAAGAATCTCCCAGGAATTTCAATGTTATTTCTGAATAAATTGAAACTTGCGCCTTTAGGTGCAAAATGTTTGTAAATAGAAAAATCAAAAAACAAAAAAGCTCCGTAGGTGCGAAATATTTCTTAAAATCACTAAAAAATGTTCTTTGAAAAAA
>JAUIIX010000022.1 GCA_030431515.1 bacterium
CTGGAAATAGTAATTTTTGGTATTATCAACCCTTTATGCATGAATTTAATTTAAAAAGTGATACAACAGGGATTGATTTTGAAATTGTAGATAGAGATAAAGACTATTGCAGAAGAGTAAGTGGCAGAGTAACATTAGATGATAAAGGTATTGCAGATGTTGGAGTTTCAACAATTGTTTTTGACCCACTTCAATTAGACATTGCTTACACTGATGAAGAGGGATATTACATCAGCAACTTTTTATGTAGTACAGATATGGAAGTAAGTTTATCAGAGTTTGAATATGAAAAATATAGACCAACTCCTGAAATATATTCTTTGTTATACAATAAATATCCTGATGGATACGTAAACATCGACTTCGAGTTAAGTCCAATAACATCAGTAGAAACAAAGGATAATACGCCTTTTCTTTATCCTAATCCTGCAAGAGAAACTGTTACAATTTCAGGAATTGATTTTGGTAGAGTTGAAATATATAATAGTTTAGGGCAGTTGTTAATTCAATCTGAATTACAAGGAACAAGCAATATTAACACAAGCACATTACCCCCTGGCATCTATTTATTAAAAATAGAACACAGAAACGAAGTAACATTTGAAAAACTAATCATCAACAAATAATTCAAGGAGCTTCGGCTCCTTTCTTTTGTATAATAAAAAGATTTAATAATCAGCATTTCTTCTTTTGACATGAACACGGTAAGCATTTAGCAGCAAACCAATAAGAAGCATATTAAATATCATCGAAGTACCACCATAACTCATAAATGGAAGCGGAATACCCATGACTGGCATTAAACCAATTACCATTCCGATATTAATTATTATGTGATAAAGGAATATAAACAATGCCCCTGCAGATATTATCGAATAAAATCTATCTTCCGAAATATAAGCAATGTTTAGCGTTCGTTTCATTAAAATTAGGTAGAATAATATAATAATTGATGTGCCAATTAATCCAAATTCTTCGGCAGGAACAGAAAAAATAAAATCCGTCCATTGCATTGGTATATAACGTAATTGAGTTTGTGTTCCTTCTAAAAATCCTTTACCACTTATACCACCAGACCCAACTGCTACTTTCGATTGAATTACATTATAGCCAGCTCCTTGTGGGTCTAAATCGGGATTCAAAAATGAACTAATTCTATTTTGCTGGTGAGGCATTAAATTATCATAAATCATAGGAGCTACAAAGCCCAATGAAATAAATAAAATAATCGTAACTGCTATAAAGTAAATCTTTGATTTGAAGAAAAATAACATTATTGTTGAGATAGCTAATGCAGTGTAATACCACACCATATCTTTTAATGAAAGGACAACTAAAATTGGTGAAAAGACAATCGTAAATAAAAATAAACTACTAAAGCCAGTCCAGAATAATATTCCAATAAACATAGCAAATAGCACAGATGCAGACCCAACATCTGGTTGCAAAAATATTAATCCTGCGGGTAAAGCAATAATTAAAAAACTAATTCCTAAATCTCGTAAAGTTCTTATATCTTTCCCTTTACCAGATAAATAAGTAGCAATTGCAAGTAAAGAGCCAATCTTAGATAATTCAGCGGGTTGTAGATTAAAACTACCGAGCGAAATCCAACCTTTTGTACCATAAACGCTTTCACCAATAAAAAGCACGGCGACTAAAAGCAGTATTGAAATAATATATGAAGGATAAGAAATCAGACGTAAAATACTCTCAGGTATATAAATAGCTATTCCCATCACAACTAATCCAACAATAACTGATACTAATTGTTTTGTAAAATTACTATCTATACTTGAGCCATAAACAGCTGAATATATTGATATTAAACCAAATGTTATTAATATTAAACAAGAAAATAATAGAATCCAATCAATTTTTGATTCTTTTTTTAATCGGATATTTAATCTATTTTCCATTTATTTTGCTTCTAACTTAATACGTTCTACCATAGCACGTAAGCCATTTGCACGATTGCCACTCAGGTTTGATTCGAGATTAATCTTAGTAAAAATACTTTCTGCATCTATACTTTTAATTTCCTCTGCAGTCTTATTATTAAAAATAATTAAAACCAAAGCAACTAAACCTTTTACAATTTGAGATTCAGATTCTGCTAAGAAATAATTCAGTCCATTTTTTTCAATACGCTGCAACCAAACTCTACTTGTGCAACCTTCTACCAAATTAGTTGGAACTTTATAAATTGCTTCAAACTCAGGAATTAAATTTCCTAAATCTATAATATAAAGGTATTTCTGCTCCCAATCGTCTAATATTTCAAAATTTTCGTAAATATCTTCAAGTTCTACTTCGTCAAGTTTCATTTTTTACTTTCTAACTAAATAAACAAATTTTCTTTTACCAACTTTTAATAATCTTTTTTCAGATAAATCTATATTAAAATACACATCTTCAATTTTTTCGCCGTCAATCGAAACTCCACCTTGCTCAATTACTCTTCGAGCTTCTTTTTTAGAAGGAGTTAATTCAGCATTTAAAATCGCATCTAAGATCGCTATTTCATTTCCTTCAATTTCAAAATCAGGAATATCGTCTGGAATATCTTTATTTTTAAATACACGCTCAAATTCTTCAAAAGCAGCTTGCCCAGCATTTTCAGCGTGGTATAAATCAACTATACTCATTGCTACTTTCACTTTTGCATTTCTTGGGTTTTCTCCGTTTTGTAGAGAGTGTTCCATTGCTTTTAATTCTTCAGTACTTGCATAAGCACCATATTGATAATATTTTACAATTAATTCATCAGGTATAGACATCACCTTACCAAACATATCAAATGGCTTATCAGTCAGACCTATATAATTATCAAGCGATTTTGACATTTTCTCTTTACCATCTGTACCCTCCAGAATAGGCATAGTCAAGATACATTGTGGATCTTGATTGTGGGCTCTTTGAATATCACGACCTACCATCAGATTAAATTTTTGGTCAGTACCACCTAACTCAATATCAGACTTAATAGCAGCACTATCCATTGCTTGAGCAAGAGGATAAAGCAATTCATGAACAGAAATTGGAGTACCTTCTTTATATCTTTTCGAAAAATCATCTCTTTCCAAAAGTTGAGCAACAGTATAATTTGCAGCTAAAGAAATTACATCAGCAAAATTCATTTTATTTAGCCATTCAGAATTGTGCTTTACTTCAAGTTGGTCGCTTAACAATATCAATTTTGCTTGGTCTAAATAACTTTGTCCGTATTCTTTAGTTTGTTCAAGAGTTAATTGCGGACGAGTTTTAGATTTACCAGTTGGGTCGCCAATCATTGCAGTAAAATCACCAATAATCAAGATAGCAGTATGTCCTAAATCTTGGAATTGTCTCATTTTTCTTAGGATAACTGCGTGTCCGATATGCAAATCAGGACGAGAAGGGTCTGCACCTAATTTAATTCTTAATGGCTTATTATTCTTAATTGAATTAACTATTTTTCTTTCTAATTCTTCTTCAGGAAGTAAATCGACAACATTCTGACGAATCAAATCCATTTGTTCATTTAAACTTGGGAAATTCATATTTTTCTATTTTGATAATTCATAATCTTCAAAATTAACAAATATCAAGAACAATTAAAGTGAATTAATAAAAAATTAGAAAAGATACTCAAAAATTAGTGAAAATTATACCTTATTACGAATAAAGCGTGGAATTCATTTTTTTATTAACCACTCTATATCAAAAAATTATTACAATATAAAAGCATAAATTCATATAAAGTTTAAATCTTATCTTTGTTTTATTGCTTTTTCATAAAAAATAAGTAAATTTGTTGTATGCGAATTAATTATTTTTAAAAATTCACTCTTGCTAAAGAGGGGAATTTGAAAATGTAGAATAAATGAAAGAAAGAATATGAAATATATAATTTTATTGATGATGATGGTGTGTTTTGGGCTTAAAGCCCAAGAAAATACTGTTGATGTAATTCCTTGGAATTATGATGTGCTTTCGTATAAAGCAGATATTGATTTAACTAAATATGAGTCGAAGTATATTGATGCTTCTGCAACGATTACTTTTAATGTACTTGATATGGAGGAGTTCACCAGTTTCCAACTTGGACTTGCAAGTTTGAATATTAACGGGCTTATTTTAAATGATGTTGATATATTAGATAAAGCAAATTTCCTAAACACAACTTATATAATTTCAGAAATTGAAGACATTTTAAAATCAGAAAATAATGAGTTAATTGTAAATTATAATGGTGATATGACTATTGAGTTAGGTGGCAAAACTTGGGGTGGTGTTCACTTCAAAGACAGTTTACTATATGCAATGGGTGTGGGCTTTGGATGTTCTTATGTTTCTACTACCCGACATTGGCTACCGGCTTTTGACCACCCTCAAGATAAGGCGACTTTTGATTTATACTTTAAAGTTAAAAAACCGAACTTGGCTGTTTCGATTGGGGATTTAGTTTCTAATGTTGAAGATGGTGAAAATTCAATTTATAATTGGAAAACTGATATTCCAACTGCAACTTATTTAGTTACATTTGGTGTTGGACCTTTGACTAAAACTATAATTTCTGAAGAAAATATTGAAAAAAGTGTTTATCATTTAGAAAATGATTCTGAAAATGTAAATAAAATATTCTATAGATTACCAGAAATGGTGGATTTTTACTCACGTCTCTTCGGTGATTATCCTTTTGAAAAATTGGCTTATATTATTTCCGAGAAAGGAGCAATGGAACATCAGACTTTAATAAATTATGCACGTGCTTCACTGAATACAAATGCAAAAAATAATGATACTATAGGTAGTGTAATTGCTCACGAACTTGCTCATCAATGGTTTGGAGATTTAGTAACGTGCAGATCTTTTTCAGACGCATGGTTGAATGAGAGTTTTGCTACTTTTTGCGAACCTCTTTGGATTGGAGAAATTGGTGGCGATAAGGCATATTGGGCCGAAGTTAGAGCTAAATCTAATTCTTATTTAAAGCAAATTGTAAATTCTGAAAAAGTATTTCCACTTTATGATTTTCCAAGGGCTTCACCTTCATCTAATTACCCAGCTACGATTTATCAAAAAGGTGCAGTTGTTTTGAGTTTATTAAGGTTTCAACTTGGTGGTGAAGTCTTCTTTTCTGGATTAAAAAAATATCTAAATAAATATAGATTTGGGACTGCTAATACTGAAGAATTAAAAGCAATTTTAGAAGCCGAATCTAAAGAAAACTTAGATTATTTCTTCAATCAGTGGATTTATGGAAGTGGTTGGCCTGTAGTTCATTATAATTTAATCCTTGAAGGAGATGATTTATTTATAGAGTACAATCAAATTCAAGATCAAATATGGCAAACATTTACTAAAGTTCCCTTTGAAGTTAATTTCAAGTTTAATGATGGAACAGATGGAAACACTATGCTTTATTTGAATCAAAAAATGGAGAAATTAAATATTGGGAAAAACATTGATTTGAATACAATTACATTTAACTCAAATGATTTTTATTCAATGATTAATTTTGTGAATATAACTGGTGTTAAAAGTGCAAGGGAAAATGGCTACGTTGTTTTTCCTAACCCAGCAACTCAAGATTTTATAATTGATACAGAGCATAAAAGGCAAAACACATCAGTAAAAATATACAATTCGATTGGCTCATTAGTATATGATGACTCAATGGAAAAAGGTGCATTAAAATTATCTACTAATGAATTTTCTAATGGTTTGTATATGGTTATTTTCGAGACAGATAGTAGTAAGTATATTGAAAAATTAATAATTAAGAAGTAAATGAGTATTAAAGAAAATCTAAAAGAAATAGAAAGTAATATAAGAGAATTTGAAAAGAAGTATAATCGTGAAAGTGGTTCAGCAAAATTAATTCCTGTTTCAAAAGTTCATCCGATAGCAAAAATAATCGAAGCTATGGATGAGGGTTATACAATTTTTGGGGAATCTTATGTGCAAGAATTGTCAAAGAAGTATGAAGAATTTGAAGCGAAAGGAATTAAGCAGCCAATTTGGCATTTTATAGGACATTTGCAATCTAATAAAGTTAAATATATCGCATCATTTATTGATACAATTCATACAGTTGATAAATTAAAACTTGCTAAAGAAATTAATAAAAGAGCAGAACAAAATAACAGAATAATTAAAATATTAATTCAGATAAATACCTCTGGTGAAGAGTCAAAATTTGGGATTAAAGCAAATGAATTAAATGATTTAATTACAGAAATAAAAGACTATAAAAATATAGAAATAATTGGCTTGATGACAATAGCAGGACTCGAAGCAACACCAGAAGAAAATGAAGTTGAATTTCAATTATTATCAAATTTATTAAATGAAGTAAATAAGAAATTCAATTTAAAATTAACAGAACTATCGATGGGAATGACCAGCGACTACGAACTCGCTATCAAGCAAGGTAGTACGATGATTCGTATCGGTACAGCTATTTTTGGAGAGAGGGTTTATGGGTGAGATAACTATATTCATAAGGATTTTATGAAACTTATTATTATTACTATACTTTTATTTCTATCAAATTCAATGTTTAGTCAAGACTTAGATGATTTCTTTGTGGAAACAAATGGAACCGTTTATGATATTGATTCTGATAGTAATTATATTTACTTTGCTGGTGATTTTACAAATGTGATGCATTATACTGGTTCAGGGGTAATTTTTTCAAAAGATAATATTGAAATTGATTTTAATAATAAATTTAAAATAACTGGTGAAGTAATTGTAGCAAAACCAGACGGCAATGGTGGATGGTATGTTGGTGGTAAATTTACTAAAATCGGTAATCAGTATGTAAGCAAATTTGCACATATTTTTTCAGATGGTTCATTAGATACTATAATACTTCCTTTTATTGACTTTGAATTTGTTGACTTTACTTTTGATGATGAACACATATATATTCCAAATAGTTCAAGAATTATAAAAATTAATATAAAAACTGGTGAAACTACTACATTAATAATTAATAGAACTGGTTATTATATAACATATTTACAAGTACATAATGATTATATTTATGCAACTGGTGGGTATCAATATCATAAAGATAATTTTAATTATGGAGGAAGATATTCGAAATTAACTGGTGAAAAAGATGATGATTTTTCATTTTCTTACTCTGAAATTATTAAAATTTACGAAAATAATTTATATTATATTTCAGATAAAATTATTTTAAGGAGAATTAATTTAGAAAATAACGAAAAAGATGATAATTGGAAGGTTGAAGTGAGTGGTAATCCAAGGGAAATACATGATATAGCTTTCGATACCGATTATATTTATATTGCAGGTAGTTTTAATTCTATTAATGAAGTACCTATGCAGAATTTAGCTAGAATAGATTTGACTACAAATGAAATAGATAAAGAATGGATAAATCATTCTATTGGGACAATTTCAAAATTTGATTTGGATAATGATTTTCTATATTTGGTAGGGTTAAATAAAGATGAAATCTATAAAATCAATAAATCAAATGGGGAATTGATAGATAGTATTGGCTTTAACACTTATTTCGACAATGATTATGGTAGAAAAACCAAAAGCATTAATACTTTATCATTAAGTAATAATAAAATATTATTAGGAGGAAGTTATTCTTCAATTGGGAATGCTGTTGCTGCTAATAATATATTTAGATATGAAATAAAAGAAAATAAAATTAACACGGATATTAAAATCAAACTTGAAAATAATTATAATAATATTAATTCAATTTATAGAATCAAATTAATAGATAATTATTTATATTTAATTGGAGGATTTAATAAAATTAATGATTTAGAAATTGAAAGAGTTGCTAAATATGATTTAGCTAAACTAAAGTTAGTAGAAACATGGAAACCTTTTTCTATTGAAAGCTTTATTACTTCAATCGAGTTTGATGATAATTATGTTTATTTTGGCGGTGATTTTGTTTTAGAAAATAATATTAAAAATTTGGTAAGATATAAAATTTCAAATGATGAAATAGATTTGTCATGGAAACCAAATCCAAATCGAGTTGTGAATGCTCTTAAATTGGAAAAGAATAATTTATTTGTTGGAGGAACGTTTGATACAATTTATAATTCTGTGATTCCTTATTTTGCTAAATTAGATATTAAATATTCTAAATTAGATAAAGATTTTGACCTTGGTTTTGTTTATGATCCAAACTTTAAATCTAATGATGGCTCGAAACAAGGAGTTAGTATAATTGAAGTTAATGACAATTATATTTTTTTAACAGCAAGTTTGAAGAGCAAACAAGATGTCAATATTAATGGCTTTGCAAAAATATCCAAAGATGACTATAAAATTACAAATTTGAATGATACAGTTAAATATTTAAATGTTTCAAATGTTGCTTTTTATAAAAATAAGTTATTTTGTAATAATTTTAAAGTTGATTTAGATGAATTTAAAATTGATGACACTTGGAATATAAAATTTAATATAACACAAAATCTCACTTTAAAGGTTGTAAATGATCATATTTATTATGGTGGAGGATTTAGTCCTGCTTTTGGTTATATGTCTAACAAAACTATTTATAGGAATTCATTAGTTAAAGTCAATTTAATAGAAGAGAAAATTAATACCCCAAAATTAATATCACCACCGAACAACAGTTACAATGTTCCATTATATACTAAACTTGAATGTTCAAATATTGAAAACATTATAGATTATGAGTTTTGGTTCTCTTATGATAGTGATTTTAAAGAATATAGATATCAAAGTTATGAAGGTCTCGACTATAATCCTATTAAAAACCATTTTCTTATTTGGAATTTAGAACCATCGAGCAAAGTTTATTGGAAAGCAAGGGCAATAAATGAATTTAATAAATCAGATTGGTCAGAGGTATATTCTTTTTACACTCGATTTAAAGGACCTTTATTTATCAATACAGATTATAAAACTTATAATAATAATATTGAGTATAAGTTTTTAAATGTAGAGTGGGAAGATTTTGGAGATAACTTTGTATATTATTTAATTGCAAGTGAAGATAAAGATTTTAAAAAAAGATTTATTGATAGTGTGTTAGTAGAAGAAAATAAATATTCAGCTAATAATTTTAAAGATAGTTCAATTTATTTTTTAAGAGTTTATGCCTTAGAAAATGATAAAATTTCTGATTACTATTCTACTTTAAAAATCAATACTTTATTTAAAAAGGTTCCTGAAAAAATCAAATTGGTAGTTCCTAAAAATGATTCAATAGAAGTTAGTGCCAAGTCAATGTATTTTATTTGGAACTATACAAGAGATTCTGAAATAAACAACCTACAACTTAGTAAAGATCCACTTTTCAAATCTTTTATAATAAATGACGATTCAATTAAAGTTCAAGCAACTGATAATGTAAACACTAAATATTATGAATTAAAAAATTTAGACTCTAACACAACCTACTATTGGCGTGTAAAAGCAAAAAATAAATTGGGTGAATCTGAATTTAGTGATACTTGGAAATTTACAACTATGAGTTCAACTTCCAATGTAGAAGATAGTAAAGATAATTTAATTTCTATTTACCCTAACCCAGCGAACTCAATATTAAATATTGAAAGTAATAACCAATATATTAATATCGATAAAATTGAAATATTAGATTTGAATGGGAAATCATTTTTAAAGCAAGATGTATTCAAATCTAAAATAGATTTAGATATTAGATTCTTACCAACAGGTGCATATTTAATTAAGATTGAAAGCCAAAATGAAAATAAAACTTTTAAATTTATAAAGAATTAAATATGATCCTACAAACACAAAACTTAATAATAAGAGAAATACTTCCGAGTGATGTAGATGGAATTTTTGAGTTAGATTCTAATTCAGAAGTTCATCGATTTTTAGGAAATAATCCAATTTCAAGTAAAGAAAAAGCTGCAGAAATAATTGAATATATTAGAAAACAATATATTGATAATGGTATCGGTAGATGGGCTGTGATTGAAAAGAAAAGTGGTGATTTTATTGGTTGGACTGGTATAAAACTAGAAGATATTGAAACAAATGGCTTTACAAAATATTATGATTTAGGATATAGGTTTATACCAAGATATTGGGGCAAAGGATATGGATATGAAAGTACTTTTGCTTCTTTGAATTATATTGTTAAAATGCTTGATTTAAAAAAAGTTTGTGGTGCTGCACATATTGATAATATTGGCTCTAATAGAATTCTTCAAAAAGTAGGTCTTAAATTCATAAATGAATTTATATATGATGGTGCTAAGCATAATTGGTATGAAATAAATATAGGTGAAAAATGAACACATTAGAAGTATATGAAAATATTATCGCTTTATGTCCTAGAATCGAAAGAAAAGGTAAAACAGTTCCTTATACTTCTGCAAATGGACACATGTTCTCTTTTATCAATAAAGATAATGAATTAGGATTTAGATTTTCAAAAGAAGTGCAAGAGAAATATTTAACTAAATTTGACACAAGTTTATTCAAATCTCATAATTCAATTATGAAAGGATATATTTTGATTAAAGATGATATGTATAATAATACTAATTTGTTAGTTGATTTGTTAAATGAAAGTTATGACTATGTTATGTCTTTAAAATCAAAGTAAAATGAATAAAAAGTATTTATCACCAACACAAGAATCTGGATATAAGTTTATCAGCCAAGGAATAAAAGGTAATGTTGTTATGTTAAATCTATTACGATTTAAAGAAATAGCAGATTACTCTAATTACCCCGATATTAAACCCAAAAAAGAAATAAGTGGTAAAGAAGCTTATGATATTTATATAAAGCATACTTTGCCATTTTTAGAAAAATCTGGCGGTGAAGTAATATTTATGGGAGAGGCAAGTGCTTATTTAATTGGCCCAAGTGAAGAAAAATGGGATGCGGTTTTACTTGTAAAACAAAAAAGTGTTGAAGATTTTATTGCATTCGAGCAGAATTCAGAGTATATGAAAGGTATAGGACATCGTACTGCCGCACTTGAAGATTCAAGATTACTGCCTATAGTTGAGAGTGAGCTAACTAATAGATAATTAATTCGTAATTAAGATTTAAAATAAAATCTTACAAAATCGTTATTATTATAATATTTTGTAATTTAGAGTTTATAAAAAATTCTTAATCTTAAATTGAAACGCTTAAAATGAATAATTGTGATGTAAATAATAAATTCAATTGCTCGCCTTATGTGAAGTATATTTTCTTAGTTTTTGTCATGGGACTTGCTTTAATGAGCTGTAGCCAAGATGTTAGAGTAGAGAATGACGATTTCTTTAGTTCGGCAGTATTGCTTGTTGAAGATGATTATTTCTCAAAAGTAATAGATAGAAATACCTCAAAAGTAATAACAAATGATATGTTTGAATCAACTCCTGAGAAAATTCAAAGTAAAATTTCTAATGTTTATACTTATCAAGGTGAACTTTACTTTTTGTTAAAAAACGAAAATAAAATCAAAGTATATAAAAAAGATAATTTTGAATTTATTACTGAATATGATTTTAACGGAATTGGACAGATTGAAGATGTTGTCTTTCCTAATGTATCTAATTTTTACGTATCTCTATCGGACAAAGATCAAGTTGCTGTAGTTGATAGAGTAAATAAGAAAATATCTAACTTCTTGATTTCAGTAAAAGCAAATCCAAATAAATTATTTACAATCGAAAACTTAGTTTATGTTGCTTGTGAAAATAGTATAGATATTATTAGAACTGGAACAAAAGAAGTAATTGAAAGTATTGCATTAGATGGTAAACCTTTGTTACTTTCTACTAACTTAGATAAAAATGCTTTAATAATTTTTACCAAGGAAGAAAGTACATATCAAATGAATATTTATAATGCTGCTACATTTCAGTTTACAAACAAAGTAAAATTAGAATCAGAATTTTTAACATCAGCGGATGAGATGACTCTAAATCAAATAGCAATAGTTAATAATGAAAAAGAATATAGTTGGTTAGGAACTTCAGTTGGTTTATTTAGAATTGATTTAAGAAATCTTGGTGTTTATAAATTTATGTCATCAAGAAAAGAAAATATATTAAATATTTATTTTGAACCAATTTCAGATAAAATTTTAATGCTTTCAAGTCGAAATCAACTGAAAGATTATATTCATGCAGATTCAAAAACTGGGGAATATACTGCTACTTTCCCACTTCCTGATAATTCTAATTTAATATATCCCCTTTAATGAGAAAAGAAAGAATATCAATTAATCTTAAATCAATATTAGATTTAAGTGCTAAGTTAAATAATAGTGTCGATATTAATTTAATATTAAATTCTACATTATTATCTATTATGGGAAAATTAGGAATTTCTCGTTCGGCAATTTACACTAAAAATGAAGATAAATTTAATATACTGATTAAGAAAGGAAAATGTGAAGTTAATGAAATTGATTATTTCGAGATTAGTTCATTAAGAAAAATAGACGAAAAAAGTAAGGTAGAATCAAAACTTTTAGATTGTAATTACAAATATATTATTCCACTTTTTATTGCTGATAAATTGGAATATATAATTGTTTTAAGTGAGAGTTTAATTTATCCAGACATCAATGAAGAAGAAATTGAATATTTGAATTTACTAACAAATATTGCATCAATTGCACTTCAAAATGCAAAAAATTATCTTCACTTAGATATTCAAAAAGTAAAAGCTGAAAGAAAGAATATTTTACTTGAAAATTTATTTCAAAATGCAAGATACTTCTTTTCATATTTTCAGAAAGATGAAATACTTAATATCTTATCATATAATTTAATGGGGCAATTAATTGTAAATAAATTTGCTGTAATTTTATACAATGAGAATGACCAATTATTTCACGCTAAAAATAAATTTCAGAAAGAAATATCTAAAAATATTATAGATGTATTTATAAATAAAAAAACGACAAGTCATACTTCTGAAATTACAGATAGCAAAATTAAAAAAGAATTAGAATTAAACGATATTGAACTTGTTACTCCTCTTATTTTTAAAAATGAAGTGAAAGGTCTAATATTCGTAGCTAAAAGTATGTCTAAAAAGTCTTTTGGAGATGATGACTTACTTTTTATAGAATATTTGGGTAATACTGCTATTGCAGCATTAGAAAACGATAGACTATTCAAAGAAGAGTTAAAAAAGAAACAACTTGAATCAGAGTTAAATCTTGCCTTAGATATTCAAAAAGGGCTTTTCCCAAGTGAGGATTTACTTTTGGGGAAATATGAAATTTATGGTAAAAGTATTCCTTCAAAGCAAGTTGGAGGAGATTATTATGATCATATTCAAATGAATAAAGATTGTTATTTTTTATTGGTAGCCGATGTATCTGGAAAAGGTATGCCAGCAGCAATGATAATGGCAAACTTACAAGCAGCTCTTAGAGTATTAGTAAAATTAAATTTACCTTTAAAAGATATTATCACAAATTTGAATTATATAGTTTTTTCAAACACAGCAGAAGATAAATTTGTTACTTTTTTTGGTGGAATTCTAAATACTAAAGAAAATACATTTGAGTATATAAATGCTGGTCATAATCCACCCTATTTATTTAGAAACAACGAAATTATTGAACTTGACAAAGGCGGTTTATTTCTTGGTTTGATGGAAGAACCTTTCCCTTACGAAAGTGATAAAATCCAACTACAGCCAAATGATAAAATATTACTTTATACAGATGGAATTACAGAAGCACAAAATACTCACGAAGAAGAATTTGGGACAGATAAATTACAAGAAATTGCTATTAATCAGTCAGAAGATAAATTATTATTAGAAGAGATTGTAAATGCAGTAAAACTATTCTCTTATGGCTCCAATCAATATGACGACATTACTTTACTTTCATTAGTTTGTAAGTGAGGATAGTATTATTTAAACAGTCATTCAGAACTTGATTAGGAATCTCGTTCACATTGTCCGGTTATTCAGAGCGATGAGATGAATCTAATTAAAATATATTATAATTATAACAAAGACTTGCAAGCCCTTGTTTGTAATCTTGTTAGCATGTAGGAGACAGTTTAAAACCGTTCACTACATTTCATTAAATATACTTTACTTTTCAACCATTACTTTCTGGGTTCTTGTTTCTGTTCCGTGTTTTATATTAACTATGTAAATTCCTGCTTGTTCGCTACTTGTGTCCCAGATTATATGTCCGTTATAGTTTGTTTCTTTGTTGATGCTTAGTTTGTTTTCTATATTAATTTTAATACCTGCTAAATTATAAATCTCTACATCATCAACAGTAAATGGTAATGCACTATCCCAGTAAGTACTAATTTTTACTACTTGTTTTGTTGGTTGTGGAAATGGAGGAAAAGTATATAGATAGTTTCGCTCTTCCGTTTTTTCGATGGAGGTGTATTCTATGCCGAGTTCTGAAAGGGGTAGAGTGAAAATTCCTTGATAGAAGCATATTACAATATTTCTGTCATATAAAATAAGGTCTTTGAATATCCAATTTTTGGAATTATTAAATTGTTCTATGCCACTATCGTTTTTTGTCCAATCATTCCCATTATTAGTAGAGAAATAGAATCCATCATTTGTATAAACAAAGAAATTTTCTTTATAATTAATTAGTTTTCTGTTACTTCCATTATTTTGATAATTTTCAATTATTTTCCAAGTTTTACCATAATCTTCAGATTTGAATAGTGACTTTCCATTTGAACTTGCTATAATTACATTATTGTTTTTTGCTATATGTTCAATTCGTTGATTTTTAATAGTATCATCATCAGAAATAGATTTCCAACTATCACCATTGTCAATTGAAAACTTTACTCCACTATCTGTTGTTCCCGCAAACAATGTATCATTATAATTTAAGATACTTGTAAAATTTAAAGATGGTAAGGATTTATTTACTTCATTCCAATTAAGCCAAGTTTCACCAAAATCATCAGAATAATTTATTCCTCTATTAAATGATAATGCAAAAAATCTCTCTTTATTAATAAATACATAAGAAACATAAGTAGTACCACCGCTTAGTTTTGAACTGTTCCAAGTTTTACCATAATTTTTAGAATAAGAAATATTCCCATTAGCACTGTATCCAGTCAAAATTAAACTATCTTTTACATAAATAGACGATTGCATAAATAAATTTTTATAAAGTGAATCATTGAAAATCTTCCAACCTAAATTTAATCCTAAATTTTTAAAAATACCTCTTCCATCACTTATTAAATACAATATATCATTATATTGACTAAGTTGATAGTTGCCACTTTTTGCAAATATTGGTGCATCAATTATTGTTTCACCTAGATCATTTGATAATAAAATGCCCCATGGAGAAGCAAAATAAACGTAATTTTCATCTGATGATAAACTCATACTTGAATAGTTTATATTATCAATTATTTTAGTCCAATTTATACCTAAATCACTACTTCTATGAACTTGTCCTTGAATATTAGAAACAAAGATATGATTTTTATGATATGTTAAACTAAATGCTCCTTGACCAAATACGGACCCTTGTTTTGATATATTTTTTTGCCAAGTTTTTCCAAAATCAGTAGTAAAATTAATAAAATTTTTTGCTACTATTAAAGTATCACCAGTTACACAATAAGTGCTTAAAAGTTCCTCAAATAAACCCTTTGATCTATGAATAAATACATCTCCATCATCTTCTGAAACTAATACTTTATGTGAAAATTGGCCAGAACCTTGAGTTAAAGCTGCATCAATAATAATTATTTTTCCTTTAGATAATACTATACTCCTACCATAAATTCTCATACTATCTTTTTTATTTGTATTGTAGTAATTGTGAACTTCTTTTTTAATCTCATTATTCTTGTAATTTACATATCCACCATAACTATCGTAAATTAACTCATTATTTTGAAATGAATAAACATCTTCAGTTAAAAAATGAAAACCATTATTATTAATTTCAAAATCAATTATTTTTCTTTTTTGTAAAACACTATCAACTATATTCCAACTATTACCTTTATCTGTGCTTACATATAAACCATGTTTTCCAGAATAAGCTTGAGAATCATTTACTAAAATATATATTTTTTCATTATAATATATACATTTTATAATTATACCTATAGAATCAACACTACTGATATTAGACTTATTATAAGTTTTCCACGAATCAAAGCTAAAATAAATATCATGAAATCCATAGGCGGAAATCATTCCATTTGAATTATGTATTTCTTGTGCACCAGTATATACTATAGGTGATTCGATTTCTTTCCATTGAGAAAATAATGGAATATTAAATATTATTAGTAAAATTATTTTAAACATTGTAACTCCAAGAAAAATTTAAAAAAAAATCAAGTGCTAAAAAAGCACTTGATTAAACACCAATCTACCAATGAATTAAGGGTAGCACGGATTCGGAACTCTAAAACATTGCTGATAAACTCCTGGTGGAGTAAATAGAGGGCAAGTTGGCGGTGGACCTTCAGGTAAATTCCATTGTTGGACTGGTTCTAAATCGCCATTATTTACACAATAAGTTGTCCAAGTTCTACAAAATGAATCGTCTTCGCAGGCAACCATTCCTGTATATGGAACATGATACCAAGGCACATGGTCAATTTTCCAACAGTTCGGCCATAATACATGATATTGAATTTTTGATTCTCCACCTTGTCCACCACATGGTGGAATTCTTCCATCATAAAGACAAGCAAAGTACCAAATAAACTGGCCTGTATGCATGTAATTATATAGATAATCTATAACGTCATTATCACTCATACCATTAATACAAGGTGGATTTGTTGGAACTTTTATAAAACTATTTACAATAATACCGCCTTCATCTGGATAATGAGAAGTTGGAGAAGGACATAAAACACAAACATCAACATAATATTGACATCCACCAACGTTTATGGTCATTGTTTGTGAAGTATAATCTGTTGGGCAAGATGCCTTACTCTCCACATTAGATAAAATCAATAATGCAAAAGTAATAATAATAAATGAAACGATTTTTTTCATAATAAATCCTAAAAAATTTTAAAATAATAAATTAATTTCCCCTCGACTTTCCTTTTATGCCTTTGAAGTTAAATTTATTATTTTACGCCGAAATTTTTGTTTTATTAAATTATATAAATCCCAAGTTGAGTGAGTTGAATGTGTAAATTTATAGCCATTTTCTTCATTTTTAATTGATTTGTAGTTAGTTAGGGTAGTTGCGTAGCACAAGTATATCGCTATATATATATATATATATAGGGTCTTAGGGCGATATAGTTAGTTTGTGAACGCATAATTATTTTACATTTTTCAAAATTATTTTTTTGTTTTTGAATTATCTAATGTTTCAACTTATAAATTTATTTTTATTTAAGCAAATATTTATTAAAACTTATTACATTATTGGGTGGACTATTTTATGAATCACAGATAAGGCGGATTACACGGATTTCATAGAATAAGATGGTTCTAATTTCTCGGAGATACATTCGCTTCTCTCAGTATGACGTTGTGGTTTATGGGATTTTAATACAGATTTGAATATTTATTTGACTGGATATTTCGCTTTGCTCAATATGACAAGATTTTTAGGAACGGTTTTTATTATTCTTAGAGATATACAGTAAGTTAATGATTATTAGAGTATTAAGATATGATAAGTCGCGCCTCTACAAAGAAAGAAAACAATGAACTCTGCACTTGGCTCTGAAAGATCGAAGGGCAAAAAAAAGCCACTCGAAAGTGGCTATTTTGTTTAGATTATTTTTAATTACTAATTACTTAGTAATTACAACTGAAAATGCTTCTTTTTTATCGCCAATTGTTGCGATAATAAAATATTTTCCATTGCTTAATACATTAGAATTTAAGCTAATTCTTTCATTTGATTTACTCAATCCATTGTAAAGTGTTTGCACTACTTCACCATTAGAATTGACTAATACTAAGTTTAAATTATCTTGTGTGTTGTTTGTAAATTCAACAGCAGAGTTTGAACTTACTGGGTTTGGAGAAATACTCAAATCAAGTAAACCTTGACTTGTTAAATCATTTCCAAATACTGAAGCTATATTTGCAGTGGCTTTTACATCAATCATCAAGTCTTCTTCTTCACCAGCAGTAGTTACATTCAATACAGCATTATATTCTTTGCTTTCAGAAGGACTAAATCTAAATGCAACTGTTGTCTCCATTCCTGCAACTGCCCATGTTGATGCAGCAGAAATCAATATAAATGCTTTAGAATCATTACTTCCATCTTCTTTGTCTGAAAAAGCTATATTCGTAATTTGAATATCTTCTTTACCATTATTTTTAATTTTAAGTGTCGCTGTTTTACCACCTTCAAGTTCGCCTAAATCTAAAGCAGTTCCACCAGTACTTAAAACTAAATTAGCATTTGATTTAACATCTTTACCTCTACCGTCCAAAGAAACTGTCATTTCTGCGTTATCTTTAGAATCTGATTTTATTACAATATCAGAAAAGTAGAATTGTCCTTCTTCTTTAGGTTCGAAAGTTACAGGCACAGTTAATTTTTCACCAATTGCAATAGTTATATCAGTTAAAGTTTCAATACCTAATGAATAAGCACCTTTTTCATTATCTATTAATTCAATTGAATTAATTAGTAATGCACCTGTACCAGTATTACTAATTTCTAAGTCTAAAGTTTTAGATGTGGATACATCACCAAAGACTAAAGAAGTTGCAGCAGAAATTTGACCAAAAGGAACAATATTAGAAGCTTTACCTTTTAAATCAATTTTATAATTTGCTTTATTTTTAGCATCAGAAATAACAACTAACTCAGAATTATAATCTCCATTTTCTTTAGGGAAAAATTCAATTATCATTTTAGCAGAACCATAAGCAGGAATACTTTTGATTGATGAACCAAATTTTATTTTATAAGCACCAGCGTCATTATTATTTAAAACAATATCTTCTATTGTTAATTCACTCAAGCCATCATTTAAAATGTTTATTTCCATTTCTTTTTTATCAGCAACATCGCCAAAATCTAATTCAGGAAGAGAAGAAGAAATCATAGGATCTAAATCAAATTCACCAGTCTGACCAGCTTGAACAACTTTATTATTTTCACCTTGAACAAAAGATTGAACAAATGCTACTACATGAATATTTTCTTTATTCCACTCTGGATGCCAAGGAACAGAAAATTTGAATCCTTGTTTTCCACCAGCAGTAGTATTTAATATTTGACCACCAGTTTCAGTTGGTAATCCTTTTCTAACTACCCATGAAAAATCTTTAACTCCATTATTTCCTGCATTTGCATAGTATAAGTCATTTTCAACTACATATACAAAAAGTCTATGACTAACTAAACTTATATCTGACTCAACTCCCACCGTAATGTCTAATTTATCAGCAAGACGAGTTTCTATTACTTTTAAAGTAACTGGAGACATTCCACCAGTAAATGAAGTAAGTGAACCATACTGAGTATAATCTACTTTCGTACCATCTATCCAAACAGAAGGTGTACTTAATACAGAAATACCATAAATAGCTAAAGTTCTACTACTTACTTGAGGGTTATGTTTATACATAATATCACCAGGAGGATTTCCTGCGTGAAATGAAATTGGGATTACATCATTCAAATTTGCTTTAGTTATTGATTTAAAAGTTGGGTCAAAAACACCACAAGTACCACAATAAGCACTAGAATATTCTTCTACTAAGACCATTTTTTTAGACTCTGCAAAAAGTCCAGTTGCTGATACAATCGCTATCAGAACTATTAAGTAAATTGATTTCATACTAAAATTTCCATTTAAATTTATAAAAATTATATTTCATATAAAGTAATAATAAAATAAGTGTAATTTTGTTACATTTATTTTATTTTTTAAAGTAACTAACTAATATATACGTAAGAAATATATTTTAATTGTATATGTACTTTCCATATTACAAATATAAGGAATTTTTAATATAAATTTATTCAGAATGACAATGTATTCACTCTTTTACAAATTTATAAAAGTCATCATTTACTTTGATGAAATAGACGCCTCTTAGCAAATTGCTAATGTCTATCTCTTGGCTTGTGTTATGATTCGCTTGGTAGCTTTCAATTTTTGATAAACTCAAACTATAAAGCTCTAATTTACTTATCAATTCTTCAGAATTTATTACTATCATATCAGCAGATGGATTTGGATATAATCTAACTTTATTCTCAATTCTGACGCTGCTTTTTTCTGCAGTATATTTCAAAAGTCCATCTTCAAAATTGAACCAATATTCGTTATCGTATTTTGCTGATAATCTTAAAAAAGTAAACTCATATCTAAAATCAATTTCAGAATTTAACTCTTTAAATAGTTTATCCATATCAAAAATTTTTATAAAGTTATTATTTTCTAATTTATAAATTAATTCTTTACCTTCATTCCTGTACATAAAGTACAATATACCTTCATTATCAATTTGTGCAGAATAAACATAGGATGAATCTAAATTAATTTTATTTTCAAAATAATCCCATTCATTTCCATCATTTTTCCAAAGTTCGCTGCTATTTCTATTATACTCTATAAAGAAAATATCATTATTTTTATTAATAAAAACCTCACCTAACCCATTTCCATCTGTTTTGTAATTTCCTTCTATCCTATGGTAAACTAAAGTGTCAGGATTTAATTTGGTTTCTATTAATGTCCAATAAGTACTTAATATAATTTTATCATCATATCCATTTAAATGATTAAATCTTGTACCATATAGACCAGCACCACCTTGATATCGGACATGGTCTTCTGACCAGACTCCATCTTTATAAGTATATAAATGGGAACTGTTTGCTACCCACAACACATTATTAGTATCGCAGTGCACTTCTATTAAATCAGTATTCCTCAATTTATCTGGTAATACTATACTATCTATTGTATTTTCAATATCATTTATTTTTAACTTATATAAAGTTGGCTTGAATAAGTTTTTGCATGTAAAATAAACATTTCCTAAATTATCTTCAGTATAATGAAAAGCGAAACTAGGTAATATGCTATTTGATGTATCTATTATCTTCCATTCATTATTTTGATAATAAGATAAACCAGTTAAGTAAAATCTAAATGGAATATTGTTTTTTGATACAAATCTAATAGTTGTACCGAAATTTTCATCACTCTCAAATATTTCCCATTTAGAATAAAGTGACAATGTAGAAATAAAGATAAATATTATAAGTATAGATTTCATTTAAAATAGTTTAGAAATAATTTGAAATATTTTTTTAAAAGTAATTAACTAATATATACGAGAGAAATATATTTTAATTGTAACAAATTGATACTAAATTACATAAAAAAAAGCCCAAGCAATAGCTTGGGCTTTTATATATCCTGCATAATGGAACTAAATTAAGCTCCACCACATCCACAAGCGTGATCATTATTAGGATTGTTAAATACAAATCCAGCACCTTGAGCACCGTCTGTATAATCTAATGTTACACCTTGAAGGTAGAATAATGAATGGTTGTCTATTACCATTTTAATACCATTAGTTTCTAAAATTCTGTCGTTTTCGTTAACTTCAGAATCGAAACCTAACATATAACTCATTCCTGAGCATCCACCTGGACGAGTACCTAATCTTAAGTAATACTCTTCTGGAACATCATTTGTCTCTTTAATTTGACCAACAGTTTCAATTGCTTTTCTAGTCATTAAAAAGTCATCTTGTTTTCCAGCACCAACTATTCCAGTTGGTATTCTTTCTATTATATCTAATTCTGCTATCATTTAAAGCTCCTTTAATTTAAAAATTTTATTAATAATCATAATCAATTTCAACATCATCAGTTATCGGATGAGCTGTACATGTTAAAATATATCCATCTATCTTGTCTTCTTCCATTAGTGCATCATCAGCTTCCATTTCCACATTGCCTTTGATTACTTTAGCTTGGCAAGTAGCACAAGCTCCAATCTGACAAGAAAATGGAGGATCTAAAGATTGTCTAATTCCAGCCATCAAAATTGTTTCATCTGGCTTAACTAATATTTCATGTTCCTCACCGTAAATATGAACTTTCACTTTACGAGTAACATTTGCATTAGACGAACTATCCGTACTTTTAGTAGAATTATTCTCTTCTACTGTGAATGATTCTTTGTGAATTTTCTTCTTATCAATTTGCAATTCATCTAAAGCAATCTCAACTTGAGACATAAATCCAGATGGACCACATAAGAAATATTCAGAATTTTGAATATCAAAATTATCCCAATCTTTCTGTAAATATTTTCTACATTTTTCTGGGTCAATTCTTCCCATTTCAGATTCTAAACTGCTATCAGGTGTATTTAAAATATGAACTAATTTAAAGTTACTATACTCTTTCGCTAAAGATTCTAATTCATCTCTAAATATTATACTTTGTAAGTCTGTATTTGCATAATATAGCAATACTTTACTTTTATTTTCAGTATGTAATATAGTTTTAACTAATGAAATAATTGGAGTAATACCACTTCCACCAGCATAAAACACATAGCTGTTTTCATTGCTTGAATTAATATCAAAAGTAAAGTTACCTAATGGGGGCATTACTTCTAATATAGTTCCTTCTTTTAATACATTATTAATCCAAGGAGAGACTTTTCCACCTTGCACTTCTTTTACAGTTACACCTAATTCTGCACTATTAATTGGCGAAGTAGAAATCGAATACGCTCTTCTTTCTGCTACACCTTGTTTGTCTAATTTGATAGTTAGGTATTGCCCTGCTTTATAAGCAAAGGCATCTTTAAAGTCTGAAGGCACTTCAAAATAAACACTTACTGCATCTTTTGTCCTTCTTAATACTTTACTAACTTTTAAATCGTAAAATTGTTTTGCCATTCTTTATAAATTTTTGTTTAAATCAGATTACCAAATTAACTATAATTTATTTAA
The DNA here is from genome assembly GCA_030431515.1 of bacterium. Classification (GTDB taxonomy): domain Bacteria; phylum Bacteroidota; class Ignavibacteria; order Kapaibacteriales; family UBA2268; genus JAJRPT01. The sequence goes on from JAUIIX010000022.1 coordinate 22,927, forward strand.
TTATAAAAGTCCAAGCTCAAATTTTGCTTCTTCCGACATCATACTCATATCCCAAGCTGGGTCAAAAGTTAAAATTACTTTTGCATCATTAATCTCAGGAACAGCTTTGATTGCATCTTCAACTTCAATCGGAAGCCCACCTGCTACTGGGCAGTTTGGAGTTGTAAGTGTCATTAATACAACAGCTTCATTGTTTTTAGTAATACTTACATCATAGATTAAACCAAGTTCATAGATATTTACTGGAATTTCAGGGTCAAAAACAGTCTTGATTGCATCATAAACTTTAGTTTCCATATCCTTATTTTCAGTATCTTCATAATCCATAAAGTTCTGATTTGCAATTGAACTATTGCTTGGATCAGTGTAATCTGGTTCTTCAGTTTCAACATTGCTATCTACATCATCGAAGATGTTGTCAATGTCTTTTTCTTCTATTTCATTCATAATTTTAACCTAATAATTTTTTTATTCTATTTAAAGCATCAAAAAGTATATCAATTTCTTCTTTTGTGTTGTAAAAAGCAAAACTCGCTCTGCAAGTTCCTGGTATTTCGAAAAAGTCCATCAATGGCTGCGTACAGTGATGTCCTACCCTCATTGCAATTCCATAAGCATTTGCCATAGTTCCTAAATCTGTTGGATGTATTCCATCAATTAAAAACGATAAAACACTCGCCTTGTTCTTAGCAGTACCAATAACTCTAAGTCCTTCAATCTGCGTTAGTTTTTGGTGTGCATAATCCAAAAGTTCGCTTTCAACCTTATCAATTACATCTATTCCAATTTTGGAGATATAATCTATAGCCGCGCCAAATCCAATAACTCCAGCAATATTTGGAGTCCCAGCTTCAAATTTATATGGTAAAACATTAAAAGTCGTTTTTTCAAAAGTAACTTTTGCAATCATTTCGCCGCCAGTTTGATATGGAGGCATTTTTTCAAGCAATTCTTTTTTGCCATAAATTACACCAACACCGGTTGGACCATATAGTTTATGAGCAGAAAAAACAAAAAAATCACAATCAAGTTCTTGAACATCAATTTTTTTATGTTGGATAGATTGAGCAGCATCAATAATTACGTAAGCACCTTGACTATGTGCTAATTCAATAATTTCTTTAATAGGGTTAATTGTTCCAAGCGAGTTAGAAATATGAACAATCGAAACAATTTTAGTTTTTTCGGTAATAATTTCATTGATATTATCTAAAATCAATTCACCATTACTATTAATAGGGATAACTTTAAGTTTAGCTTTTTTATCTTCACAAATAATTTGCCAAGGAACGATATTAGCGTGATGTTCCATCGCACTTATAACAATTTCATCACCTTCCTTAATCATATATTTGCCAAGAGAGTAAGATAATAAATTTAAAGAATCAGTAGTTCCTTTAGTAAATATTATTTCATTTACATCATTAGCATTTATAAAATTTTGGACTTTCTTGCGAGTATTTTCGTATTCTTGAGTAGCATTCTCGGCTAAAGTGTAAGCAGATCTATGAATATTAGCGTACTGACTTGAGTAGAAATTATTTATTCTTTCAAGCACAGATTTTGGTTTTTGAGTAGAAGCAGCGTTATCTAAAAACACCAAATCCTTACCATTCATTTTCGATGAAAGAATAGGGAAATCTTCTCTAATTTTATTTATGTCAAAAGTATAAATACAATGTCTTTCTATATAATTTCGTTTAGTTTACCATAGACGAAACACTATAATAATTATTCTAAATAGTAAAAGATAAAATTAAAATTATTTGAGAAGGATAAAATTCTGTTCTCCTAATTGAAGTTTGTATATACCTTTTGAAATGGATATTGCTTCAATTTCAATATTATCTTTGTTGATTAATAATCGATAATTGTCTTTTTTAATCTCCTCACCTAATAGATTAAATAATTTATAGTCAGTGTTAAAATTTGAAGTCGTGTTGATTTTAAGGAGTCTATCCCAAATATATTTATTTTCACCTAATTTTGCTTCTTCTACATCAAGATACATTTCATCTTTTAGGTCGAGTTTCCATAATACTTTTTTATATCCATTATTTAAACCTTTATAATTCAAACCAAATAAATATAAATAATCATTAACATATAGTGCTGACCCCATACTCCCTACACGCTCATTAAATGTATAATTATAAATCAAATTAGAATCAAGAATATTGGATATTGATAAATTTGTATAGGTATGTGGAATATATCCACTAAAAATATCATGATATATGACATCTTTTATTGAAAGCAATTTGTTGTTGTAATAATAATAATAAGGTTTTAAATAATGAATATACTTATTAAAAGATACATTATTATTAATTGCCATATTAATTGTGTATTCAAAAACTGAACAATTTTGTTTTTTATTCTGGACTCGATATATTTTTATAATATCCCCTTCTTTAAAAAGAAATGTTTTAAATTCGGCTGAAGTAAAAGGTGCAGAATTAATTCTTTTATTTCCAACCCTTTTAAATTCTTTGTCGAAAAATATAATACTAAATATATTATGCTGTCCGGGGTATTTACTATGGTAATATTTTTCTCCATAATAATATGTATTATTAATTTTTTTAAGAAATCCAGGTAGTTCATTTGGTCTATTAAATTTATTAATTAAATTACCATATACATCAATAATATAAATTTTAGTTTCTGAAATTAAAGCATAATTTAATTCATCTAAATTATCATATAATTCTATTTTATCTTCTCCAATAATTAAATTCAAATCCACACTATCTAGTGTATTTTTGTTATTCTCTAAATTTACTAAATAAAGAATATTATCTTTTGTGATAAAAGAATAATCGGAATATAATTCAATCTCTTTATTTATTTCATAATATTTATTTTCATCTATCATATTATCAATATGAATATATCCATTATTTTCTATTACAGTAATTGGTTCATTTACACTATTTTTAAGCATAAATATATTGTTAACTTGCTGATTCAAGTTTAATTTTGCATTTTTATTATTTATTATTTTCTCTTCTACTAAATCTTTATTCCAAATATCAAATTCTATATCAGTAATATTATAATACTTATAAGCGGAATACATTTCATTCCATACTTCAAATATAAAATATCTTGAAAAGTAAGATTTATTTGTTGTAAAAGAGTAGGAACTTGCTTCTAAAGTATCAATAAGAGGATTCGTAGTTATTTCATCTAAATCATTAAAAGGACTTGTTCTTAATCTATATTTTAATCTACTTCCTGTTGCTCCACTGCTTACATAAAACGAAGCATCTTTTTCATTCAAAGTCATTGTGTGAGAAACATGCAAGCGAACTGGAGTTGGTATATAAATATGACCTTTTTTAGTATTTGAAGTGCTTTGTCCTGCACCGCTACAAGTTAAAGTAATATCGTAAGTACCCGAATTTTCATATTTATGTTTTGGGTTTTTTTCAGTTGATGTATTCCCATCACCAAAGTCCCATAGATATTCTTCTATTTCACCAACAGATTTATTTTCAAAAGTAAACACATAATTAGAATCTGCCATATTTTTATCAGCAGCAAAATCTACTGAAATAAGATTATTAACAATACTTGATAAACTTACTCGAGCGATTTTATGTGAAGCTGTTTCCGCATAAAATAAGTTCTTTTCTTCATCTACATATTCATTACTAAACTGTTCTTTTTTGTGAATATCATTGAGTTTATCTAATACAACTAAATTATTATCAATTAAATTATATATAAAATAGTTAATCGAATCAGAATACATTAAGTAAGTATTAGGAATAATTTCTTGGATTAATCTTGCCTTGTATTTTCTAATATTTGTGTCAATAGTTTGATTTTCCCAATTCTTAATTTCTCTTGAATTAAAAGTGTAATTGTTGTATTCAACATTATATTCTTCATTTTTATTAATTGATGTAACTTTTGAAACATAATCTTTATTTTTAATCATTAACTTTAGTGAATCATTTTGAGTATCAAATTTATAATAATCTCTTGTTATAATAGAGTATTCAGAATACCAATTGAATGAGCCTTCTTCTGTGCTAAAATAAAATTTAGGTCGTTTGTCTTGAAAGGTAAATTGATTAATTTTAACATTTGTTAAATTACCTATATTATATAATTTCTTTATATCAATAGTTTTATTATCTAAGTCATAAATAAGAACTATTAATTTATCAGCTGGGTAAGCAAAATATGACCTTGTTATAATAATCTGACCATAATTGTTGTTATTTATAATATATAACTTATTATATGATCGGAAAATATAATATTCTTCAGAGTGGAAATAAATATCAGCACCACGAAATCCAATATTTCTAAGTTCATCACCCATATTTATTTCATAAATACTATCTGAATTTCTCTCATCATATATTTTAATATGGTTTTTATTTATCTTATAATTAACTTTATCAAATTTTGAATCGAATAGTTGATATTTTCCATTGTCAGTTTTTAAAGTATCATCCACCACCTTCAATTTGTCATTTAATTTTAGATTTTCAATATTATAAAAGTAAGAAGAATCATTACGATGAACTTGCAACTCTCCTTCATAGATTCTCCATTCAGCATTTTCAAAACTTTCTTTGGATATAGAATACCCTGTATTATAAACCCATTGGGACTTCAAAGAAATCGAAAATAATATAATCAAAAGTAGTGTTCTCATTTTTAATCCTTGATGAATTTGAAAGATTCTGAATTACTTTCATTTTTAATATTACAAATATAAACACCTTTTGTTTTAATATTAGTTAAATCAATATCAATTATATAATTATTAATTGAATTCACATAAATATTATCTTCAATTAGCAAATTACCCTGTAAATCAAAAATCTCAATATGATATTTACTATTAGATTTATCAGGAAAAAGTGTAATAAATAGCTTTTCTTTTACAGGATTAGGGTAATATGGTATCTTTAGATTTTCATTTTTACTTTTCACATTACTTGCTTTGTCTAAGAAAAAATTAGAAAATGAATTATAACTGTTCCCGTTTTTATCACTTGAGTAATATTTTGCAAAATTTTTAATTTGCATATTCTTAGTTTCATCTAATAAAAACTCTTTCCATTCATCTTCATCTAATCTTTTAAAATCACGAGTTATATATTCATAATAACTAAAAACAGGACCAACATAAGCTGTTTTCGAGCCATCAATATTTTCACTTACTATGAAAGCTAAATTAAGCGGACCAACTCCAGCGTGTAACACCTTACCTACTTGATCTTCGTCTTCTTGAGGGATAGTGTGAACATCTGCCACAGTATAATCTTCTTTGAATGTTGCTTCAACAAAAGTTCCATCATAAATATCATCTATACCATAAAACAATTCATTAAACCATCCCTTATAAAGATAAGAACCACAATCTTTATATGAAATAGATTGACAAACACTCATTGGTATCATCATGTTTTGTAAAAATGTTGCCTCATCAGAACTTAGTTCAATTAAATTATATTGCTTTTCTGATATGGATGTGAGTGTATCAATTATACTATCATATTTATCAAAGAAACTATTTCTAAGATTAGATTGAGTACCATATAAATCAGATAAAGTGCTTCTTAAAAGCAAACTATATGACTTTACTTTTTTAAAAAATTCAACATTTGGTTCAACAATAGATTTAGGAAAACTACATATATAAGAATTTGTATAAGGTTGCTTTGCAGATAACAAGAAATCTCTACGAAGTTGAGACCAAGAAGCGAGTTGTGTATTTAAGTTTTTTTGATTCCAAGCAGCGGTTTGAGCAAATTTTGGAAGTTTTTCTCTTTCAGTTTTGTCGTTAATATTAAAAGTTCTAAGTATATTCAGCCATGAATTATAAATAGTTGAATTCCAAGCGGAATCACTATTGTTGTCAAACAAATATCTATTAGCTGCTAAATTACTTCCATAATTATAATTATTCAATTCAGGAACAAGTAATTGAGCAGACGCATTATGCCCTAATGCAAAAGTAATATCTAAAGTAGAAGGAATCCATCTTTTTACAACATTTCCTTTGTAAGTGATATTACTATAAGTTGTATTTGCAGTTACGTAACCATCAAGAATTGGTCTCTGTCCAAATACTTTAAAAACTACTGGTGTTGTACCTTGAACTCCTGGTCCTAAATTTGTCATTACGTTACCACTATAGCTTTGCTTTGCAGAGTTTAATTCTAATATTTTTTGTTTTAAACTATCACGTACATTTTCATCTAAAAGAGGCATCATATCAGTAATACCCATTTCTTCTAATATATTGTTTATTTCAACAGGAGTAATATTATCCTGTCTTCCAATTAGTTTATTATAAGTATTATCACATATTTTATAATTCTCATAATCATTTTTCAGAGCAATTGAAAGCATAACTGCTTGTAATAACATAATATCTAAATCTTTCTTGCTATGTTGTTCTACAGTTCCTTTACCATTTTCAATTACTATTTCTGTTCTTCCTAACCAAGTCATTGATTTAAAGAAATTGTCTGCATTTGCAGCTTTATAATATCCCCTAACTTTAAACTGACTAAAGTCATAAGGAACAAGAAACGATTCAGAGAATAAATATATATCCATAAATTCTTCCGAAGAAATATAAGAAAGTATTTCACCAACTCTTCCCTCACTGGTAGTAGTATTATCTATTAAGTTTTTAGTTATAGAAATATAGTCTCTTGTATTATCAAATGCTTTAGAAAATATTTCATAATTATATTCATCTTTAGGTAAATTCACAAAAGCCGAATAAAACAATCCATAAGATTTAGGCATTTCTTTGACTATATTATTCCATTTGCTTTGAATAGCATTTAACTCTATTTCTTCCAAAAACTTCTGAAAATTAAAGTGGATAGAATATAATATTAAATCGGCTGAGACATAATTTGGTAAATCATTTTGAAATACTTGTTTATAAGCATCAAAAAAAGTTTTATATTGAAATCTATTAGATACAAAGAAACCATTTTTATTTAATAACTTTAACTCATCTTGTGTTAAATTATATTTTTCAATTACTTTGTCAAAATATTCAATATCATTTAATTTTACATTAATATTCTCTAAATACTCTCCAGCAGGATACATTTCTAACAATTGATTAGTATTCATATCTTTGTTGTTTTCTAAAAACTCTTTATATTTCTCAACATCTAAAGCTTGTGAAAAGGTGAAATGTGAAATTACAAACATTAATAATATTAACATAATGACTCCTTGTTAAATATACTTTTTCTAAAAATGTACAATCTATATATACATAGACACAATTTTTAGTAAAACATCTCGCTAAATTACAAAATATTTTTAATATTTTTAATTAAATTATTATAAGTTATTGTAATATTATCAGTAAGCATTTTAAATGAAATGATGGTTTTTCTTCTAATTTTATCATTTCTTAAGTTTTTGATAGTTTTGATAAAGAAGTATGAAGAAAAATACACATTCCTATCTTCATATTTAGATTTATAGATGAATTAGTTGCTCAAATTTTAAGGAGTGAGCTTAATTTCTTAATTTTGTATTTTATAAATTAAAGCAATGGAATATTATGGAAAAAGAATTTTATTTAAAGAAATCATTTGTTAGAAGAGCATAGGTGAATAACAAATATAGAAAATCACCTTCTGCCATTCCGATAGTTTTCTCTATGAAATATAGAATATAAAATTAATTATAAAATAGTTTTTATTATGATTTTTATTTTAAAATATTCGTAAATTATTTTGAAAAAAATGTGGATTGGCATATTAGTTAGAATTTTATACAACTTTCAAAAAGTAAGAATTTTAGTTTTGAAAGAATTTGGTAATCTTTGAGATTAATAGAAATTTTTTTAATTTTATGAGTTTACACAAAAACGAGGTAAAACTATGATTATATTGTATTAAAGTGGAAGCGGAGTAAATTTATCAAAGTAATAATAAAAAATATTTTAAAAATATTAAAAAATAATTTGGAAATGTAAAGAAAAGCTTTTAATTTTGAAATTCTCTTTAGGGAGATTGGAAAAAAGTTCTTTGGACTATTAATAACTGGGCAGATACCGAAGTGGTTAAACGGGGCAGACTGTAAATCTGTTGGAGTACTCCTACGGAGGTTCGAATCCTTCTCTGCCCACGATATAAGGAATAGTAATGCGAAAGTAGCTCAATTGGTAGAGCATCAGCCTTCCAAGCTGAGGGTTGCGGGTTCGAGTCTCGTCTTTCGCTCTAAAATCTGCTGGCGTAGCTCAGTGGTAGAGCGCATCCTTGGTAAGGATGAGGTCGGCAGTTCAATTCTGCTCGCTAGCTCATCAACTTACGGGGATTTGTAGTTGCTCACTCATTATGCGGGTGTAGCTCAATTGGTAGAGTGGCGGTCTCCAAAACCGTAGGCTGTGGGTTCAAGTCCTACCGCCCGTGCTAAACAAGAGAGAAAAATATGGCGAATTTAAAGAAGTTTATTGAAGAAGTTAGAGTCGAGATGAAAAAGGTGTCGTGGCCTACTCGAGATCAGCTTAAAGAATCTACAAATGTGGTAATAGGAGTTTCTCTTGTTATCACTCTTATTGTTTTTGTAATGGACAATATTGTTAGTTCATTACTTGGTTTAATTTTTTAAGGTAATATGAATACTCCAGATATGGAAAAAGCATCGGAAAACAAATGGTATGCTCTTAGGATCGTTACCGGCCAAGAGAATGCCGTAAAAGAAAAGATTGAACGTGAATTAACACGTTTGGGTTTCTTTCATAAAGTTGAAGATGTCCTTATACCGGAGGAGACTGTATTTGAAGTCCGAAATGGCAAAAGAAAACAAAGGGTGAAAAGTTTTATCCCAGGATATATCTTCGTTAAATGTGACTTAGATAAACGCCTTCAGGAAGAAATTGAAGTCCTTGAATCTGTTGTTAATTTCATTGGTAGGAAAAAAGACCCTACACCACTTCAAGATGCTGAAATTAATAAAATTTTAAGCAGAGTCGAAGAGCGAAAAGATATTGCTACTGTAGAAACTCAGTTTAGTATTGGTGACCCTATTAAAGTTATAGATGGTCCATTTAATACTTTTTCTGGTTCTGTAAAAGAAGTCAATAACGAAAAGCAGAAACTCAAAGTTGAAGTTGGTATATTAGGTCGTAAAACTCCCGTGGAATTGGACTTTTCACAAGTTGAGTTAGAGAATCATTAATAAATAATACGAACTAAGAATGGCTAAAAAGTTATTGGGAAAATTCAAATTGCAGCTTAAGGCAGGCCAAGCTACAATGTCCCCACCCGTAGGTCCTGCATTCGGTCAAAGAGGTTTGAACGGTGCTGAATTTGTAAAACAATTCAACGCTAAAACTCAGAAAGAAGGCGGTATGGTTTTGCCAGTCGTTGTTTCTTTCTTTAGTGACAAATCCTTCGATTTCGAAATTAAATCTCCTCCTGCTGCAGTATTAATCCTTGCCGAGCTTGGATTAAAAAGCGGTTCTGGTGAACCTAACAAGAAAAAAGTTGGGACTATCACAAGAGCTCAATGCGAGAAAATAGCAGAGATTAAGAAGAATGAATTAACAGCTGGTGATATGGATGCTGCAGTAAGTATGATTAGAGGTACTGCTCGTTCACTTGGCGTTTTATACAGCGATAATTAAGGAGATTGAAATGAAAAAAAGAAGTAAAAGATTTGACGAAGTTTCAAAATTAATTGATAAGAAAAAACAATATACTTTTGCGGAAGGTATTGAATTAGTTAAAAAATCATCTACAGCTAAATTTGATGAATCTTTTGAGATTTATTTACGTTTAGGTGTTGATCCTAAGAAAGCTGACCAAATGGTGAGAGGTACTGTATCTCTTCCTAATGGAACTGGTAAAGATGTAAGAGTTTTAGTATTTGCTAAATCACCTAAAGATCAAGAAGCTCTTGATGCTGGTGCTGATTATGCAGGTCTTGATGAATACGTTGATAAAATTAAGTCTGGTTGGGCTGATGTTGATGTTATAGTTGCTACTCCTGATGTAATGGGAGAAGTTGGTAAATTAGGTAGAGTATTAGGACCAAGAGGTTTGATGCCTAACCCTAAGGTTGGAACTGTAACTTTTGATGTTGCTAAAGCTGTAACTGAATTGAAAGCTGGTAAGATTGAGTATAGAGTTGATAAATCAGGAAATATAGCAGGTGCCGTTGGTAAATGCTCGTTTGATACTGTTAAACTTGAAGAAAATATTAAAGCTTTTTATCAAAGTATTTTAGCTGCTAAGCCGTCAAGTGCAAAAGGTGTTTACGTAAAATCTGTATTTTTTGGTTCTACTATGGGGCCATCTGTAAATATAACAGATTCAACAATTAAATAAGAAAGAATATTACGCACTTCGTTTCAAAAACAAGCTTCTCGCACTTTGTGCGTTGTTAGAAACAAAGTAAAATTAATTTAAAAAAGTGGAATTATGATCAGTTTAAGCCAAAAGAAACAACAAGTTGAAGAATTGGTTGAATTGCTAAAAGATGCGACTGGTGTTTACTTGGTAAATTATCGTGCAATGTCTGTGGAGCAAACTAATAATTTCCGTGATGAACTAAGAGCTGGTGGAATTAAGTACAAAGTAGCTAAAAATACTTTGCTTAGAAGAGCTTTAGAGCAAACGGAAGGTTTAGAGTTTCCTTTAGACAAATTGAAAGAGCCATCTGGGTTGGTTATTACAACTGGTGACCCAACAGCTCCTTCGAAGATAATTAAAAAAGCATTCGATAAAAGCGAAAAACCCGTTCTTAAAGCGGCTTTACTTGATGGTCAATATTTTGATGGCTCAGAACTGAAAACAATAGCTACTCTACCTTCGAAAGAAGATATGATTGCAGCTATTATGGGAAGTTTAAATGCGCCTGCATCAGGTATAGTTGGATCTATTAATGCTGTAATCAGAGATGTAGCATCATTGATAGAAGAAGTAGCGAAGAAACAAAATAACGCTGCATAATTTATTAAATATTAGAAACAAAAATTTTTATTAGGAGTTTAAAATGTCAGAAAAAGTAGAAAAGCTACTTGAAGAAATATCAAGCTTAACATTAGTAGAAGCAGCTGAATTAAAATCAGCTATGGAAGAGAAATTTGGAGTATCTGCTGCAGCACCAATGATGATGGCTGCTGCTGGTGGTGGCGATGCTGCTGCTGCTGCAGAAGAAAAATCAGACTTTGATGTAGAACTTACTGAAGTTCCTGCTGCTGGTAAAATTGCAGTTATCAAAGCTGTTAGAGAAGTAACTGGTCTTGGTTTAAAAGAAGCTAAAGATTTAGTTGAAGCTGCACCTAAAGTAGTTAAAGAAGGCGCTAGCAAAGAAGAAGCTGAAGAAATTAAAACAAAATTAGAAGCATCTGGTGCTAAAATTACATTGAAGTAATTTATTATAAGTTATTAAAAAGAGGGGTAGTTTTGGCTACTCCTCTTAACTTATTTTAGAGTTTTTCTTAGTAATATAATGGCATGTATGAGATTAGCAAATATTTTTATTAATCAGTTGTAGTTTTTTAAAAGGATTTTTTGATGTGCATTTTACTGCATTTCAAAAAGTCCTTTTATTGTTTAAAAATTAAGGAGGCAAGTTATGGACTCCGTTACCAAAAATGGAAATCAACCTGTGGAAACTAAAGAATATAAAGAACGTCTATTAAAATCTGGTCAAGGAATTGTCCGACTTAGGGAAAGAATTAATTTCTCTGATAGAGATTTTTCCGCACATTATCCTGACCTTTTAAATATTCAAGTTGATGCTTATAGTGACTTCTTGCAAGAAAAAGTACCACCTCACAAAAGAAAAAATATTGGTCTGCAAGCTGCATTTAAAAATAATTTTCCAATTCTTGATAATTCTGAAGTTTTTCAATTAGAGTTTTTAGATTATGTTATTGAAAGACCTAAGTATTCTGAAGAAGAATGTAGAGAAAGAGAATTAACTTTTTCTAAACCTTTGAAAGCTAGACTAAGATTGTCAAGTAAAGCTGAAAAAGAATCAGAAGATTATATTGATGCTGTTGAGCAAGAAGTTTATCTTGGTAATATACCAAGTATGACTGAAAGAGGGACTTTTATAATTAATGGTGCTGAAAGAGTTGTTGTAACTCAAATTCACCGTTCGCCTGGTGCATTCTTTGATGATGCACTTCACCCGAATGGAACTAGAATTTACACCGCAAGAATTATACCTTTTAGAGGTTCTTGGATTGAATTTATCACTGATATTCATGAAGTTTTATACGCATATATTGATAGAAAGAAAAAATTCCCAGTTACTACTTTTTTAAGAGCTTTAGGATATTCTTCAGATGAAGAAATCTTAAATCTTTTTGATTTAGCTGCTGATCACGATGCTAAAACTTTCGATGAAACTTTCTTAGGTAGAAGAATTGCATCTGATGTGATTAACCTTGAGACTGGTGAGATTATCGCTATGCGTGATATGGTTATTGATGAAGCTTTCTTAGAAATCGCAAAAACAAATTTATTAGCACCTGTTAGATTATTTAATTACACTGATGCTACTGAAGAGCCGTTAATTGCACGTTCATTAACTAAAGATGTTACAAGAAATAAAGAAGATGCTTTAGAGTTAATTTATCGTACTTTACGTTCGAGTGAGCCACCTGACATGGAAACTGCAGAAGCTTTACTTGAAAAAATGTTCTTCTCTGATAAGAGATATGATCTTGGTAAAGTAGGTAGATTTAGAATTAATGATAAACTTGGATTAGATTTACCTGAAGATGTTACTTACTTAACTGTAACTGACATTGTTACTATAATTAAACAATTAATCTTACTTCATAAGAATAAGTGGGGTGGTGATGATATTGACCACTTAGGAAATAGAAGAGTTCGTTCGGTAGGTGAGCAATTGCAAAATCAATTTAATATTGGTCTTGCTCGTATGTCTCGTACTATCAAAGAAAGATTATCTGTTAACGACGGTGAAAATTTAACTCCATCTGAATTAGTAAATGCTAGAACTATTACTTCTGTTGTTAATCAGTTCTTCGGAACTAACCAGCTTTCTCAATTTATGGATCAAACTAATCCATTAGCTGAATTAACACACAAAAGAAGAACATCTGCATTAGGACCTGGTGGTTTAACAAGAGAAAGAGCAGGATTTGAGGTACGTGACGTTCACTATACTCACTATGGAAGACTTTGTCCGATTGAGACTCCTGAGGGTCCAAACATTGGTCTAATTTCTTCATTAGCTATCCACTCTACTATTAATGAATTAGGTTTCTTACAATCCCCATATTACGTATGTAAAGATGGATATGTAACAGATGAAATAGTTTACTTAACAGCTGAAATTGAAGATGGTCACGTATTAAGTACAGCTTCTACTCCTGTAGATGAAACTGGAAAAATAATTGGTGATAAGATTAAAGCAAGACAATCTGGTGATTTCGTGTTAGTTCCTCCAACAGATATTGAATATATGGATGTTGCGACTGACCAAATTACTTCAATTGCCTCTGCTCACATTCCTTTCTTAGAGCATGATGATGCGAACCGTGCATTGATGGGTGCGAATATGCAACGTCAAGCAGTTCCACTTTTAAAACCTAATGCTCCTTTTGTAGGAACAGGAATGGAAGCTAAGTCAGCAAGAGATTCTAAAACTTTATTATCTGCTGAAGGTGATGGAGTTGTTGAATATGTATCTGCTGATGAAATTAGAGTAAGATATATTGATAAAAGAGATGATAATGAGAAATTAATTGATTTCGAATATCAAGAAACTAAAACTTATAGATTATTAAAATTCTTTAGAACGAATCAAGATACTTGTATCAATCAAAGACCGCTTGTAAAAGCTGGTGACAAGGTTGTAAAAGGTCAAGCAATAAGTGACGGAGCTGCTACTGAAATGGGTGAGTTAGCTTTAGGTCAAAATGTGTTAGTTGCCTTCATGCCTTGGCGTGGTTATAACTTTGAGGATGCGATTGTTATTTCTGAAAGAATCGTAGCTCAAGACGTATTTACTTCAATTCACATTGAAGAATTTACATTACAAGTAAGAGATACTAAACGTGGGGAAGAAGAGTTTACTCGTGAGATTCCAAACGTATCTGAAGAAGCGACTAAAGAACTTGATGAATTTGGTATTGTAAGAGTAGGTGCTAAAGTTTATGAAGGTGATATCTTAATTGGTAAGATTACTCCGAAAGGGGAAACTGATCCAACTCCTGAAGAAAAATTACTAAGAGCAATCTTTGGTGATAAAGCAGGTGATGTTAAAGATGTATCTTTAAAAGCTGGTCCTGGATTGAAAGGTGTAGTAATTAATACTAAATTATTTACTAGAAGACTTCTTACAATGGATAAAGAGACGAGAAAAGAAGAGAAAAAACGTCAAGATAAAATCAATACTTTAGAAAAAGCTGCAGTTAAAAAGCTTGATGATGAAGTAATCAGAAGAATTTCTAAAATTATTGATGGTCAAAAAATTATTTTCTTTAGATTGACTAATAATGTTAATATATTTAGAAAAGGAACATTAGTAAGCGAACAAGATGTTAAAGAAAAATACTATGAAGGTTTATTAAAACCAGAATTATTAGACTTTAACGAACAAATGATTGAAGATGAAGTAAAAGATGATTTACTTCGTGATGTAATCCAAAGTTTCTTGAGAGTTAGAAATGATGTTAAAGCAGATTTTAGATCTGAAAAAACAAAATTAGCTTCTGGTGATGAATTACAACCAGGTATTTTACAAATGGCAAAAGTATATGTTGCTAAAAAACGTAAATTACAAGTTGGTGATAAAATGGCAGGAAGACACGGAAACAAAGGTATTGTATCTAAAATAGTACCTGTAGAAGATATGCCTTTCTTACCAGACGGAACATCAGTTGATATTATTCTTAACCCACTTGGCGTACCATCAAGGATGAACCTTGGTCAGTTGTATGAAACTGCATTAGGTTGGGCTGCTAGTAAATTAGGTGTTCATTTTGCAACTCCAATTTTTAACGGTGCAACTTGGGATCAAGTTAAATATTATCTTGATAAAGCTGGATTACCTAATGATGGTAAAACAGTATTATTTGATGGTCGAACTGGTGAAAAATTCACTGAAAGAGTTACAGTTGGTTACATTTATATGTTAAAACTAGCTCACTTAGTAGATGATAAATTACACGCACGTTCTATCGGACCTTACTCACTAATTACTCAACAACCATTAGGTGGTAAAGCACAATTTGGTGGTCAAAGATTAGGAGAGATGGAGGTTTGGGCATTAGAAGCTTATGGTGCGGCTCATACTTTACAAGAGATGATTACTGTGAAATCGGATGATGTTCAAGGACGTGCTAAAATGTACGAACACATCGTAAAAGGTGATAACTTACCTGACCCGAATATTCCAGAATCATTTAACGTTCTTATTAGGGAACTTCAAGGGCTTTGTCTTGATGTTCATATTGTATAATTGAAAATAAATTCATTAGGAGATCCAATGCAAACTATATCGATCCCTAAAAAAGGTTTTAGTAGCATTACAATTAAGATTGCTTCACCAGACGATATCCTAAACAGATCTCGTGGGGAAGTTACTAAACCGGAGACGATAAATTATAGATCTTTTAGACCTGAAAAAGATGGTCTTTTTTGCGAGAAAATTTTTGGTCCTATTAGGGACTGGGAATGTGCTTGTGGAAAATATAAAAGAATCAGATACAAGGGCATCGTTTGTGACAGATGTGGAGTTGAAGTTACTCAAAAATCTGTTCGTAGAGAAAGAATGGGTCACATCATGCTTGCTGTTCCCGTAATTCATATTTGGTTTTTAAGATCATTACCTAGTAAAATAAGTGGTGTTCTTGGAATGCCAACTAAAGATATTGAAAGAATTGTTTATTACGAATCTTACGTTGTAGTTCAACCTGGTAAAACTGGTTTACAACACAAAGATTTATTAACTGAAGAACAATATCTTGATGTTATCGATTCATTACCTGATGAAGAATTAGATATGGACGATGATGATCCTAACAAATTCATTGCCTTGATTGGTGGTGAAGGGATAAAAGAACTACTTAAAAGAGTTGATGCTACAAGTGAGTACTATACTCTTAAAGCTAGATTAAAAGAAGAAACTTCGCAAATTAAAAAAGCTGACTTATTAAAACGTCTTAGAATATTAGACGCTTTTAGAAAATCAGCATTAAGTCAATATGAGAATCTTCCTGAGTGGATGGTTCTTGATGTTGTTCCTATTATTCCTCCAGATCTAAGACCATTAGTTCCATTAGAGGGTGGTAGATTTGCCACTTCTGATTTGAATGATCTTTATAGAAGAGTTATAATTAGAAACAATCGTCTGAAAAGACTTATTGATATTAAAGCTCCTGAAGTAATTTTAAGAAATGAAAAAAGAATGCTTCAAGAGTCTGTTGATGCACTTTTTGATAACTCAAGAAGAGCAGTTAGAGCAGAATCTCAAAGAGCATTAAAATCTCTTGCTGATACTCTTAAAGGTAAAGCGGGTAGATTTAGACAGAACTTACTTGGTAAAAGGGTTGACTATTCTGGTCGTTCGGTTATTGTGGTAGGTCCTGAATTAGAATTACACGAATGTGGTATTCCTAAAGATATGGCTGTTGAGCTATTTAAACCTTTTGTTATCAGAAAATTGATAGAAAGAGGTCACGTAAAAACAGTTAAATCTGCTAAGAAAATGGTGGAAAGAAAAACGAATGAAGTTTGGGATATCCTTGAGAAAGTTATCGAAGGTCACCCAATTATGCTTAATAGAGCCCCTACTCTTCACAGATTAGGTATTCAAGCATTCCAACCAAGATTAGTAGAAGGAAAAGCTATTCAACTTCACCCATTAGTTTGTACTGCATTTAACGCAGACTTTGACGGTGACCAAATGGCTGTCCATCTTCCAATTAGTTATGAAGCACAATTAGAAGCTATGCTTTTAATGCTTGCACCTCATAACATTATGCACACTCAAAATGGTGAACCAATTGCCGTTCCTTCTCAGGACATGGTTTTAGGGATTTACTATATTACTAAAATTAGAAAAGGTGCTATTGGAGAAAATAGAACTTATTCTTCTTATGAAGAAATGATTGTAGCATATAATAACAAGAAATTAGATTTACACGCTAAAATTAAAATTAGATATAAAGGTGAAATAGTTGAATCTTCTACTGGTAGAATGATATTTAACAATATTGCACCTGAAGAACTTGGATTTGTAAATGAGTTATTGACTAAAAACAGATTAAGACAAATTATTGGTTTATGTTTTAGAAGAGCAGGAATTGCTAAAACAGTTAAATTCCTTGATAAAATGAAAGCTGTTGGATTTGAACACGCTACAATGGGTGGTCTATCTGTAAGTATTGAAGACGTAGTTGTTCCTGAATTAAAAACAGATATTATCAATAATGCCGAAGGTAAAATTGATAAAATTGAATTTGCATATATGAATGGTGTGATTTCATCTGGTGAGAGATACAACAAAATCATCGATACGTGGTCAACTGCTACTAATAGAGTTGCAGATAAACTTTACAATGAAATGTCTCAACACAATGACGGATTTAACTCATTCTGGATGATGCTTGAT
This sequence comes from bacterium, assembly GCA_030431515.1. Taxonomy (GTDB): domain Bacteria; phylum Bacteroidota; class Ignavibacteria; order Kapaibacteriales; family UBA2268; genus JAJRPT01. The sequence goes on from JAUIIX010000022.1 coordinate 40,543, forward strand.
TCTAAAGCGAGAGGGTCGAAAGAGCAAATTAGACAGTTAGCTGGTATGAGAGGATTGATGGCTAAGCCGAAAAAATCTTTATCTGGTTCTTCTGGGGAATTAATTGAAAACCCAATTATCGCAAACTTTAAAGAAGGTCTATCAGTACTTGAGTACTTTATTTCTACTCACGGTGCCAGAAAAGGTCTTGCCGATACTGCACTTAAAACTGCCGATGCAGGTTATTTAACAAGAAGACTTCATGATGTTGCTCAAGATGCAATTATTACTGAAGTTGATTGTCAAACTGTAAGAGGTATTAATATTTCTGCCCTAAAAGATGGTGAGGAAATCAAAGAATCTTTAGGAGAAAGAATATTAGGTAGAGTTGTATTAGATGATATTATTGATCCTTTTACAAATACATTGTTGATTAAAAAAGGTGAAATAGTAACTGAAGATTTAGCTGACTTAGTTGAAGACTCTTCTGTTGAAAAAGTTAAAATCAGATCTGTTCTTACTTGTGAAACTCGTAGAGGTGTATGTTCTCAATGTTATGGTAGAAATATGGCTACTGGTAACATGGTTGACCAAGGTGAAGCAGTTGGTACAATTGCATCACAATCAATTGGTGAGCCGGGTACTCAGTTAACACTACGTACATTCCACACAGGTGGTACTGCTTCTACTGTTACTTCTCAATCTGAAGTAAAAACTAAATTTGCAGGTAAGATTGAATTTGAAAATATCAAGATTGTAACTTACGAGGAAGCAGGAAAAGAAGTAAATGTTGTTGTATCTCGTTCTGGTGTTATTAATATTAAAGATACTGAAACAGATAGAATTATTACTCACTATGATGCTACTTATGGTGCTGAAATAAAAATTAATAATGGTGACTTAGTTAATAAAGGCGATTTACTTTATGACTGGGATCCGTACAATGCAACAATTATCGCAGAGCATACTGGGGTTGTTAGATTTAAGGATTTAATCCTTAATACTACTTACCGTGAAGTAAATGATGAGCAAACAGGACACATCACTAAAGTTGTTATTGACTCTAGAGATAAAACAAAAACTCCTTCAATTGAAATCGTTGATGCTAATGGCGAAATATTGAAAACTTACAACATTCCTTCTCGTTCTCAATTGAGAGTTGATGATAGAGATGATGTAAGAATTGGTACTCCTTTAGTAAAAATACCAAGAGATTTAGGTAGAACAAGAGATATTACTGGGGGTCTTCCTCGAGTAACTGAGTTATTCGAAGCAAGATCACCTCAAAATCCTTCTGTAGTATCAGAGATTGATGGTATTGTTTCTTTCGAGAAACACAAAAGAGGTCAAAGAATTATTGTTGTTACTTCTGTTGATGAGAAAACTAAAACTGAATATTCAGTTCCAATTAGTAAATATGTATTAGTTCAAGAAGGTGACTTCGTAAGAGCTGGTGATAGATTAACTGAAGGTTCAATTAACCCGCATGATATTCTTAGAATTAAAGGGGTTAATGCTGTACAAGAATACTTAGTAAATGAAGTACAAGAAGTTTACCGTATGCAAGGTGTGAAAATCAATGATAAACACATTGAAGTTATCGTTAGACAAATGCTTCAAAAAGTTAAAATCTATGATTCTGGTGATACTGACCTTATCGAAAATGATAATGTTAATAAAAACAGATTCTTAGATGAAAACGAAAGAATGAAAGGAATGGTAGTAGTTACTGATAAAGGTGATTCTAAATTTAACGAAAACCATTTGTATCTAAAACGTAAAGTAAGAGTAGCTAACTCAGATTTAGAGAAAAAAGATAAGATTGTTGCAGAATATAGAAATGCTGAAGCAGCTATTGGGGAGCCAATTTTACTTGGTATCACTCAAGCATCTTTAACTACTGAAAGCTGGTTGTCTGCTGCTTCTTTCCAAGAAACTACTAAAGTTCTTTCTGAAGCATCAATCGGTACTAAAGTTGATACATTAAGTGGATTAAAAGAAAACATTATATTAGGTCAATTAATTCCTGCAGGTACAGGATTAAGAGATTACCAAAGAATTGTAGTGAAAAGCAAAATTGGTAATATTTTCGGTAATAAATTACCAGTTGAAAAACTTAATATTAAAGAAATTCTTGCATCTAAAAGCTAAAATATAAGTAGCATATTTAAAATATGCTACTTTTTTAATTAAAAAAAATTATTAATTATAAATTAGGAATATTATGAAATTTACTTTGTTAATGGTGTTTATGTTAAGCTTTTTTGCTTGTTCTAACGAAAGTGCAAGTCAAAAAATTGAAGTTAAAACACAATTAGATTCAGTTGCTTATGCGATTGGTTGGAATTTAGGTGAAAATTTACTTAGAGATTCTTTGATGATGAATACTAAAATTATCGAAGAAGCTATGAACCAAGCATTAAAAAGCGGTGAAGCGAAATTAAATGAAGAACAAAGAGAAGAAGTTATGCGTGCTTTTCAAACTATGATGCAAGCAAAACAACAAGAAAAAATTGCTTTACAACAAAAAGCATCTGTAGAAGAAGGGAAGAAATTCTTAGCTGAAAATAAAAACAAACCAGGTGTTAAAGTTACCGCTTCTGGTTTACAATATAGAGTTGATAAAGAAGGTAATGGTCCAAAACCATCTAGCCCAGAAACAACTGTAAAAGTTCACTATACTGGTAAATTATTAAATGGTAAAACATTTGATAGTTCAGTAGATAGAGGCGAGCCAATTGATTTTCAATTAAACCAAGTAATTAAAGGTTGGACTGAAGGTGTTATGTTAATGAACGTTGGTTCTAAATATACTTTCTGGATTCCTTCTGAATTAGCTTATGGTGAAAGAGGTGCAGGTCAGGATATCGGACCAAATGCTACTCTTATGTTTGAAGTTGAATTATTAGAAATCGTAAAATAATTGTACTTTCAAGAATTAATTTAACCCGTTATTAGTATTAGTAACGGGTTTTTTTATGAAAAAAATACTATACATAATATTATCAATATTAATAGTTGCTGCACTTGGTACAATTGTGGCGGATATTATTATTAAAGTAAATAGTTATAATAAAGTTTATAGTGATATTTATAAAATCCCTCATAATAGAGTTGGTTTACTACTCGGCACATCTAAATACTTTAAAGATGGTACACAAAATCTTTACTACAAATATAGAATTCACGCAACTGTAAATTTATTTTTCACTGGAAAAATTGACAGAGTATTAATTAGTGGTGATAATTCTTTATCATACTACAATGAACCAATGGATATGAAAAAAGCACTGCTTAAAAAAGGTATTCCAGATGATAAAATATACTTAGATTTTGCTGGTTTTAGAACTTATGACTCTATAATAAGAGCAAATAAAGTATTTGGATTAACTTCATATACAATCATCACACAAGAATACCACAATCAAAGAGCAATCTATATAGCAGATGTATTAGGACATAATTCAATCGCTTACAATGCTAAAAATGTAAATCAAAAATATGGTATAGGCCAATACTTTAGAGAAAAACTTGCCAGAGTTAAAGTGTTTATTGATTTCATGCTTGGAATTGAACCAAGATTCCTTGGCAAAAAAATAGAAATCAAATAAATTAACAAGTTATTTCTTTTTCATAAAACTTTTTATTATCATTTAACGTATTTGGTTAAAACAATAATAATAAAGGTGTTCTTATGAAAGTATTAGTTTTCTCTCTTCTAATAATCTTTTCACAAATTCTATCTGCCGAAGATAGCAAATCTTATAATCGTTCTGCCGAAATTGGAGTTTTAAGTGACAATATCAATGATGGATCGTTTGCAACAATCGGAGTTACTAAGCAATATATGTTTAATGATTTCACTATTGGTATGAATATGATGGTGCTAATGGGTGTTGGGAATTTTGAGGATATGGGTGGGATTACAGTGGCTCCTAAATTAGGAATGCGTGCTTATGGAAACGATAAAAGTGATTTATTCTTTTCAATGTTTGTGTTTGGTGGATATTCGAATATTAGCAATAATGATATTAATAGGTCTGGAGCAATCACAGGAATTGGCATAGAAGCACGATATAAAATGATTGGTATAGATCTTGGATATGTATCAATACTCAACCCTGTACTTGCAAATGAGCAGATAAAAGTAGCATTAAAATATTGCTTCTAAAAATAATATTTTGAAATAAGAAAAGCATTCTTTATTTTAGAGAAATAAATTTAAGAAAATAAATATTTATGAAAATGAAAAGTAGTATAAAACAATATTATAAAGATAATGCTTTAGTCATTGCTATATTATTTGCAATTCCTTATATAATTAGAATTGTTAGTGGTGGTACAATTTTAGATGATTTTAGTGATGTTATTTTCTCATTAGTCTTTCTATTTATTTTATTAATCCCATTTCATATTAATACAATTAGTGATTATCCAAAATGGAATAGTAAGTTAGAAAAAGATGAAGAAATACTTTATAATGAACCCGTAAGTTTTAGAAGATTTGTTAATTTTAAATATAATTTAATTATTACTAATAAGAATCTTATTCTTAAAAGTATTTATGGAGAAAATAAATATAATATTATTTTTCCTCTTGAAAAGATATTAAGAATAGAAATAGAAAAAAATAAATTAGTTT
>JAUIIX010000023.1 GCA_030431515.1 bacterium
CTGTAGAGTAAGCCAATACTTTTTTAATATCATTTTGAACTAAACCAATAGAAGCAGCGATTAATGCAGTAGTTGCTCCAACTGCAGCAACAACAGCCATAGTAGTTGGACTTAAAGCAAACAACACACTATTTCTTGCAATTAAGAAAATACCCGCAGTTACCATCGTTGCTGCGTGAATAAGTGCCGAAACTGAAGTCGGACCTGCCATCGCATCAGGTAACCAACCTGCCAAAGGAATTTGAGCAGATTTACCAGTACATGCTAAAAATATCAATAAAGTAATAGCTAATATAACTCCACTACCCACTAAACTCGAAGCATTTGCTACTGCTATAGAAGAAACTTCTACATATTCCAATGTTCCGAAAGTTACAAATGTTAGGAATATTGCAATCAACATTCCAAAATCACCTATTCTATTTACTATAAATGCTTTATTAGCGGCATCACCTGTCCAAGTAATTCTATACCCATCAAATTTTTGGTCATACCAAAAACCAATTAATAGATAAGAAGCCAATCCTACACCTTCCCAACCAAGGAAAGTCAAAAGAAAATTACTTGCTAATACAAGATTCAACATCATAAAAACGAATAAGTTTAATGATGCGAAAAATCTATAGAAGCTTCTATCTCCTTTCATATATCCCATAGAATATACGTGAATCAAGAAACCAACTCCTGTAATAATGCTAGAAAACATTAATGATAATTGATCAACTTGGTAAGATATGTTGACTGAAAAATCCCCAGCACCAAACCATTCGAATACAGGAACAATGTGAGCTACTTCCCCACCTCCTGCTAAAAATGAATTCATAACAGTAATTGTGATTACGAATGAAATCAAAATCATTCCACTTCCGATAATCCCAATTAACTTTTCATTTTTAATATATGAACCAAACAATCCCAAGAACAAGAATCCTATCAATGGGAATAAAGGTATAAACTGTATTAATTCAAGCATTTTTAGTCCTGTTTTCTCAATTAAATTTTGCTTAAAAGTGAAATTTTAAAAAATAATTTTGCAATTTAAAAAATAACCATAGAATTTACAAGCAATATATTATAATTTACTATTAAATGTTATAAACAAGGCCACTAAACTTATATAATATTTAATATTTTATTATAAAAATATCTTCTTAAATTTAAAGAAAAGTATAAAATAGATTAATTTGATCTATTCAAACTTTACAAATCTGCATTACAATAAAATAAAATTTTTACATTTATTCTAACATAAATTATTAAATATGGCATAAAAATTGAAGTAAATATACTAAAAATTATTAATCTTTTTAGGAGTAATTATGGAAATGTCAGATTTAAAACAAGAAATCGAGGAAGTAATAAATCAAAGAGACCTCGATAGATTACTATTCGAAACAGAAAAATCTTTTTCAACAGCATTCGACCCTGACTTCGACGAAGACTTAGATTTCGAATAAAATTTTCTTTTTATACCTTTTATTTTTTGGAGACTTCGGTCTCCTTTTTTTTGCTTTGTACAGAAACAATATATCGGGTATTGAGCTAAGTTGATATGCCGATATTCATAGTAATATTATGAATCCATTGTATTTGTAGAGAACGGTTAACAAACCTCAAGTTTAAAATTCGCACTTATTTTTAAGTATAATGGCAATGTTATTAATTGCCTTTATGCTCTAAATCCTTCCTACCTTATCTATCATAAAAACAATATTTTTTGCAAAACAAAACCTTCGGAAGATTAAACAAAACTACATTATTATCCACTATCAATATCTAAACTGCAAAAAAATATAATAATATTATACAAAAAAAAATGCCCTCAAAATGAGGGCTGATTTATAAATAATTATTATTGATATTCTTCCATTTCTGAAATTAAGTTGTCTATTTCTTCAAAATCTGGATAATCATCTTTTAGTTTATTCAAGATACTTAAAGCATCTTCGCTACTACCTAAGTTGAATTTACATTTAGCTTTACCTAAAGATAGACTTATATTAGATGGTGCTAATTCTATTCCAGAGTCATAAATTTTCTCTGCATATACATAGTCTTCCATCATATACACTATATCACCAACCATATTTATCAAAAAGTCTAATGAAATAACATAATTAGTTTCCCATTTATGAGTTTGCCAATCAGTTACAAGTGGATTCAATAATTCAATTGCTTCTACTAAGTTTTCTTCAGATAGTAATTTTAGTATTTTAAGATAATCAATATCAAATTTGAACTTTTCATAATCTAAATCGGCTACTAAGTTATTTACTTCATCATAGTTTCCTTCTTGAGTAAATAGCATTGCCTTTATTAATTTTACATAATTTATTAATTCTGGGTCACTTATACTATCTAATATTGGAATTGCACTTTCAGCATCACCAATATTAATTAGATATTCTGCTTCACCTATTTTTGTAAAGTCATCATCAACATCCTTAATTTGATTTGCATAATCCTTAGATAAATTAGTATTATATAAATAATCAAGACGAGTGTACATTTTTAGAGTAGCTTTTTCCCAAGTCCAGAATTTTCTTGCTTTGTAGTTTGCTACATATCCCAAGTGTTTAATATAATTAGGATTATTAATTATATCCTCAAATATTTTAATAAGGGATTCTTCGTCTGGCTCAAGGAAATAAGTATCTTTAACAAAAGTCTTTTCCTCATTCAATTTTATCAATTTTGGTTTAGACTCTATCTTCCAACCAACAAATTCATCAACAAAATCATCTGTAGCTCCCCCATCAGTTACAATTACTGGAAGACCACAAGCCATAGCTTCAAGTGCTGGTAAACAAAAGCCCTCACCTCTATAAGAGCTAACAAAGACATCGCAAGCACGGTAAAGCGAAGCCATTTCTTCTTCAGAAATATCCTCAGTGATATAGATAATCTCAGGAGCATCTGGATTTTGCAGTAGTGTGCTTATCTGCTCCTGAGCGTTTTGCCCTTGATAAAATGTATCTCCTCCAATGTCTTTGATGACAAGCGATACAGGGTCATGTTTTGTATATGTTTTAACAAATGCTTTGAGCAAAACATCTATACCTTTTCTTGGCAGCGTACCACCAACAAAGAGAAATTTTATTTTAGAATTAGAATTTATTTTATAATACTTTGATAACAAAATATTAAAAGAAAATAGAGATAATAAATATTAAATTTAAAATTAGAATTTATTTTATATTTCGGTCCATAAGGATTAAATATTTCAGGATTTATACCATTAGGCATAACTTGAACTTTATCAAATTCAAGACCAGAGTTAATCATAGATTGTCTCGAAAAATTAGAAGGAGTCCATACTTCTTCAGCTTTTTTCAATACATCATAAACATCTTGACGTAAAGCAGTATATTCCCATGGCTGCATAATTATCCATTTAGCACCCTCTGGAATATCATCTTGAGGTGGCCATTGGTGGCGAATCCATACATAAGGTAAGTCAGAGTAATCCTCTTCTTCTACTTTATTATCAATATGATGATTACTTAATATTTCAAATTTAGTGTTTCCTTCAGGACTAAAATTATCATCTTCATAAGGAATTATTGTTAGATTTACCAACCCAGATTTAATCATATTAAATGACACTTCTCTATTAATCAAAGCAAGAGAATGATATACAAACTGAGTACCTTCCCAAATAATATTTAATTTTGCTTTTAATGGATTTAATTGATTATTGCTATGTTCATAGACTTTGCTTTCTCTTTGTATAGCATTAACTTGAACATCTGAATTGCTTTTTAAAATATTCTCATCAGTTTTTAATTTAAAAACATTATTAGATTTCTTTTTAGCTTTAACTGTCATATTCAAGTTAATAAAACCTTGATTTTGAGGGAAATCATGTTCTTCATACGAAGTTATATCAAATCCAGAATTAGTTAAATGCTTAGTAATTGATTCTTTATCAAATCCAATACAATGATAATCACCAGGATTAGTCTGCCCTCCAAAAATCATATACGAAGCAACATCAGCATCCCAATCCCCTCTCATATACGCTTCAATTTGTAATCTAATATTAGGACATCTAATAATAATTTCAGCACCATCTTTTAGAACTCTATTCCACTCTTTCAATAACGATTGAGTTTCACGATGTGAGAAATGCTCTAACACATCACTCGCTAAAATTACATCTACAGAGTTATCAGGTATATTCAATTTACGAATATCCATCTTCACTACATCTGCTCTTTCGCTGAATAAGTCAATATTAACAAAGCCCTGTCTTATGTCATTTCCACAACCAAGATTAAGTAATAATGGTGAAGGAAGAGGATCTGGCATTTGCCCAACAGCACTCTTGTTCGAAAAACCACCAGCAATATTATTGTCAAAACTAAGTCTATTCATTGGTGAATTTACATCTTGAGAATATAATTCACTACTAACTTGTGTATTATCATTAACTAACTCAATTTGCTTAATATCTAATTTGTCTTTAAATAAGAACTGAATATCCATAGGCAAACGAGTATTTTCAATTGTTCTAAGATATATTTGTTTCATCTGATTGATATAATCACTAAATGAGAAAGTAAGATACGCATTTTCCCTCATCTTTGTAATTAATTCAGGTGAATTAGTTAACTCTCTTAAAATATTAGCAAGTTCTTCAACATTGTCATATTGGTAAATTCTACCATTAAAGTTATTTTCAATAAAATCAGAAAATCCCCCTATATTTGGAGCAATAACAGGCAATCCCATAGCAAGAGATTCCAAAATTGCGAAAGGAGCATTATCTTCCCAAAGTGATGGAAGAACAGCAATATCAATGTTTTCAGATATAGAATTTAATTCTTCAAACTTGTATTCACCTTTCAGATTTACATTAATATTAGTATTAATATTTTCTAAAACTGCTTTGTATTTATCATCAACAAAACCATAAATATTTAATTCAGCCGTATCTTTTTGTAAAACACTTGCAGCAACTACTAAATTATGTACACCTTTATGTGGCATAACACCACCAATATATCCAATTTTAATTGGTTGACTTATATCTCTATTTTTATTGGTATTTGTTAATTTCTCAACAGACTTAGGAACTTGATTAACAATAGTTATTTTTTCAGGTCTACACCCAAAATCTATTAATATATCTTTTACACGAGTAGAAACTGCTAAAGTCATATCAATATATTGATTTAACACTTGCCTTCCAGCTTCAATTCTATTTAAGTAAGACTCTCTTAAACTTGGATCTTCTTTTAATGCTTCCGAATTTATAATTAAATCAACATTTTCCCATTTCTTCAATTCCGAACTAATCATATAAAGATTAGGATCAATCAAATGATAATTAAATGGAGTATATAAAGTCTTATATCCTTTCGTTTTAGCAATTTTAGCAATATTAAAGGACAAGCCAACGAAATTATGAAAATGAACTAAATCAGGTTTAAACTCATTCAATACTTTCTCAAATATAGCCGAAACACTTGGATCATTTATTTCAAATTCTGCTTTGTATGGGTCAATGAAATTTATCTCACGATTATATATTCCAAGAAGATTAACACCTTCATCATTCCATTGTTTTATATGGTAAGGAGTTGGATTCCCAACATCATCAACACCAGCATAAACAACTAAAACTTCATAACCTTGTTTTACATAATCAACGGCTACATCTCTTGGGAAAATAGTGCCACCACCACTTTCATTCCAAGCAAACATAGTCATTAATATTTTTAATTTCTTTTTAGAATTATCTTCAAATTCACCATACTTTACAAATTCAATTGCTTCAAGTAATTTATCATAACTTGTATTCAACAATACATTTACATTTGCTACAAAATCATAACTTGGATTTGCAAATAAAATTTCGCTAACTTTCTTAGCTTTTCTTTGATACAATTCTTCAGGTAATGGCTTTAAAGCTTCAAATAGTTCTTTCAATTTCTCTTGAAATAACTCAAACATAGTAACATCGCCTGCTATACCATATAATTTATCATCCAAATAAAACTCATTTGCATCAACTTTTAAGGTCTTTTCCCATTTGGATAAAAAATGCTTGTGATTCTTAGCATCATAAGAATCTGGTTCAGTTATAAATCGTTCAAACTTTTTAATCCCTTCAGATTTCTTAGTAATTGACTCGTGATGTATCCCCACTACTTCTGGGTTATACATTACTTTATAGCCATCTTTTCTTACTTTTAAGCATAAATCTAAATCCTCGTGTCCAAAGAAATATTCTTCATCAAACTTACCAACTTCACTAAACAATTCTTTTCTAATTGCAAGTAAAGCACCTGTTACCATTTGAAACTCACGGTATTTATTTACCCATTCTAAACTTGGGTTAGCCGCTAAGTAAATATGATAATGTAAATTAAAGTTTTCGGCGACAGGTCCCCATACAACACCTGCATGTTGAATTAAACCATTAGGATAAACTAACTTCGCACCTTGAATACCTACACTACTATCAGATTTAAACTTGTCTTCAAGTGATTCTAACCAACCTGGCTGAACTTCTACATCATTATTCAAAAACACTAAATACTTACCACGAGCAATTGCTGCCCCTTGGTTATTTGCTTTTGAAAACGATTCATTATTCTCATTTTTAATTACTTTAACTAAATCAGAAATTGAATTCAAATATGCAAAAGTCTCATCTTCTGAGCCATTATCTATTATTATGACTTCAATTGCATATAAAGCAGAAGTTTTATAAATATTCTCAATACATTTTTTAGTAAAACTCAAATTATTATGAACAGGAATAATAATAGAAAAATCAACATGTTCATAAGGATTAGTCAATTCACTTTTTATATCACTTTTTGCAAGATTATTATTTAACTCTTTAGATTCTTTGATTATTTCTTCATTCAATAATCTTTGCTTTTCCTTATTTTGACTTACATTATAATTAGTTTGTTCTTGCTTTTCATCAAAATTAATTTTACCAAGCCATTTTTTATTCAATCTCTGCCAGTTAGGAATATCATGTTTATGTCTATCTTTAGTTAATGATTCATAGTGATATATAATAGAGTCTGCATTATACCAAATAATTGCTCCAATAGAACTTGCTTTAAAACAATAGTCTATATCTTCTAAACCATTAATATATCCTTCATCAAGTCCACCAATAGCAGCTATTAAATCTTCACTTATCAACATAGCAGCACCAGTTACAGCACTCATTTGCTTAGACTTGTTTATCACATCATTGATATTATGATATTGCTCAATATGATAAGGTGCAAGAGTATTCCCATCTTCAGTCCCTATAACAACACCTTTATGTTGAATAATTTCTGAATCTGGATATAATAAACAAGAGCCAACAATACTTGCTTTATTATCATTTAAAATTTTTAAAGAGCTATCTAACCAATTTTCAGTAACAACAGTATCATTATTTAATAAAAATACATGCTTACCTTTTCTATTTTCGATAGCTTGATTATTAGCAACAGAAAAACCTAAATTATTTTCATTCCTAATTAATCTAAATTTATACTCAGATTGTAAATCTTCTAAAACCTTCTTAGTATCAGCATCAGACCCATTATCAACTACAATTAACTCAAATAAAATATAAGTATTTTCATAGATAGATCTAATACATTGTTCTGTAATTCCATGCCTATTATAAACAGGTATCACAATTGAAACATCATAATCCCATTCATTTTCAATCACATTTTTAGTTTGCGATTTTTCAATCTCTTGCATCTGAATATTAATTTTCTCATCTAATTCAAAAGCTGCAAGATTGTCCGGATTTAATATCATTTCAGTAGTGATGTTCTCACTTGCTTTTTCAAACTCTGATAAGTTAAACTCACAGTAAGCAAGTAAGTAGAAAATACCAATTTCAGCTGCTTCGGCATTTGTGACATTTGATTTTGCTGAAATAAATAGTTTATAAGCATCATCGACATAGTTACCTTCTAATAATTTTTTACCTTCTTCTATTAAATTAATTGCTTTAATCAATGGATTTGTAATTTTAATTTGATTCAAATCATTAATTAATTCATTAATAGTTTCAATATCATCTTTCGTTTTAAGATTAATCATTTTATTGATCAAACTCTCAAATTCCTCAATTCCATTCAAACATTCACTTAATGTTCTTCCTATTGAATACAGATCTGAAAATTCATTTTTACTTTTTTTATAATTTCCACCAAGTCCAGGTGCATTAATAGATTTTATAGTATCACTTTCGGCCCAACCAAAGTCTATTAAAACTGGCTTTTTATTTTTTAGAATTATATTACTTGGAGAAATATCTCTATGTAAGATATTCTTGGATTTCAACTCAAGTAAAATACTAAAACAATGATTAATAAATTCTTTAATTTCTTGATTATTAAGCAAATTCTTAAGTGATTTTAATTCGCCTAAGGTCTTCCCTTCTATGAATTTCATTTTAAAAGAAGAGAAATTTATATCTTCTTTATAATCAAACACATTTGGAAAATATTCAGAATCCAAAGTTGAAAGAATATCATATTCATTTTTAGCTATATTCTTATTAGCTTGTTTTTGAATAATAATTTTTTCATTTTCTAAATATTTATAAATTCTGCTAATATAGAAAGTACCTTCATACCAGCATAAAATTCTACTTTGAAGAACAGTTTGAATCGGGTTTATATATCTAAAAGAATAATTAACTAAATCTTTATTTTCATCATTTTTAGTATAATTATGTTCATTTATTAAGCTTTCTAAATAAGATATATTGTTAAGTTGCTTTTTAATTAAATTCAAATCAGAACTGGATGATAATTCTTTAATTACTTTTGTATATGTATTATCACCAGCCCCAAGAAAATAAACTATTGAATATATTAGATATAATATTTTATCGTTATTATTGAGAATATATAAAGCATCTTGCTTTATTCTATTATTTATTATTTTATTAATTAATTCTTTATTGAATAGATTATCATTTTCACTAATAATTCTAAGATTTATATACAATTTTTGATTTTGATATTCGCCTATTTCAAATTGATAAACTAAAAAACCATTCGAATTCTTTAAATTAATTTTATCTAAAATTGTATCAAGATATGCTTTACCTTCATTTGAAATAAGTACATCTATAGTTAAATCATTAAATTTATCATAACTATTTAAAATTATCTCTTCATTTCTAAGAATTACATAAGGTAAGTTTTTTTCATTCAATTCAATAAATATATCTTGTAATGGTAAACCAATATATGATTTTTCAATTTCATTTTTTACATTATCTTCTTTAAAAGCAAAATATAGTTTTCTTGTATCTTTAATATTCCCTATTACTTCCCAACTATCAAAATGCTTACTAAGTGCTTTTTCAAAATTCTCTTTAGAATACTCTTCAGAAATTACTTCTTTATTCCATTCAGTATGTTTAAAAAACTTAATTGCCTCATCATCTGGCTCAATCCATTCAATCACAAGAAGTTCATTAGTTAATGAAGAAAGTTTTTTAATAGCTTGGTCAAGTGAACCATAATCAGCAGTACAAGAGTAAATCCAATGGATAAGTGCAAAAGCAAAAACTAAATCTGCACTTTCACTAATATCAGACACATTTTTATTTTCGATTTCAAAGTTTTGAATATTCAGGTGGTTTTTGGCAGCTGTTAACATATTGACATAAGTATTATCCATCTCGACTGCTCTAGCTTTAGCTGCACCTTTAAATAGAGAATGAAAACAGAAATATGCAGAATTAGCTCCTAAATCTAAAACACTTTTATCTTTAATCCAATCAGAGTAAAAAATTGAATTAGTCAATAACTTTTTATTAACTAATCCTTTATCATCAGGATTTATCTCCATAAATGAATCAGAAAGGAAATACTTTTGATAACCATGAAAAGTAATGACATCGCCTAAGTCAATTTTACCTGGCTCAGCATATCTATTCGGATCATCGTATAATTCTGTTTGCTTATTAGTCATTGAAAATATTGAATTAATGATAAAATACAATATTTAACTATCAATGACTATGCCAATAATAAAGTTCCATTCTTGTAATAATTCTAAATAAATTTAATAATAATTCTTAAACTCCCCTACTAAGTAAAATTTCCACTAAATTTCAAAATTCTCTAAATCATTTAGCTGAGTCGAATTGTCTCGTCATTCAGAGCGAAGCGATGAATCCATAAAAAAACTATGTCATTCTGAGGTACTGCCGATGAATCAATCAAAAAAAAGTCTTGAATTGTAGGGAACGGTTAGCAAACCACAAGACTTAAATTCGTAACTATTCTAAAAAATAATTGCAATTATATAAATTGCAATATCGCTCAAAACCGTTCCTAAATTTATCTTAATGATACTATGTTCTTTGAAATTCGAAAAAGTTCATTTTATAAAAACACATTACATTAATTATTCACTTTGTGTATGAATACCGGCTATGATTCATGAAATAATCTAAATAAATTACTTTTTAGTATATAAAGTAAAAAAAAGGAAATCGATTGATTTCCTTTTTTGATTATTTAATTGATTTAACTTAAATTATTTATTTAATCTAAGTTCTTCAAGTGTTTTATTATGTGGTTTAGGTCGCCCATTCTGATCAACATGAACCATAACGATTTTATCAATAGTAATAATTACAATCTTTGTATCTTTAACTCTAACTTCACATTTTAAAGTAATTGATGTATGACCTATTTCATAAACCTCTGCACCAATTTCAATAATATCTCCCTGGAATGCAGGATTACGGAAATTAATCTCCGACATAAACTTAGTAACAATATGATTGCTGCCTAATTGACACATTGCATAAATCCCAACTTCTTCATCTATCCACTTTAATAGCTGACCACCAAACAATTTATTTGCTGGATTCAAATCTGGTGGAGACACTAATTTTCTTGTTTTAAAAATCATAATAATCCTAATTTAATATATAATTTATTCCGCTCTACACCAAGCTGAAATGCTTAGTCTTGGTACATCGATATCATTGGTTAATAAAGTAACAGACATACTATGTGTACCAGATTTTGTTGGTGTATAATATGCCAATACTTCTCTACTTGATTTTGCTTTAATTACGTCTTCTGCATTAATATTTAATTTCATATCTTCGTGACTTTTTACTATTTTTTTAATAATAATATCATGGTCAGAGTAATTAGTAATAGTAATCTTTGCTTCTGATTTAGTATTTGGTTTTACTGTATTAAATGCAAAAAACTTTGGATTTTTATCTAAAGAGGTAACTACATCTGCAGTTAAATTTAATTTAACATTCTTTGCAATAGGGTCATTAGTCATAATGTTAATATCTTTATGAATAGGACCAATCACACTTTTTAAATCCAATTTTATATCTAATGTTGCAATCTCACCAGGTTGTAAAATATCTTTATCTAAAGGAGCAGTAGTACACCCACACGCTGGCTTTACTTCAAATATTCTAAGAGGTTGGTCACCAACATTTTTAATTCGTACTAATGTTTTTAAGGGAGATTCAAAAACTTTTACTTGTCCCCAATCATAAGTATTTCCACCAATTATTTGTATTTTTGGCTGTGAAAAAAGTACAATTGATGTAAAAAATATCATTGCTGTTAGTAATTTCATCGATTTCCTTTAATTTTTATCGGACATAAACGTTTCTATACTCGTTAAAACGAAAATAAATGAATTTTGTTATTTTTATTATTAAAAATAGGTAAATAAATGTATTCTTTAAATTTTGATGAAACTCAATTAGAAATACAAAGAGTAGCAAGACAATTTGCTAAAGATGTAGTAGCACAAGGTGTTATTGAACGTGATATCAATGCAGAGTATCCAATAGATATACTAAAACAAATGGGAGAACTTGGATTTTTAGGTATGACTACTTCTTCTGATTGGGATGGTGCCGAATTTGATACTTTATCTTTCGTATTAGCTATGGAAGAAATTGCAAAAGTTGATGCTACAACTGCTGTTGTTATGTCAGTTCAAAATTCTTTAGTAAACTGGATATTTCAAAATTTTGGTACTGAAGAGCATAAAGAGAAATATTTAAAAAAATTAGCGACTGGTGAATATATAGGTTGTTATTGTTTATCTGAACCAGAAGCAGGGTCTGATGCGAGAGAGCAACACACTACTGCTGAAAAAGTTGGTGATAAATGGGTACTCAACGGTACTAAAAATTGGATTACCTCGGCTCCTCATTCTGACGTTTTTATTGTTTTTGCTCAAACTAATTCTGAATTAAAACATAAAGGTATTGCTTGTTTTGCTATTCCAAAAGGAACACCTGGACTTTCTGTAGGGATAAAAGAAGATAAAATGGGTTTAAGAGCAAGTGATACTTGTTCGGTTGGATTGGTTAATGTAGAAGTAGGAGATGATGCAGTTATAGGTAAGGTTGGTGAAGGATTTTATATAGCAATGAAAGGTCTTACTGGTGGTAGAATAGGGATTGCAGCTCAAGCTGTAGGAATTGCTCAAGGAGCTTTCGAACTCGCAGTGAAGTACTCTAAAGAAAGAAAAACTATGGGTGTGCCTATTTGTCAACATCAAGCAATTGAAATCAAACTTGCTCAGATGTCAATGAAAATATCAGCTGCAAGAGCATTAGTTCACAAAGTTGCCTGGATGAAAGATAACGGATTAGATTGTAATAGAGAATCTTCTGAAGCAAAATTATTTGCATCAACAATTGCTAACGAAGTTACTCGTGAAGCAGTCCAAGTTCACGGTGGTTACGGGTATGTAAGAGAATATCAAGTTGAACGAATGATGCGAGATGCTAAAGTTACTGAAATATATGAAGGCACTTCAGAAATTCAACATATTGTAATTGCAAGAGATGTTATAAAGAATAGTTGATTTTAAGACTAAATTACTTAATAAGATTATTTTAAAATAAAAAAATCCTCAGAACATTCTGAGGATTTATTTCTTTGAAATATATTTAGGAAGAATTATTTATTGTTAGTATAAAATTCTTTCATAAAATCAGCTAAAGCTTGACAAGATTCAACAGGACAAGCATTATAAATACTTGCTCTAACACCACCAACAGAACGGTGACCTTTCAATCCATCAAGATTTTTAGCAGTTGCTTCTTTTATAAACTTAGCTTCTAACTCTTCACTTGGTAAGTTAAATGTAATATTCATTAAAGATCTATCCTCTTTATGAGTTACAGCACCTTTATAATAGTTAGGCATTTCGTCTATCAAATTATAAATTAATCCAGCTTTATAAATATTTCTATCTTCAATTGCTTTTAATCCACCATCTGCAACAATCCATTTAAGAGTTTCATTAATTACATAAACTGGAAATACTGGAGGTGTATTAAACATAGATTCAGCTTTAACGTGAGTTTGGTAACTTAACATCGTTAATAAATCAGTATTAGCATTGTTTAAAAAATCATTTTTGATAACAACCATTGTAGCACCAGATGGCCCAATATTTTTTTGAGCACCAGCGTATATTAAACTAAATTTAGAATAATCTAACTCTCTTGAAAACATATCAGAAGACATATCACATACTAATGGAGCATTTGTTTCTGGTAAGGAATCGAATCTTGTTCCAAAAATAGTGTTATTTGAAGTGAAGTGTAAAAAATCAGCATTATCGCTAAGTTTTAAGTTTTTTGGTATATAGTTAAAGTTTTTGTCTTCTGAACTACCAGCTACATTTACATTTCCTACTTTCTTTGCTTCTTTAATTGCATTAGAAGCCCAAGTACCTGTGTTTACATAGTCTGCAGTAGTTTTAACAAAGTTAAGAGCTACCATTGCAAATTGCATTGATGCTCCACCACCTAAAAATAATACAGAATAATCATCTTTTGAAAGATTCATTAGGTTTAGAACATTTTCTTTTACCTCATCAAACAATGCAACTATTGGTTTAGAGCGGTGGCTCATTTCCATAATTGACATTCCTAATCCAAGATATTCTTGAACAACATTTTTAGTAGATTCTAAAACAGGAACCGGTAGAACTCCAGGTCCAGCAGAAAAGTTATGAATTCTATTCATCATTTACCTAAATTTGTAATTATTAATCTACAAAATTATGAATATATATTCTTCTTTCCTAAAATTCTTAAATAAGAATTATTTTTATTTAATTTTTACTAAAAATTTAGTTCATATTTAAATTATCATCATTTATTAATTTTTTGCCTGTCAATACCATAGTAGCAGATGCAAGTGAACTTAAAGAATCTGAGAAGGTCTTAATTGTTAACTCTGCTGGTAGATTATCTGATAGATAAGGATTGCCAAAGAATATATTAATGATTGGTTTACCCATTGCTAAGCGTTGAGTAATTGAGTAAAGTTTTTCAGTGAATCCAATATCACCTTGATAAGCGTGAGATTTGTAAAAATAAGCGAATATAAGAATGTCAGCATCAACAATTCCTTCTTTTAAACCTAATAAATCTTTTTCTTCAATATTTTCATTGATATATGCAAAATCAAAATCACTTTGTAGTGCTTGTTGCATGAAATTAAAGAATGTAGATGCTTGAATTATATCTTCGTCTTTTTGCAAGAATGCAAAACCAGCTAATTGTTTTTCATTATCTAAAGGAGTTAAAATTTCTTTTACAGTTAAATCTATAGCTTTTCGAGCTACTTGTAGTGAAAATTTCTCATTTTTCAAATAGTAGTCTTGATTAAATTCAATATTATCAGGAAGTTTTTTATTTTTTGCCCATTCAAATTTTGAGTTTATTCTATCAATAGAACTTTCAACTTGTTTTAATAAATTTGCATCTTTTTTAATTAAATTTGCTACACCTTCAATTGCCATTTCAACCTCTTCAGGTAGCAAAAGAATATCATTTCCAGCTTGCAATGCTAGCTCAGCCGCTATAGTTGAATCAAATGAATTGGATACTGAATTCATATCTAATGCATCAGGTAATATTATACCATCAAATTTAAGATCTTTTCTTAGAATATCATTCACTGATTTTGATAAAGAAGCTGGATAGTGCATTGTATTCAATGAAGGTATTGACAAATGACCAATCATAATTGAATCTACACCATTCTCAATTGCTTTAATAAATGGTAAAATCTCATTATTATAAATTTCAACTTTACTTTTATTAATTATTGGTAAATCAAGATGAGAATCAATATCTGTATCTCCATGACCTGGGAAATGTTTAGCACATGACAATACACCCATTTCATTCATCCCTTTTATATATGCCGCAGCATGAATTCCAACAGTTTCAGCATCTTCACCAAATGCTCTAATATTTATTATTGGGTTTTTGGGATTAGAGTTAATATCACAGACAGGAGCAAAATTCCAATTTATTCCAAGATTTTTTGATTCTTGTGCAATTAATTGTGCAACTAAAAAAGTTAATTTGTAATCGGCAGTTTTACCTAAAGACATAGCATGAGGGAATCCTGTTCCCTCATTAAATCTCATTTTTAAACCAAATTCTAAGTCAGCCGAATAAAATAAATCTTTTTCAGCATAATTATTGAGTTCATTAATTGTCTTTCTTACGTCTTCTAAATTTACTCTTCCAAATAAACAAAAGGAGTTTATTCCTTGATCTATTAATCTTTTTATATAAAATTTGTAATCATCAAAGCCAACATATTTATCAACCTGCAATCTCGGCATTATAATACTTGCCGCTAATTTAGAATAATCCATTTAACCTTTAATCTATTAATTTACAATTTTCTCCGTCATACTGCTTTACTAAGTCACGCAATATATCAGGAATTCTTTCTACTTTTCCTGTCGCAGAATTAACATATACCAAAACACCTTCACACCTTGCAATTGCAGTTCCATTTCTAAGTGCAATTAAATTCTCAAATCCAATAGATGAATTTTTAATAAATGCACATCTTGTATGAACAATATATTCATTTGTGAATTTTGCAGAATTAAAATAATCAATCTTAGTATGAACTGTCATAAGTGGGAATTTCTTTGAGAAAAATTCTTGACTTTTAGGCATACCTATATCAAAGAGATACTGTGTCCTTGCCCATTCTATCCAATACAAATATTGAATATTATGAACAACTCCAAAAGAATCAACTTCTGAAAATTTTACTTCACCATTATATCGATGTTTAAATTTACTTGTATCCATAATTAAGCTTTGCTTGTAGAATTTAATACCTTATTCAACACAATAATACCAAGTACTGAAGCTATTAATGAAGCTCCTATAATACCTATTTTAGCTTCTTCTTCCATAATATGATTTGTCGGGAATGATAAATTACCTACAAATAGTGCCATTGTAAATCCGATTGCACACAATATGCTGACTGCAAATATCATTTTAAAGTTTACACCTTCAGGCAAGGAAGTTAATTTCAATTTATTAAATAACCAAACCATACCAGTTATCCCGATTATTTTTCCAAAGAATAACCCAAAAGATACACCTAAAGTAATTGGATTTATTAACATATCAGCAGTAAAGTTCCCAAAATAAATACCAGCATTTGCTAAAGCAAATATTGGCATAACAATAAAAGCAACGTAAGGATGTAATCCATGTTCTAATCTATGAAGAGGTGACATCATTCTATTTATACCTTTAGCCATAACGTCTAATGAATCTTGTTCGGCTTCATTCAATTGATGACTAAGGTTTTTATTCATATTATCTTTAAATTTCTTCCACATTGCTTGTGTTCTTTCAAAGAAAAGTTCTTTTTCAAGTAATGATTTAGCTGGAATAGTAAATGCAGCTATTACACCTGCAACTGTAGCATGAACTCCAGATGCTAAGAAAGCATACCAAACTAAAAAACCAAATAAGAAATAAACCCATGCATTATTTACTTTTAATCTATTACATACATACATTGCTCCTATACCAACAAATCCTAAACTAAGTGCAAGCCAAGAAATATCGGATGTAAAGAAAAAGGCAATTACTAATACTGCCATCAAATCATCTACAATTGCGAGAGCTGCAAGGAATACTTTAAGTCCTATTGGAACTCTACTTCCTGCTAAGGACAATATACCAAGTGAAAAAGCAATGTCTGTAGCCATTGGGATAGCCCAACCTTTAGCACTTTCTAATCCTGCATTAAAAAACATATAAATAATAACAGGTCCAACTACACCACCTATTGCAGCAATTACTGGGAGCAATGCTTTCCTCGGTGTCGATAGTTCACCTACTAATAATTCTCTTTTTATTTCTAAACCTACAACAAAAAAGAACATTACCATTAATGCATCATTGATTACATAATAAAATGGATGCTCGAATAATATTAAGTCACCTACTTGCACTAAAGTATCGCTTTTCCAAAAAGCATGATAGAATTCATGCCAAGGAGAGTTTGCCCATATCATTGCGATTATTGTTGCAATGATTAGGACTATACCGCCTGCTGTTGTTTTTGCAAAAAACAATTGAAAAGAACGAAGTACGCGATTGTCATTTAAGTCTTCTTTGCGTATATTTGCCATAAATTTTTCTCTATTTTTTTAAAAAATTAATTATGAATTATCCAAATATAAATAAATTATTACCATTTATCCAAAAATTAGTTATTATTTTAATTTTAATTAATATCCCAAATATTCTAAAATCAGCTTCATTATTAGATATTAAAAGTAAAATTGAAAAAGAATATTATTCATTTAATATTTCTTCCCATTCTGAAATAGTTGATTTACTAAATGATTATCCAAATGACAATGATATAAAAAATTATTATTTATCTTTTGAATTTCATATTCTTGGTAAAATAGTATATAATGATAATCCTGATTTAGCTCTTGAATATTTTGAAAAATCTATTGAACATATTGAGCGTGCAATTACTAAAATTACTAAGGAAAACAAGATTCTTCTAAGTGAATTTTATGCAATTCACTCTTCTGCTCTTGGAAAAAAATCTTCACTTTCTGGTTTGACTGCTTTCTATTGGGGTTTGAAATCACAAAATGCTTACTCCAATGCTTATGATAGTGACAGCAATAATAGAAAAGTCCGTTTGATTGGAGCAATTCATTTAATGCATGTACCAGAGGTCTTAGGTGGCGACAAAAAGAAAGCAAAAAAAGTGTTAGAAAAATTGAGAGATAAAGAACTAACAACAAAAAATAAATATGAATTAATTTGGTCAGATAAAGCAGAAATATTTGCTTACCTTGCTCAAATTGAAATATTGAATAATAAAAAGCAAATTCAATATATAGACTCAGCCCTATATTATCAACCTAAATATGATTTTGTTACAAAAGACTTAATAATTCAAATTAAGAAAAAAGACTAAATGTTATGGGGTTCCCAGATTAATCTAATAAATGTTGACATTCTTTCTTGTTCTTTATTCAAAGGAATACCTGTAACTATTCCAACTAATAAGTTATCTTTAATTCCTAATCTCATTTGAGGTCTAAAAGTAGCATCAAATTGATTATTAAGAAATTCTTTGTTTACTTCTAAGCCTATGAAATTTCTTGTTCCTGGAATCATATAATGCAAACTTGAATTTATATTTAGATTTATTTTACTCTCATTACCAAAATGTTTCGTTATTTTTGGTCCAGTATAGATTAGTGAATGAAAATTATCTCCCCATCTTTTTGCTGCTACAAAAAATGGATTAAAAACATTGCCTGTAAATACTTTATCTTTGTATTTATCAAACTCATTTATTTCAAATTCGTGTATATAGCCGAATGCTAAAGAAGTTGAATTTTCAATACTTACATAAAAACTATATTGGCCTGCTAATTTTAAACTATTAATTTTAGATTTCGGAGCATTTGCTTTTCCATTTTGTGTAAAATAATAAGTAAATGGAACTTCAATTTCTAATCCTAATCTATCGATTGGAGCAAACTCATATTCAATTAAACCTTCATATTTATCAAAATTTACATTATCAGTTAACCCTTTTCCAAAATTCCATTCTTTTTCACCTTTTCTGGCACCTAAATCACGTATCAAATCAATATATAAAGGTTCAGCATGTAATACTTTGTCAATGTTATAATTTTCTTCTATTTCACTAATGTAAATACTGTCTAATTTTTGGTCATGAACCGATTCATAACTTTTAATTTCAGATGCATTAATTTGCATGAAATAAACTAATAAAAAATAAAACATTTTAATTCTCCGATTAAAAAAAATCAAAAACGAATAGAAATATTAAAAAGTTTCATTTAATGAAATTGATTTAATCAAAAAAAAACCGACTTGAAGTCGGTTTTCTTATAAAATAATTAATTTTTTAAGACTTAGATTGTTGAGTCATATTCAAAATATTCATAGATAGCATCTCCACCATCTACTCTAATTACATCTCCAGTAATCCAAGTATTTTTTTCATCTGATAATAAGCAAACTGCATTAGCAACATCTTCTGCAGTTGTAAGTCTTTTTGCTGGGTTTTGTTGTTCACCAAATTTGATCATTTGACTAAATCCAGGTATTTTTGATGCAGCAGGAGTATTTGTTAAGCCAGCGAATATAGTATTTGCAGTAGTGCCATAAGGTGCTAATTCTACAGCAAGTTGTCTGATATAAGATTCTAATGCTGCTTTGGCTGCAGATACTGCTCCATAATTTTTCATTTGGCGAGAACCACCTATTGATGAGAAGCCATAGATTCTTGAATTATCTGCAAGTAAACCAGCTTTAAATATATCTTGAACCCAGTAAACTAATGAATTAGCCATTACATCCATTGTCATTTCAATTTGTTTTTTCGTTAACATTGCATCAAAATCTTTATTTATAAAGCTTTTTAATGATCCAAAAGCTAAAGAATGTACAATTACTCTAAGATTATGATTTTCAACAGTTTTAGAATGAGCATCAATTTCTGCAATTACTTCAGCTCTTCTATCATCAGAAGCTGCATTTACATTGAAAAACAAAGCTTTTACGCCTAATGACTCTAATTCAGCTTGAAATTCTTCAGCTTCTTGTTTTGCACTTCCTCTGTCCATGTGAATTCCATAGATATTATATCCTTCTTTTGCTAAAGCAAGAGTTGTTGCTTTACCAAATCCACTTGAACATCCTAAAATCAACGCATATTTATTTGACATTTTTAACACCTTTTAAACTTTTTTCATAATTTAGCAACACAAAATTATGAAATTATTTAATTAAAACTTAGAAAATATGAATAAAAATTATATCGAAGCACCTAAAGCTAAGAATCCTAACAGTATAGAAGATAACATTATTGCCTTTTGGGAATTGATTTCTATACTAAGGAAAAGATCTGCTTGGGATACTAAACAAAATCACAAAAGTATTGCTCCATTAATTATCGAAGAAGTTTATGAAATGATTGACTCAATTAATCAGGAAGATGATGATAATTTTAAAAAAGAATTAGGCGATATTTTACTTCATGTATTTATGCACTCCTATTTTGCAGAAGAAAGAGGTGCATTTACACTTGTTGATGTTATTTCTAATATCCATAATAAACTCATTTCTCGTTTGCCAAGTGTTTTTACAGAGAAGCCGATTGACAATGAAAAAGATTTGATGAAGGATTGGGAAAAACTTAAGAAAAAAGAAGGCAAAAAATCAGTTCTATCTGGTATTCCTAATGAAACTCCAAGTTTGTTAAAAGCCCAAAGAATCCAAGAAAAAGCTGCAAGAGTTGGTTTTGATTGGGATGACAATGAAGTTGTTTGGAACAAAGTGTTTGAAGAAATTGAAGAATTTAAAGAAGCAAAAGATAAATTCACTTTTGAAGAAAAGGAAGAAGAATTTGGTGATTTGCTTTTTGCTTTAGTAAATGCTTCTAGACATGAAGGTATAAGTGCTGAAAATGCAATGATTAGAACTATTAGTAAATTTAAAAGAAGATTTGAATATATAGAAGATAAACTAAAAAGTAATGGAGATTCTTTTTCAGATAAAAACCTAAATGAACTGGATATAATTTGGAATGAAGCTAAGCAAAATGAAAAAGAAGAAAATGCTCAAAAAAAATATAAATCTAATTTATAAGTCTATACATCATTTGAAAAACGAAACTAAAATATGAATATTGGTCTATTTCCCTTAAGTATTGTTCTATTTCCTAATTCATTTTATAACTTACATATCTTTGAAGAGAGGTATAAAAAACTAATAAAAGATAGCTTGAAAAATGAAAGTTATTTTGGAATAAATTATGTGCATAATACTAAAATGTATGATGTTGGTTGTACTGCTGTTGTCCACAAAATAATCAAAGAATATGAAGATGGGAAATATGATATCATAGTTAAAGGTGTAGAAAGATACTACTTAGAGAAATTCATTGAAGGTGATAGAACTTACTATACTGGTGATGTTAAAACTTTTGATGACGGGAATGAATATGTAGATGCAAACTTAGCAATCGAAAGTATTGAACAGTTTAATGAAATGATTAGTAATATCAAAATTGCCAGTATAGGTACTATTCCTATGTCTTGTGCTAGTGATAAATATTTGTCTTTTTTGATTGCTCAGAAAGCTGGTTTTACTGGACTTCAAAAGCAAGAATTACTTGAAATGACTTCTGAAACTAAACGCTTATTATTTATTAAAAATCACTTAAAGAATATTCTTCCTAATCTTAAAAAAGCTGACCAAATTGATAGAGTTATTATGAATGATGGTTACTTTACAGGAGATCAACTTAAATGATTGGTAGCCGAAACACTTTTCCTAAGTTAATGGGAGTATTAAATATTACTCCTGATTCGTTTTCTGATGGTGCATTTTATTTTAATCCAAATAGTGCAATTAACCATGCACTTGAATTAATTGATGAAGGTGCTGATATTATTGATATTGGTGGAGAAAGCACAAGACCTGGTGCTGATGAAGTTTCCGAACCTGAAGAATTATCTCGGGTTATTCCTGTAGTTAAAGAATTAAAAAAACTACGACCAAATACACAAATTTCAATTGATACTACTAAATATGAAGTTGCAAAGCAAAGTTTAGACTTAGGTGTTGAGATAATCAATGATATTTCTGGACTAAATTTTGAAATAAGATTAGCCGAATTAGCAAAGCAATTTGATGCAGGCTTAGTGATTATGCATATCAAAGGTAAACCAAGAGTTATGCAGGTTAATCCGACTTATGATGACTTAATTCAAGAAATATATAATCACTTAAGTGAAAAAATAGATTACGCAAACTCATTATCACTCAACAAACTATGGTATGATGTTGGTATTGGTTTTGGCAAAACAGCCGAAGATAATATTACTTTGCTAAAAAACTTAGATAAATTTGACAATCTTAATGCAAAACAATTACTTGGTATCTCCAGAAAATCCTTCATTGGTAAATTACTAAACGTAGATAGTCCTTTGGACAGAGATTTACCTACATTGCTTATACACTCTCTTTTACTTAAAAATAATATTGATATTATTCGTATTCATAGCATTAAAGAGTATATTATGCTCAGAAATATTTTTGATTTGTTGCGGTGATATTTATTTTTTTTAATGAATATTTTCAAAGAACAATTTCAGAATCACAGATTTTATGGATTACGTAGATTTCACGGATTAAGTAAGGTGGTAATTTTTGGGAGATTCTTCACTACGTTCAGAATGACTTGGAGTTTTTTATGGATTCCGTGTTTCGCTTTGAATGAGGTTATATTTTTTTCGGTTTTGCAAAGAACTGTTTTTCATTTTTAAATATGTTAGGAACGGTTTTGAGCTATAAGACAGATTATAGAATCTTATTTATTCTTTATTATAGTTGCGAATTTTAGATTTGAGGTTTTCTAACCGTTCCCTACAATAGAAGATTTTTTATACAATGGATTCCACGCTTCGATCTGAATGACGAGAATTTGTATTTAATTTGGCTAAAGCCATTATTATTATATTTTTAACAGGCTGGGCTGAAGCCCACCCCTATTCATAATACAATTTTTCTCTTCTCTCTGAATGACCCAGTTTTTGCAGTTTTTTGCATTGATTTTTTTATGTTTTTTGGTTATTTTTCCTTTTTTATCGTTTGTAATTATTTGTTATTTCTTATGTTATGCTATTTCTGCAGTTTTTGCAGTAAAATGGGTGTTTTTTATCGTTTTCGTAATATCTGTTGTTCAACTTCTCCGAAGTTGAGGATTAGTAGTGGTTTAACTTTCTATTAACATTAAACTTCTCCGAAGTTTTTTGGATTCCATGTTTCACTTTGAATGAGGTTATATTTATTTCGGTTTTGCAAAGAACTGTTTTTCATTTTTAAATATGTTAGGAACGGTTTTGAGCTAAAAGACAGATTATAGAATCTTATTTATTCTTTATTATAGTTGCGAATTTTAGATTTGAGGTTTTCTAACCGTTCCCTAAAATAGAAGATTTTTTATATAATGGATTCCACGCTTCGCTCTGAATGACTATACAATAAGATTCTGAAACAAGTTCAGAATGACGAGTGGAATTTCAGAATCACAGATTTTATGGATTACGCAGATTTCACGGATTAAGTAAGGTGGTAATTTTTGGGAGATTCTTCACTACGTTCAGAATGACGTAGAGTTTTTTTGGATTCATCGCTACGCTCTGAATGATGAGAATTTGTATTTAATTTGGCTAAAGCCATTATTATTATATTTTTAACAGGCTGGGCTGAAGCCCACCCCCTATTCATAATACTATTCTTAGCTTCTCTCTGAATGACGGTATAAAGAATATGATATGTATAATAATCAAAAAAAAAGGATTATCTCTAATCCTATTTTATGTTTATGTCTAATTCGTGGAGAGCTTCCATTTTTTGATGCTCTAAAAACTCTCGTATGTCGCCTGGGTACTCTTTTGTATATCCGCCTTTGAATTCTATCGTTCGAGTAGTTAAACCCTCTAAGAAGTCTCTATCGTGCGATACAACTATCATTGCACCTGTGTATTCTCTAAGTGCGTTTTTTAATACTTCTTTGGCTATCATATCAAGGTGATTAGTTGGCTCATCCATTACGAGTAGGTTTACTGGCTCGAGTAGGAGTTTTGCTAATGATAATCTACTTTTTTCTCCTCCTGAAAGAACGCTTACTTTTTTATAAACGTCGTCTCCACTAAATAGGAATGCTCCTAATAGTGAACGAATTTGACTTCTCATTTCGTTTTGTGCGGCATTGTTGATTATGTCGAAAACTGTTAGATTGTCTTGTAATAAATGGGCTTGGTGTTGGGCATAGTATCCTAAACTTAGGTTTGCTCCAAATGCTATTTCGCCATCGTAGCTTTCTTGACCTGCTATGATTTTTGAAAATGTAGATTTACCTTCTCCATTTTTTCCAACAAATGCTACTTTTTCGCCTCTATCAAGTGCAAAGTCTATTCCTTTTAAGACTATTTTTTTTCCATCGTAGGATTTGGTTAAATTTTTAGATTCGATAACTACTTTACCACTACGAGGTGATTCTGGGAATCTAAATTTCATTGCTGAGATGTCTTCGTCTTCTACTTCGATTACTTCCATTTTGTCAATCATTTTTTGTTTTGATTGGGCACGAGAAGCAAATGTTGCTTTAGATTTGAATCGTTCGACGAATCTTTCCATTTGTTCTTTTTTCTTTTGTTGGTTTTTAGCTGATGCTATTTGCAAATCTCTTTGCATTGCTCTATTTTCCATAAATGCAGTATATGGATATTTTCCGTCATAGATTTTACCAAGTGAGATTTCCATTGTTCGATTGGTAACTATGTCTAAGAATCTTTTATCGTGAGATACGATTAAAATTGCACCGTAATACTCTTTTAGGAAATTTTCTAACCAGAAGATTGATTCGATATCAAGGTGATTTGTCGGCTCATCAAGTAGTACTACATTGGGTTTACGTAATAGAATTTTAGCGAGTTCTATTCTCATTTGCCATCCACCAGAAAATTCGTTTACTTTTTTGGAAAATTCATTTCTATCAAAGCCAAGTCCGAGTAATATTTTTTCTACTTCGGCCTCTGATGCACCACCACCGAGTACTTCAAATCGTTCATGGGAGTCAGTTAATTCTTCAATTAACTTCATATAAGAATCAGTTTCGTAGTCTGTTCTTTCGGTTAATTCTTGATTAATTTTTTCTATTCTTTCTTCTAAGTCTTTGATTTCTTTCATTGCTGAGGCAGTCTCTTCAAAGACACTAATTTCAGAATTAGCTCCACCATCTTGGGGTAGATAGCCAATTTCATAGTTATTCGGAACTCCAACAGAACCTTTAGAAGATTCTTGTAGTCCGCATATTATTTTTAGTAAAGTAGATTTTCCGTTACCGTTTCTACCGACTAAACCAATACGGTCTTTGTCTTTAACTGCAAAGGAAACATTGTCGAAAAGGGTTCTGCCACCGAAGTGAATTGTGAGATTATTAACTGTTAACATTTTAATTTCTAAATTTGCAAAAAGCAAAATTAAGGAATTATTTTTGAATGATGTATAGTATTTGTATTAACAATTTATATTTGGGTGATTTTGTTCTATAATATTAATCCCATATTTATTTCATCTTCAAAGACAAAGTTTTGTTGGTAGATTTGTACGTAGGAATTAGCTGTAGAGACTAATCCAATTGGTTCAAAGTTTTTATTCTTTTTATATTTGATGCCTGTGATTAAGTAGTAGCCAAGTGTTTGTCTTATTTCATCTTGGTAGTATGAGTAAGTAAGATTTTCTAATCTTAGTGTAAAATCTTCTGGTTGGAGTTCTCCATCATTATCAAAATAGTTTACCCAAAATGCGTTAGATGTTACATCTTCGTAAATATATCTTATACTATCGTTTTTAGAAAAATATTGAGTTGTTAGGTCTGAGTTTATTAATTTATAATTTAATCTTTTACTTTCCAGAAGTTTAACAATATCATACTCTTTACCATTGCGGGAGAATTTAATTTTGGATTGTTTATTTAATAAACAACCTATACTTACTAATTTACCATATTTAAAATAGTTATTAAAAACTTCTTGTTCGAAACCAGGAACAGCATCTAATTCCCAAATTGTTACATTTTTGTTGTTAATTTCTAAAACTGTGTTATCGTTATGTTTTTCCATTATTAATCGCCTTTTTTAAGAGATTTGAATTTAGCTCTCTCGTTTAAAATTTTAAATTGTTCTTGTGTAGGGTAAAATCCAGAAAGTCTTGCTCTGATAACTGATGGAACCTCCCCTACTACGATTCCATAAACACCATCGACCATCATTTGAAAAACTTGCATTTCTTCATTGTGTTTGTTTCTCAGTTTATCGGCGATTGGTAACCAGAAGAAGTTTGCCATAAAAATACCCCAGAATGTGGTAATGAATGCAAAGGCAATTTTTCTGATTAGTAAGTTAGGTTCTTCTGCTGCGTTAGCAAGTGTTGTGATAAGTGCAATAATTGTTCCGAGTACTCCCATAGTTGGCGAGAAACCAGCTAATCTTTGGAATAGATCAATGTATGTTTCGTGTCGGTCTGTTATGTAGTTTAATTCAGTTTCACAGAGTTTTTCGTAAGTTTCGGCTTCAACTCCATCTATTGCGTATTGTAATATTTTTTTTAAAAAAGGATCTTTTACTTTATCTAACTCACTTTCTAAAGTTAGCACACCATCTTTTCTTGCTTTTGTAGATAAGTAAACTAAAAGATTAATTTGTTTTGTGTAGTCATAATTATTAGTAGTGAATGCTATTCTAATTAACTTAGGTAATTTTTTTATTTCATTCCAATTTGAGCCAGCAAGAGTTGCGAGGATAGCACCTCCAATAACAACAAGCATTGCTGTCCAGGATAGAACCCAGTAAGGACTTCCTCCTTCGAAGTAAAATGATGAGAAAACTATTACAATACCAAGAAAAATACCTATAAATGTATTCATTTTTTTGTTTTTTTATTTTTATATAAAGCAAGATAAAAAAATTATTTTATAAATCATAAAATTAAATGTTAACTCTAAAGTAATTGTCGATTTTTTTTACAAATGCTGGTAGCTCTTCTGTTAGTTGATCACGAATAATTTGAATTAATTTTTCTTTTGGAAAATTATTTTTAACAACTATACTAACTTCTCGAATAGGAACTGGTTCTTCAAATTCTTTTATCATATCTGATTTTTTATTCATTACTGAAAGTTCTGGTACTAAAGTATAAGCATAGTTTAAATCAACAATTCTCATCAATGTTTCGATGCTACTTCCTTGATAAGTGATTTTGCTTTCTTTTATTTTAGATAATTTACAAAGTTCAAGTGTTTGATCTCTGAAGCTATGACCTTCTTCTAATAGTAATAAACCATTTTCTGTTAAGTCTTTTAGTTTAATTTTGTTTGCAGAATATAGTTGATGACTTTTTGAAGTGTAAACTAAGAATCTTTCATTGAATAAAGGAATTTCTCTTATTGTTTTTTCGTTTAAAGGTGTTACAAGAATCCCAATGTCAATTTCTTCTGATAATAATGACTTTACTAAATTTTTAGTTTGCATTTCTTGAATAATAAACTTAGTATTTGGGTAGCTTTTGTTAAAGTTTTTAATAAAAATAGGTAGAATATATGATGCTAATGTTGGAATTATTCCAATTTTATAATCACCTTCTATTGATAAATGTTCTTTTTTTGCGAAGTTTTCAAGTGTATTCATATCATCTAAAATTGCTCTTGCTTTAGATATTATTAATTGTCCTTGTTCTGTTATTTTAAGTGGCTTAGAATTTCTTTTGAAAATCACGATGCCGATTTCATCTTCGAGTTTTTTTACTTGAATTGAAAGAGTTGGTTGAGTAACAAAGCATTTAGCAGCGGCTTTATAAAAGCTACCTTCATTTGATGTTTCTACAATATATAATAGTTGTTGTAATGTCATAAATAGTATGACGAAAGAATATTTATAGTATTATATAAACTATTAATATAATCTATATTTATTTGATTATATCATAATATAAATTAAAACTTAATCCATAAGTATTTAATTTATATTCTATTGGGCTTTGATTTTCGAAAGTATAATTAGATAGGTTTGATTGAAAACTAAATGATACATCATAATTTAAATTGCTGATTTGTCCTAAATAAGATACTCCAAATAGATATGCTAATTTGAGATTAGTATCTTCATAAGCTACTGTTTCTGAATGTAATAGTTCAAATTCATTTATTTGATATTTTCTTATTGAATTGAAATTCATTTTACCAAAGCGAGTTTTAATTCCAGCAAATATATCTACATTTTTGAAACCTAAAATGTTATAATGAGTTGTAAAATCTATGTCAATATGTTCAATTGATATTTCTTGGTCATCTGTTAAATTATGAGCAATATCATCTTCATTTAGTTTGATAGGATTTTGATTATAAGATGATTTATTTATTTTATTATTATAGTAAGATGTGTTTAATCTAAAAGAAAAATCAGAGAACTCGTTGTATCTATATTGAATAAAAAGATTTGGAAGGAAATTGTTATCTTCTAAATACTTTGGATTTACACAAAGGCAATCTTCGTCATCTTGAGCTAACTCGAGAGTATTTAGCATATATCCGAGTCCTACTCCAAGTGAAAAAATTGCTTGATTCTCTTTCTTTTTACTATTTAATAAATCTCTTTTTGGTTCAAATGTTTGACCAAAAAGAGATGTTATTGAAATAATATATATTAGAAGTGATAAAATATTAACTCACTTTTTCTTAGTTGTCGATTTTGTAGATGCCTTTTTAGTAGGTGCTTTTTTTGCAGTCGCCTTTTTAGCAGGTGCTTTTTTAGTTGTTGCTCTTCCACCTCTACCCTTTTTGGCAGGTGCTTCAGCAATAAACTTTTTACATTCTTCTAAAGTAAGTGATTTAGGTTCTTTGTCTTTAGGTATTTTAGCGTTAACTTTTCCATTTGTAATATATGGACCATATCTACCATTTAAGACTTGAATACCTTCTGCTTCAAAATTTAAAATTAATTTATTTCTATCGGCTTCTCTTTTTTCTTCTATCAATGTTATTGCTTGTTCAAATGTAACATCATAGACATCAATCTCTTTTAATGATGCAAATGTTTTTCCAAGTTGAACATAAGGACCAAATCTACCTAAATTAGCTTTGACTGGACCTTCTTCAAGTTCTCCAAGTACTCGTGGAAGTTGGAATAGTTTCAATGCTTCTTCAAGTGTAATTGTATCTATTGAAAGATGTTTTGGTATAGATGCAAATTTTAGTTCTTCGTCAGACTCTTGGTCGCCAAGTTGAATCATTGCACCGAATCTACCAATTCTTGCATAAATAGGTTTCTGAGTTTTAGGGTCTAATCCAAGTTCTCTTGGTTTTATAGCTTCTGCTTTTGTAATATTTTCTGAATTTTTAATTGACTTACTAAATGGTATATAAAATTCAGAAATCATTTCATTCCAGACTTTTTTACCATCAGATATTTCATCAAATTCTTGTTCTACTTTAGCAGTGAAATTTAAGTCAACTATAGTAGGAAAATGTTCTACTAAAAAGTTATTTACTACCATACCTGTATCAGTTGGGAATAATTTAGCTTTTTCTGCACCTGTTATTTCAGTTTCAGTTTTCTCATTAATAACTTGATCTATAAGTGTAAGTAGTTTATATTCTCTTTCAACTCCAGGTCTATCTTCTTTAATTACATAAGATCTATCTTGAATAGTAGAAATAGTAGGAGCATAAGTAGATGGTCGCCCAATTCCAAGTTCTTCTAACTTCTTAACTAAAGATGCCTCTGAATATCTTGCAGCGGCTTTTGTAAATGATTGTTTGGCAGTCATTTGCTCTAAATCTACTTCTTCCCCAACTTTTAAGTTTGGTAGAAGTCCAGCATTGTCTTCATCTTCTTCATCGTCAGAACTTTCAAGATATAATTTTAGAAAGCCATCAAACTTAATTACTTCACCTTTTGCTTGTAGAGTACGTTCTGATTTTGAAATTCCAATATTAATAGTTGTTCTTTCAAGTTGAGCATCTGACATTTGTGATGCTAAAGTTCTTTTCCAAATTAAGTCATATAATTTTTGTGCAGAATAATCCATTCCTTGCACAGAAGTTGTATTAAAATCAGTTGGTCTAATAGCTTCGTGGGCTTCTTGAGCACCTGCTGATTTTGTTGTGAATTTTCTTGTTTGTAAGTACTCTTTTCCAAAGTTATTTAAAATAACGCTTGTTGCGTTTTCAATTGCAGTTTCAGATAAATTTAATGAATCTGTTCTCATATATGTAATTTTACCATTTTCATATAATTTTTGAGCAATAGACATTGTTTGTTTTGCTGAGTAACCAAATTTTCTGTTTGCTTCTTGTTGAAGAGTAGAGGTAGTAAAAGGTGCTGTTGGTTTTCTTGTTCCAGGTCTTTTAGTTACATCATTTACATTTAAAGTAGAATTAAGAACCTCATTTAAGAATACTTTTGCTTCTTCTTCATCTGCAATTTTTTCTACTAAATTAGCATTTAAAGTTTTGTTGTTTTTACTAATTAAACTTGAAGTAACTTTGAAATAAGATTCAGGTTCAAAATCAAGTATTTCTCTTTCACGTTCAGAAATTAATCTTACTGCTACAGATTGAACTCTTCCTGCCGATAATCCATATCTTACTTTTTTCCAAAGTACTGGAGATAATTCATAACCAACTAATCTATCTAAAACTCTTCTTGCTTGCTGTGCATCTACCAGTTGTTTATCTATTGCACGAGGATTAAGAATAGCTTTTTTAATTGCTTTTTCAGTAATCTCATGAAATACAATTCTTCGAGTTTTTGATTCGTCAAGTTTTAGAGCTTCTAATAAATGCCAAGCAATTGCCTCACCCTCACGATCCTCGTCCGTTGCGAGCCATACAATTTCTGCTTCTTTTGCTAATTTTTTAAGTTCGTTTACTGTAGATTTTTTATCTTTGTTGATTTCATATTGAGGAATAAAACCATTTTCAATATCAATAGACATTCCTGATTTTGGAAGGTCTCTAATATGTCCTATACTTGATTTTACTGTGTAATCTTTTCCGAGTATTTTTTCTATTGTTTTCGCTTTTGCTGGGGATTCAACTATAACTAATGATTTAGACATTTTTCTCAAATTAATAAAGTAAATTTTTCAAAACTACGAATAAATATTAAAAAAATTGGAAAATTGGGGAAAAAAGAATTATAATTTTAAATTTAATGAGATTAAGTGTTATAACTATATTAAAAAAGGGAACTTTAAAGTTCCCTATTTTAATATTAAATAAATATTATTTACAATATTAAGCGTTTTCTAATGCGTTTGCACCACCAACAATCTCTAACATTTCTGTTGTAATTGCTGCTTGTCTTTCTCTATTATAAATGATATTAAGTTTATCTACTAATTCTTTGGCGTTATTAGTTGCATTATCCATAGCCATCATACGAGAAGCTTGTTCAGCTGCATTTGACTCTAATAAATATCTCCAAGCAGAAATATTTAATAACTTTGGTAATAATTCATCTAATATTGTTGCAGTATCAGGTTCGTAAATATAATCAGTTTTTTGTTTTGATTCTGTATCTACATTTGCTTGAATAGGTAAAATTTGATTTAATGTTGGTACTTGTTTGATAATATTAATAAAACTATTATTGTAAACAAATACTCTATCAATTTCACCACTTTCATATTTAGCTTGAACGTCATCAATGATACTTTGTGCAGTTGAAAACTGTAAATTAGCAAAGATATCTGGGTATTTTGCAATTACTTCTAAATTTGATTTAGAGAAAAATGAAGTAGCTTTTTTACCAACTGTAATAATTTGAATTTTAACATTTGGGTTTGCTTTTTTGTAATCCTCAGTAATATATTTATAAGTTTCTTTAAAAAGTGCAGAGTTAAAACTACCACATAAACCTCTATCAGAACCAATAACGATAAAAACAGCATTATTTACTGTTTCTCTTTGTTCTGTCAAAGGGTTAGAATAGTTTTCACCTAATCCACCAATTAAGTTTCCTAAAACTTCATTCAATTTTAAAACGTAAGGACGAGCAGATTCAATTGCATTCTGAGCTCTTCTAAGTTTAGCTGCAGAAACCATTTTCATTGCCGAAGTAATCTTAGCTGTATTTTTTACAGTTTTGATTCTACCTCTAATCTCTTTAAGATTTGCCATTAATTACTCTTTATTTATATTGCCAATCTTTACTTAAATGTTCTTGGACATAGTCCATAATTGCAGATTCAAAAGACATAAATTCATAGTTAGAAACATTTTTGAATTTGGTCATATCTGCAATAGTGTGATTTTGGTATTGTTTTGATATATCCGAAGGCATATCAATAAATTCAATATTTGGTTTTTTACCCATAGCTTTAAACACACCATTAGCCAGGTCTAACCAAGTATTTTCAACACCTGTACCCAAATTGTAAATTCCTTTTATGTCATTTTTGTAAAATTCATACATTATATTAACAATGTCTTTTACATAGACGAAATCTCTAACTTGACCACCATCTGAAAATCGTGGATCATTTGATTTGAACAAACGAACCACATTATTTTCTAGTATTTGATAATATGATTTGTAAATCATACTTGCCATATTTCCTTTGTGGTATTCATTAGGTCCAAATACATTGAAGAACTTGTAACCAGTTACTTTATCGATATGATTGTTATCAATTAACCATCTATCGAAAAGATATTTAGAATAGCCGTAAGGATTTAGTGGCTTTAATTTGTCAATGAACTTATCTGAGAAACCATTTTCACCATGTCCATAAGTAGCAGCACTACTTGCATAATGAAATGGAATATCATATTCTAAAGCTAACTCACATAATTTAATAGAATAATTCAAGTTATTATGAATTAAATAATCTACATTATTTTCTGTAGTTGAAGAACAAGCACCGAAGTGAAAAATTGCTTCAATTCTATTAAGTATTAAATTCTCGTCAATATAATTAATAAATTCATTTTTATTAATGTACTTAGAGAAATCTTTATTAAGTAAGTTTTTCCATTTTCCAGTTGAAGCGATATTATCAACTACGATAATATCTTTATGATTATTTTGATTTAGTTTTTCTAAAAAAACAGAACCAATAAAACCAGCTCCACCAGTTAGTACTATCATTTTATTAACTTAATGTTCTTTTAAAAGACTCTGTAAATTCTTTAATTAATGGATTTAAAATACCATTAATTTCATCAGTTAATGCTTTTTGAATTCTAATTTTCTCAAGTAAATCTTTATGTTGAGTATCTAACATTGTAAATAACTCATCTTCATATCTTCTCAATGATTCAAGTGGTAAAGTATCTAAATGTCCTGATGTTGCAGAAACAATAAGTACTACTTGCTTTTCAATTGGAATAGGTTGATACTGACCTTGTTTCAAGATTTCAGTTAATCTACTACCACGAGTTAATTGTTGTTGAGTTGATTTATCTAAGTCAGACCCGAATTTAGCAAAAGATTCAAGTTCTCTATACATTGCTAATTCCAATTTTAGAGGTCCAGCAACTTTTTTCATTGCTTTAATCTGAGCAGCTCCACCCACACGAGATACCGAAATACCTACGTTTAAGGCAGGTCTCATACCAGCGTTAAATAAGTTTTGCTCTAAATAAATCTGACCATCTGTAATCGAAATTACGTTAGTTGGGATATACGCTGATACGTCACCCGCTTGTGTTTCGATAATAGGTAATGCTGTTAATGAACCAGCACCTTTTTCGTCAGAGTATTTTGCAGCTCTTTCTAATAATCTTGAGTGAAGATAAAATACATCACCAGGATATGCTTCACGTCCTGGAGGTCTTCTTAATAATAAAGAAACTTGACGATAAGCAGCTGCTTGTTTAGTTAAATCATCATAAATAATAAGTGCGTGCATACCATTATCTCTGAAATACTCACCCATTGAGCAACCACAGTATGGTGCTACGAATTGAAGTGGAGCAGGATCAGAAGCGTTTGCAGCAACGATAGTAGTATATTCCATCGCACCATTTTTTTCTAATATATGCTGTACTTGTGCAACTGTTGAGCCCTTTTGACCAACTGCAACATAAACACAAAATACTGGCTCAACACCAGCGGCTTTAGCTTCTGGAGAATGAGTGTATTTTTGATTGATTATAGTATCAACAGCAACAGCAGTTTTACCAGTCTGTCTATCACCAATGATTAATTCTCTTTGTCCCTTACCTATCGGAATTAATGCATCAATTGCTTTAATACCAGTTTGAAGTGGCTCAGTTACAGGTTGTCTATCCATAACACCTGGTGCTTTTCTTTCGATAGGGTAAGTTTCTTTAGTTTTGATATCGCCTTTACCGTCGATAGCAAATCCTAATGGATTAACAACTCTACCTAATAATTCTTTACCAACTGGTACAGAGGCAATTTTACCAGTTCTTTTAACTGTGTCGCCTTCTTTAACATGTCTATCATCACCAAATAATACAACACCAACGTTATCTTCTTCCAGGTTAAGGGCCATGCCCATAATTCCATTTGGAAATTCTACAAGTTCTGATGCCATTACTTTAGTAAGACCGTAAACACGAGCAACACCGTCTCCTATTTGTAATACAGTACCAACCTCGTAAATATCAGCATCGCTTTCAAATCCTGATAATTGTCTTCGAAGTATCGCTGAAATTTCTTCTGGTCTAACATCTGCCATAATAAAAACCTTTAAATTTAATTTTAGTTACTAATTTGAAATAAGAGATTCTCTAATGCCTTCTAATTTAGATTTAATCGAAGCATCGAAAACCCAATCATCAACTTGAATTTTGATTCCGCCTTTTAAGTTTTTATTAACTTTAAAGTTAGGAATAATAGTTTTATTCAAATATGTTGAAATTTTAGAATTGATTGAATTTTTGGATTCATCTACTAACTCTACAGCAGTAATAATCTCTACAGGAATTAAGTTATTGTGTTGATTGTATAACACAATAAATTCTTCAATAATTTGAGAAGTCATAGCATCTCTTTTCTTACTAATTATCAGTTTCATAAACTCATAAGTAAGTTTATCAAGTTTATCACCAAAAATTTCTAAAAAGATAGCATTCTTTTTAGAGTAATTAATAATTGGACTTAATAATACATTCTCAAATTCTCTAGATATTCCGATTGTATCTTTGATTAATTGAAAATCTTTCAAGATTACATCAAGATTTCCTTTTTCAAGCGAGATATCAAATAAAGCTGAGGCATATCTTTTTGATGCTTTAGTATTAATCATTATCAATTTTTTAATTTAAGTGAGAAATATATTTATCAATAAGAGATTTATGCTTATCTGCATCTAATTTTTCTTCAAGAATTTTTTCGGTAGCCATAATAACTAAATCAGCTACTTCTTTTTTGATTTCACTAACAGCTAAATCTTTACTTCTTTCAATCTCTTTTTTAGCGTCTTCAACTTTTTGATTTTTAATATTATTAGCTTCTTCAGTAGCCGCTTGCATTAATTTTTCAGCTTGAGCTTTACCATTTGCTAATAATGTTTGAATTTCTTTTTGAGTATTGTCAAGTTTAGCTTGACTTTCTGCAAGTAATTCTTGAGATTTTTTATTTTGAGCTTCAGCATTAGCAATAGCATCATTTATGTTCTTTTCTCTTTCTTCTAAAGCACCAGCAATAGCAGGGAAAGCAAATTTAGAAAGAATAAAGTAAACAATACCAAAAATAACTGTTGACCAAATTAATAGCCCAGGACTTACATTAATTAAATTATCCATTTTAACCTTTTTTCATTGTAAAACATAGCGTGCTTTTTAATAGTAAGCACGCTATATATTTTAAAAATTATGCGTTTGGAGATTGAATAAATAAGAATAACATACAAACGATGATTGCAAAGAATGCAACACCTTCGATTAGAGCCGCAGCAATAATCATTGTAGTTCTTAAATTTCCAGCTGCTTCAGGTTGTCTTGAAGAACCTTCTAAAGCTGCTGCTGCCAATTTTCCAATTCCTAATCCAGCACCGATTACTGCTAATCCGGCTCCAATTGCTGCACCTAATAAGCCCATAATTTTACTCCTTGTATTGATTGTTTATTATTTTTAAAAAATATATTAATGACTATGTTCTTCTTCATGACTTTCACCAATTGCTAAACTTACGAAAA
This sequence comes from bacterium, assembly GCA_030431515.1. Classification (GTDB taxonomy): domain Bacteria; phylum Bacteroidota; class Ignavibacteria; order Kapaibacteriales; family UBA2268; genus JAJRPT01. The sequence goes on from JAUIIX010000023.1 coordinate 36,102, forward strand.
TAACAGTTAGCATTGTGAAAATATATGCTTGTAAAAATGAAACTAAAATTTCTAAGAAATATATGAAAATTGAGAATCCTACGAGTACTGGTGAGAAATATATTCCAAATAAGAATATTAATCCTATTAGGATGTATAGTACTACGTGACCAGCAACCATGTTTGCAAATAATCTGACAGTTAATGCAAATGGTTTTACTAACATACCCATAATTTCCAATGGAATCATAAGAGGAGCCAATCCAACAGGTGCACCACCTAATAAATGCTCCAACCAATGTTTTATACCACTTTGTTTAATTGCAACTATGTTTATTACAAAGAACGCTATTAGTGCCAAAGCTAAAGGTAATCCTAAAGATCCAGTTGCTGCGTGTCCGCCAGGCACCATACCAATTAAATTTAATGTAAGTATAAAAAAGAATAATGTTAGAAAGTATGGTAATAGTTTTTTCGTTGTTTTTTCATCTAAGTTAGGACGAATCACTTCATCTTTAACAAAGACAACTAATGATTCCATAAGATTTTGGAAACCAGATGGAGCTTTTGTTGCATTTTTTTTGTATTTCTTAGCAATATTCAAAAATGCTGCAATAATTAATATTGCTGCAATGAATTGAAATGCTACTAAGTTTGTAATTGACAAGTCTAAGTCTGGTGAATGATGATCAGAAGTTCTAACCGGTTTATGATGAGAGAATGTATATTGACCACTTTCTTCTAATGCTTTTTTATTACTGAAAAAGTGGAAATTTCCTTCATCATAAAATATATAAGGGAGAATATCAAAATGAAAAGTACTATAGTTAAATTCATAGTGATCACCTAAGCCCTCTAATAATTGATTTATTTTTTGGCTAGGGTTCTCAGTACTTTCTGCTTTTTCAACGTGCAAATTTTCTTCGCTCATAATTGTAAATTCTCTAAAATAGTTTTTTATTTTTGTAAAATTAACTTTGCAAACTTACGAATTTATTTTTTCTTAAAAAAAATAATATTTCCACAATCATAAATACGATGTAGCTTGCAAACAAAGTGATAATAAATTCAATGATTTGTATTTCTAATAATAGCAACACTAAAAGAGTAGAAACTAATAAAAACATAAATCCTATTAATAATGAAAGAAAAAAACCTTTCATCATATCTTCTTTCTTTTTAAAAGTAAACTTTAAAATAAGAATATTTAAAAGAAATTTAATCAGAGGAAGTATTATCCCGAGAATTATTTCTATCATTCTTCTTTCCTAAATAATTTATTTTTACAAATAATCTAATAAATCCCCCTACTACGCTAAACAATATAAAGAATATTGTAAATGAAGGATCAGTATCAAATTTTTCATCTAACCACCGCCCTAATAGGACAAATAGTAAAACTGAAAATGCAAATTCTATACCTAAGGTTAGATAAGGAGATAACTCTTTTAATACCTTGTTTTCTTTCAATTTCGTAACCTGTAAGAATATAAAAACAAAATTAAGGAAATAAAAATGATTGGCAATTATTTTATATATATTTTTATAATGTTCAAAGTTATAGTTCCATTTATATCATTATTATACATACAGTTAACTAATATAATACTTTTATCCACAAATAAAAAAAAAGAGAAACTAAAATAGTTTCTCCTTTTAATGAATGTTTTTTTAATATGGAATTATAAACCACATTTACCTTCACCACATTTGTGTTCTTCACCTTTTTCTTCTTTGGCTTTTTCACCTTCTTTTTGTGTTTTTTCAGTATTTTCTTTGGTTTTTTCTTCACCACATTTACCTTCTCCACACTTTCCTTCACCACATTTGTGTTCTTCACCTTTTTCTTTGGCTTTTTCGCCTTCTTTCTTTGGTGTTTTAGCCTTTTCTTCTCCACCACCACAGGTGTTTTCACCACAATTCATTTCAACAGCCATTAAACTTGATTGAAAATCCATGTTTAAATTTGTTGATAAAATATCTGCTCTTAGATTGTTTGCAGAACCTAAATCTGAAATGATACCAGCACTTGCAACTGATCCACTTGCTATAAATGCACCAGCAGCTATGCTCAACAAACTACTTTTAGTAGATTTTTTCATAAATACCTCAAATAAAATTATAAATTAGTTGTTTTTTAATACTATCACGAAATAATAGTAATATTTATTGTAAAACATTAATAATAATTTTAATATTTACTGAATCTTAAATTCTACTCTTCTATTCTTTGCTCTATTCTCATCACTATCATTTTTCAACATGGGTTTACTTTCACCAAATCCAGTGGCACTAAGTCTTTCTTTTGAGATACCTTTACTACTTAAATATTCCATTACTGAAATTGCTCTATCTTTTGATAATTTTAGATTATAACTTGCACTTCCTTGGTCGTCTGTATGCCCTATTATTTCAATTTTAATTCCTTCATTAGAATTTAAAAAATCAACGAGTGAATTTAGTTCTGAATAAGAATCTGTTTGCAAATCAGCTTTATTGTAATCAAAAAATAAATTATTTAATATTATTTCTGCACCTTTTTCAATCGGTGTTAGTAATAAATCAACTACTACTTCTTGGTAACGGTGAATATCCGATAAGTCTAAATTTTGACTAATAGGATAATATCCTTCTTTGATTGCATTAAATGAATATTTTTTACCTCTTTGCAATATAATTTTAAACTCTCCAGAAACATCATCAGAACTAGCAGTTCCAAGTTTATCGTTAGTTTTTATGTCTTTATATTCTACATTTGCAGAAATTGTCTTTCCTGTTTTTGTATCTTTAACTATACCTTTTACTAAACAAACTGGGTCTGGTCTAACTGCTGGAGGTAAATTTAGTTTTATCAAATCTAATTCTTTTCCTTCTCTATTTGATGTCATATAAGCAAATTCCCCACTCGCATCTAAAGTTAAATAAGCATCCCATTCTGGTGAATTTATATTATTTCCCATATTAACAGGTATTGTCCAATTCGTCCATGATTCATCTAATCTTTTTGTCATATAAATATCATCTGAACCATAACCACTGAAACCTGCAGTTGAATAATATAAAGTTTTTAAATCAGGAGCTAAAAAAGCACCTGTTTCTTGTGTAAATGTGTTTACTATCGGGCCTAAATTTTTTGGTTTGCTAAAAGTACCATCTTCTTTTTTAAAACTAACATAGATATCTTTCATTCCAAAGGTAAATGATCTTTGAACAGTTAAAATTAAAATATTACCATCAGCAGATAACATATATTCACTATACTTAGAAAAATTTTGAAAATCTTCAATTTTGACTTCCTTAGGTATCTCCCATTTATTTTGAATTTTTCTACTTATCGATATTCCTGAACTTTTAGGACTTCCATCTTCTTTATAAGTGTTCATTACCATTAATGTATTACCATCAGAAGTAATTGATATTATAGAATTATGACCACTATTATTAATTGGTTTTCCTATATTTTCAACTTTTGAAAAAATACCATTAGAATCTTTTATAGCATAGAATACATCACTATCATTTATTTTGTCAGGAGTTGATTTATCACTTCGAGTAAAAAACAATATATTTCCATCTGGACTAACTTTTGGTGATTTTTCAGTATGAACACTATTTATTTCATCATTTAAGAATTCTTTTTTTATTTCGAAATTTATATCCTCATGTAAATTAATAGGAGATTCCACTTGTTTGATACTAAAATAATCAATATCTATATTCATTTTTTTTTGAATTGAAATCCCAAATGAAGTACCGTAAAGTTTAATAGAATCATTCTCGTAAACTTTTTTATTATTTAAATAAAATGAATAATTAGACTGAACTTTTTCAATTTTTAATATATTATAATCTTTATTGTTGATAATATTTGATTTGATCCATTTTGTATGTTCACTTTCTTGACCTATAGACTTACTATATATTTTATAGTTGCCATTTCCAGTCACTAAAAAATAATTAGCATAATCATAATCATAAGATCCAAATACTAATCCATAACCATAGTTATCAGCTCCATTTACAAATTTTAACTTTATTTCTAATTCAAAATCTTTATTAGGGTCAATAAATATTTCTCGATTTACATTCAACCACTTTGAAGTAGAATGCATATCTAAATTCATTACACCATTTGCAATTTTCACATTGCAAATTTTTGAATTAAAGTCATCCCATAATGATTTACTTCCATCAAATTGTTCATTTATAATATAATTATCTGAAGAAATTGCTAAATTTAAGTTTAGCAATAATATAAGTAAGTACATATTTTACCTATTAATTGATTTTTAAAATATTTATATATTTTATTGAATTTTGAATTCTACCCTTCTATTTTTAGCTCTATTTTCATCGCTGTCATTGCTTACTATAGGTTTAGTTTTTCCATAACCAACAGCACTAAGTCTTTCTTTTGAGATACCTTTATTAGTAATATAATTCATAACAGATGTTGCTCTACTTTCAGATAATTTTAAATTATAATCAGCACTTCCTTGGTCATCAGTGTGACCAGAAATTTCAATTTTTATATCTTTATTAAATTTTAAAAATTCAACTAAATTATTTAATTCTGAATAGGAATCTGATTGTAAGTCAGCTTTATTATATTCAAAAAAAACATTATTTAAAATTATTTCAGCACCTTTTTCTATTGGAGTCAGATACAAGTCAACTTCAACTTCTTGATATTTATTTATTTCAGATAAGTCTAAGTTCTGACTAATAGGATAGTATCCTTCTTTTTTTGCATTAAAAGAGTATTTTTTTCCACGAATTAAAATAATTTTAAAAACACCTGAAATATCATCAGAACTTGCTGTTCCCATTATTTCATTTGTATTTAAATCTTTATATTCTACAATTGTACTTAATATTTCTTTTGTTTTAGAATCTCTGATTGTTCCTTTTACTAAGCATACTGGGTCTGGTCTTACTGATGGAGGTAAGTCAACTTTTAAAATATCTTGATTATTTTCTTCTTTCACTGAAGTCATATACGCAAATTCACCACTTGCATCTAAACTTAAATAAGCATCCCAATCATCAGAATTAATTTTATTACCAAGATTAACAGGTGTACTCCAATTAGTCCAAGTATCATCTAATCTTTTTGTCATAAATAAATCATTATATCCATACCCCTTATATCCAAATGTAGAATAATAAAGTGTAGTCTTATCTGAAGCTAAAAACGCTCCTGTTTCTTGAGAAAATGAATTTACAACAGGTCCTAAGTTTTTTGGTTTAGAAAAAGATCCATCTTCTTTTTTGAAACTCACATATATATCTTTCATACCAAATGTTTCATTTCTTTCTATTGTTGAAATTAATGTTGTTCCATCAGCTGAAAGCATATATTCACTAAATTCAGAATTATTATGAGCATCTTCAACTTTAATTTCAATAGGCACTTGCCATTTATTATTAACTTTTTTACTTATTGATATACCACTTCTTTCTGTACTACCATCTGGATTATATACATTTAATACCATTAAACTATTTCCATCTGACGTAATTGAAATTGCCGAATTATTATCTTCATTATTCAAGGGCTTACCAATTGATTTTGCAAAAGTAAAATTACCTTGAGCATCTTTTTCTGAATAAAAAATATCAGTTCCTAAGTCATTTCCATCTTTATCAATAATTTCTCTATCAAAAAATAAAATATTGCCATCTGGACTTATGTAAGGTGCATTTTCAGATATTTCACTATTTATATTTTTACTTAAATATTCTCTTTTAATTTCATAATTAATATCTTTATGTAAATTGATTTCAGTAGCTTCTTGAATTAAACTGAAGTAATCTACATCAACACTCATATTGTTTTGTAGTGTAAATCCATTTTGAATACCATAGAATTTTGGCCTATCGCTTTCAAATATTTTATTATTATTTATATAATAAGTGAAATTATTTCCCTCTTTTAAGATTTTTAGAGTATTAAAATCTGTTTTACTAATAAAATCACTTTTAACCCAATCAGTGTATTCAATAGTTTTACCATTATAGTCGGCATATACCTTATATTCACCATTATTACTGATTACAAAATAATTAGCATATTTATAATTGTGTGAGGCATAAGCAATTCCATAATCTCCTTCTTTATCACCTGAGTTAAATTTTATTTTAGTTTCAATTTGTAAATCTTTAATTGGATGCAAATACATTTCTATTAAAATATTTTCCCATTCAGATTCTTCTACAATTTGAATATTCAAAACACCATTATTTACTTTTAATTCTGAAAATTCAACAAAAGAGTTTTGCCATTTATGGTTTACATTGTTAAAATCTTCATTTATAAGAAAGTTTTCTGATGAAATTGCAAAATTTAATAGTAACACTATTATTAATGACATAATATTCCATTATAAATTGAATTGATTATGCAAAATTAATAAAATTTCATAATTATTTATAAAAAACTTTTTCCAATTTTTTAGATAATGCTACCAAAAGAATCAAAGCAGGTACTTCGATAAGTGGACCGATGACACCTACAAATGCTTGTCCGCTATTAATACCAAAAACTGCTATTGACACAGCAATTGCCAATTCAAAATTATTGCCAGTAGCTGTAAATGCAATTGAAACATTTTCAGAAAACTTGATTTTATACCATTTTGCAATTACAAAACTTATAAAAAACATAAATACAAAATAAATTAACAGTGGAATTGAAACTAAAAGTACATCAAAAGGTAATTCTAATATCATTTCTCCTTTCATACCAAACATTATAATTATAGTAAATAAAAGTGCATACAAAGTCAGTGGCGAAACTTTAGGAATATATTTTCTTTCATACCAATCTTCACCCTTCATTTTCACAAATAGCAATCTACTCAAAAAACCTAATAAAAAAGGTAACCCTAAATATATGAGAACACTTTCACTAACTTGTTCTATACTTATTTCAACAATTTGCCCTTCTAATCCGAATAATGGTGGTAACTTAGTAATGAAAAGCCAAGCATAAAAACTATAAGTAAATACTTGAAAAATAGAATTTAGTGCTACTAAAGCTGCTCCCATTTCTTTACTACCTTTTGCTAAGTCATTCCATACAAGCACCATAGCAATACAACGTGCAAGACCTATCAATATTAATCCTGCCATATATTCTGGGTAATCTTGTAAAAATAGAATTGCTAGAATAAACATTAAAATAGGACCGAGAATCCAGTTCAAAAATATAGATAAACTAAGGACTTTAACATTTTTGAAAATTGAAGGTAATAGTTTATATTTAACTTTTGCAAGTGGTGGATACATCATTACAATTAGCCCAATAGCTATTGGAATATTAGTAACTCCAATCGAAAAACTATTAACGAAATCAGGAAATGAAGGAATTAAATATCCAATAAAAATTCCTACAAACATTGCAATAAATATCCAAAGGGTTAAATATCTATCTAAAAATGATAACCTTACATTCATATTACTTTATCCTTGAAATTAGATAAAATATTTGAGTTGCTATTTCTTCGCATCTTTCTTTATAGCCATCTTTTACTTTATCAGTATTATCAAAAATCTTTGGGTCATCAAATGTCAATGAAAACTTTGCTTTTGCACCCATAACATTTGGACAATTTTCATCAGCATCTGAGCAAGTCATAATTGCTATAAAATTATCTTTGGAGTTATACTCATCATCATAAAGTTTGGAAAAACATTTGCTTATATTACTACCTACGAAATGTTCATAAATCGGATTTTTTCCTTCGCCTTTAACTAATTTAACTCCAAAAGAAGTAATTGCATCAACAGCATTTGGGTTAAACTCAGTTGTTTCCATTCCACCAGAATAAAAACTTAACTTATCACTTATTCCATAAAAAGCTGAAGCTTCTCTCCCCCACACCTCACACATTTGACTACGTCGACTATTATGAGTGCAAATAAAATTAATATTTTTAATCTCATTTTTCTTAATAAAATCAGCAATAGTATTTAATAATTCTTTTCTAGAATCTAATATAGTATCAAACTTTTCAAACATAAAAACCCTAAATAATTTAACAACAATCTAAATTTGGAACAGAATCATAATTTAAAAACTCATTCAAAATAAACTTATAATTAGCTAACACATCATAATCTATACAATAACAAGTTTTAACCCCTTCTATAGAACCTTTAATCAGCCCAAATTTCTTTAACTCTTTCAGATGTTGTGAAATAGTTGATTGAGATAAACCAATTTCGCTTACTAAATCACCACAAACACATTCATTTTTTTGCATCAATTCTTGGAGTATAGCAATTCTGGCAGGATGAGCTAAAGTATTGCAAATTTTTGCAATTTCAATTTGTTTTTCAGAAAATAAATCTAATTTAGAAAGACCCATAAAAATAAAATTCGATAATTAATAATCGCAATATTACGATTAATAAATTAAATAAAAAAATAAAATCTTTAAAAATCTAATTAAATTTCATAATTTTGTATTTTAATGCATCCGTGGCGTAACTGGATAGCGCATCAGATTTCGGCTCTGAGGGTTGGGGGTTCGAATCCCTCCGGGTGTACTATTCTTTGAAAAAATTACTTCGCAACTCGTTGCAGTATTTTGCGTTATAGATATTTTAAATTTCACTGACTTTAAAATAGAGACGTATATGAGACGTTTTTATCTAAATTTCACTATTTTTGTGAATATTCTATGATTTTGAATACATTATATATGTTAAGATGCAACTATTGTAGATGAACTAAATTACCACCTACTAGTCCACTAACTCTAACCCACATTCTAATTCACCATCATCTAAGTTTATCAAACCTTGAATATTTGTATCATTATATGTTTTCAGACTCTTGATGATATAATTGTAATACTCTTCTCCTTCATCATTCTGATAGATATATTCTTTCTCTAATTCTAAAATTCTTTTAGTCATTGACATAACAATATCCTAATATTAATAATATAATACTATATATATTAGAATTTTATTTTATCTAAATTAC
>JAUIIX010000098.1 GCA_030431515.1 bacterium
ATTACAACTACTTGTTATTTTTATGGATATGAGATAATTATTAATAAATAGAAATTATCAAAAATTGAAGAAAAATATGAATTTCTAAACAAATATATTAATAATTTGGACTTTTTAGACAGCCTCTTAATATTAATAGAAAACTAAAACCACCCATACCCCACAAATCGAAGAATTGAAAGAAATATTAATTTGATTGTTTCGTTTATGAAATTAAATTTGATTAAAATTCTAAATATATTAAGGAAATAATATAATTATGCTTGCAATATTAGAGAATGATGTTATAAATGTGTATAATAATGAGAATAATTTAATTGGAAGTATTAAATCAAATTCTGATTTAACAAAAACTGAAATAACAACTAACAATAAAATATATAAGTTAATTCATAATAAGCTTGAAACTAAAGTATTTGAAGGCGACCAGAATGTTTATAATTTAAAAACAAACTCATTTTCAGGTAGTACAGAAATTTTAGAAACAAATAAGAAAATAACAGGTGAATGGGGATTCAAATGGGCAACTAAAATGATTGATAATGAAAACAATACCCTTTTAAAAATCCGAAATGAAAAGCAAATTATTCATAATAATAGATATGAAATACAAATGTCAAATGATAACACAACGGATTTTGATATTTTATTGACATTATATAGACACTTACAAGCTTCGAGAATGAAACAAACGGCTGTAGCTATTGCGTCATTAGTTACTACTATGATAATGTTGGATATAATTTATTAAAAAGCTTTCTGCAATGTGTCGGTAAGTGCTATTAAAACAAAATATTATGCAGGACTCTTTAGCAAATCAAAATAATTTTCTACTTTATACTACGCCACAAGGTGAAGTAAAACTTAGTGTGTTATTAGAAAATGAAACAATTTGGCTGACACAAAAAATGATGGCTGAATTATTTAATACTACTCCCCAAAATATAACAATACATCTAAAAAACATATTTCAAGAAGGAGAATTAGACGAAGAATCAACTTGTAAGGATTTCTTACAAGTTCAAATTGAAGGTAATAGAAAAATTAATCGAAATTCAAAGTTCTACAATTTAGATGCTGTAATTTCTGTAGGTTACAGAATAAATTCAAACAAAGCAACTCAATTTAGAATTTGGGCAACTAAAACTTTAAAAGAATATATTATTAAAGGTTTTGTTCTCGACGATAATCGTTTGAAACAAGGGGAAAATACATTTGAAAAAGACTATTTTAAAGAATTATTAGAACGTATTCGCTCCATAAGAGCAAGTGAACGTAGAATTTACCAACAAATAACTGATATTTTTGCAGAATGCTCAATTGATTATAATCCCAAAGCTGAACTTAGTAAAAATTTTTATTTAATGATTCAAAATAAATTTCATTTTGCAATTTCTGGTAAAACAGCAGCAGAATTAATACATCAAAAAGCAAATGCAAATAATCAAAATATGGGATTAAGTACTTGGAAAAATTCACCAGATGGAAGAATTTTGAAGTCAGACACTCAAATAGCAAAAAATTACTTGAACGAAAAAGAAATCAAACAACTTGAAAGAACGGTAACATCATATTTTGATTATATTGAGAATTTAATTGAAAGGGAAAATACTTTCACAATGGAGCAATTATCAAATAGTGTCGATAAGTTTTTAAATTTCAATGAATATAAAATACTTGACGGTAAAGGCAAAATTTCTCATTTAAAAGCAATTGAAAAGGCAAGCAAAGAATATGAAGTATTTAATAAATCACAAAAAATTATTTCTGATTTTGATAAAGAATTAAAGAATTTAAAAAAGTAAAATCTAAGCTATTGTTTATATTAATATATTTTTTAAATTCGCAATATTTAGTATTAGTTTTAAAATTTGATATTTAAAAGATATGGGTCACAAAGCTGTCTGTTTAGAATGTAATCGAGTTGAGAATTTAGGAACAGATTTTAATAATATATGTTGGAAAATGTGCAATTTGTTCTAATCAAATGATTTTTATTAATCATAAGTTTCGTCCACCTAAGAAGAATAATACTAAAAAGTGGCAAGTTATAAAATACTTAATCTCTGAAGGGTATTATTTTCAACATATAAAGGACCCTTTAATAACAGATAAATATATAAAATACCCAGAATTTATGAGAGAAGCAAAAGAATTTGTTATTAAATATAAATATCAAAAAATTAAATAACTCCGACTTGTTTTATTCTAATTAAAAGTTAATTAGTTTTTGATAAACTATTATATAATTAAATAAAATCTGTAGAAAAATATATTCCACCCCAATAGCATAAATCAAAGATTTGGAGGAAATATATATTAATAATTATGATAGAAATATTATTAATTGATATTTTCAAATATTTCGATATTTCTTGTAGGAATTAAAAAGTTTCTAAATCAAATTAAGAATGATAGGATTATTTTTAAATTAACTAATTGACTAAAAATTCATTCACATAAATAATTTTAAAATCATCTCCATCAAAGGATGCAAATGTTGGATTGTTGAGCCACTCGCCTAAGTTTATATAATATCCATTATTATGCTTGGTTTTTTCTGCTTTATGGCGATGACCCATTACCACATAGTCATAGCCCTCATCTATTTTGTCAAAAGCAAATTGACGCATACCATCAGTTTCACCATAATCTTTGCTATCTGTGTGATGTCTTGACTTTTTTGAACTTGATTTTGCTAATCCAATTCCAAAATCTGGATGTAAGATGTTAAATAATTTATTAGAAATTGGGTGGCGTAGTATTGCTTTTAAAATTTTATAGCCGAGGTCTTTTTTACTTTTGCCATCACCGTGAGATATGAAGATTCTTTTATCAAAAAGATTAATTTCTATATCCTCTTTTATTATTTCTATTCCAAATTCATCAAAAAAGAATGATCTATGACCAAAATCATGATTACCCATCAAGTATTTTATCTCTATACCTGCTTGGGTTAACTCATATATTTTGTTTAGTGTACGATAGAAAAAAGAAGGTATAACTTCCTTGTATTCAAACCAATAATCGAAGATATCACCTACTAAATAGATTACTTTAGCATCTTCTTTTATTTTGTCTAATACTCGGAGAAGTAAATCTTCTCTCTTACGGTCTAAGTGTCTATCTAAAAGACCGAGATGAACATCTGAAATAAAATAGTACAATTTTAAATTATTTTTTGTAATTTGATTAAAAATTTTTTCCAAATTAATAAATTTAGCATTAAAATGAGAATATATTATCTACTACTAATGTTTATACTCGTTTCTTGTGTCGGTATTCCAACGGATTACCCAGAGAATGAATATTTTGGTTTTAGTAAGGAAAATATCCCCAAAGTATTAGAGCAGAGCTTACCAATCTCTATTTTTATTGATGATGTATCAATGTCGCCTGAGTATGATGATATTTATATCAAATCTATTGACGGAGATAACAAAGTAGAGAAGTACATTTATTATAAGTGGATTGCCAGCCCAAGTGAAATGATTCAAAATTATTATAATACTCTAATTCTGAAATCTAATATTTTTGGAAATGGTGTTTATACTTTTAAGAAACGAACTATTCCAGATTATATCTTGAATATTGATGTTATCCAATTTGACGCTTACGAAGAAAATGTTGAAATGACTATTAACTTCACTCTTATTAAAATTTTAACAAATAAGACATCAAATAAATTGATTTTGCAGAAGTCTTTTACTAAACTAATAGAAAGAGAAAATAGTAAAGCTCGTTCTATTCCACTTGCTTTTAATGCCGCTTTAGAAGAAATAAGTACTGATTTTATAAATGATATAACTACTTTATTAAAAAATGATTGAGAGAATTCATTTTAGAGAAATTAGCTCTACCAATGAGTATGCGAAAGAATTAATCAAAGATAAAGGAATTATTGCAGTTTCTTGTGATTTTCAAACAATGGGCAAAGGTAGAAATAGCAAAACTTGGGAAGGAAGCTATGGTAAAAATATTTATCTTTCATTTGCTTTAAATCATAAGTCAATTGGAGCATACAGAACACCTTCAATCTATCAATCTCTTGGGTGCTTGGTGGTCTTTAATACTTTATCAAAATTTGTTTATAGTGATAAACTAAGAATAAAATATCCGAATGATGTTTATATTTTACAAGATACTTTTAAGAAAATTAGTGGTGTTTTGATTGAGCATTCGAGTTCTGGGAAAAAAGCCGAAAGCACTATCATAGGTATTGGGATTAATATCAATCAGTCAAGTTTTCCAGATGAATTAAAAGATTCAGCAACTTCATTGCTATTATCTGGGGTAAAAATTGAATTAGAAAAAATATATTCTGAATTAATTTATCAATTTGAATTGCTTTTTAAATTAGATGAATTTGAAATCTATAATAAGTGGATTGATAAGATTAATCTAAGCGATAAGAATATCAATGTAATTGGTATAGAAGGAATCTGGAAATTATCTCGAGTAAATCCAGATTGTTCTTTGAATTTGGTAAATCTAAATGGTGAAAATAAAAGAATAGATAATGGAGATTCTATCAGATATGAACTTTGATAAAGTTTTAGAAAATAATAAATTACTAATATTTGAAATTGGAAATTCAAGGTTAAAAATTTCTGATAAGGATAATTTGTATCTTATCGATTATACTAATCAAATCTTAGATAAAAATAATCTACTTTCTATTATTAATCAAATTAACAAAGTATTAAATAAAATAGAATATTCAAAAATTTATTATTCCTCTGTGAATTATAAACTTAGTGATTATCTTGCTCATCATATCGAACTTAATAATATAAATGACTTACTTCCACTATCTAATATTGATTTTACTGAAATTGAGGGAATGGGAATAGATAGAAAACTGGGTTTAATTGCTGCTAATAATGAGTTTGGCAATAATATATTAACGATAGATTGTGGAACTGCTCAAACTTATAATTTACTTGTAAACTCAAAATGCTTAGGTGGATTTATTACTCCCGGTCTGAACACTCGATTAAATTCAATTTACACAAATACAAATATTGAAAAAAAAGCTGAAGATACTTTTACTTTTGAATTAGGAAAAAATACTAAATCGGCAATTAATAATGGAGTGTTTTTAGGACTAATTGCAGAGATTAAAGACATAATTTTAAAAGTTCAAAATGAAAATAATGTCATATTTGATATAGTTTTAACTGGTGGAAATAGTAAATTAATCTATAATTCTTTGATTAATAATGATTTTTCTTTAATTTTGCGTCCTGAATTAGTAATTGATGGAATAAAAGTACTTTTATTTAAAAAATATGATAAATAATAAAAAGATAGTTGTAGTTTTACCTGCCTATAATGCAGAAAAAACTTTAGAGATAACTTACAATGAAATACCTTTTGATATAGTTGATGAAGTAATCTTAGTAGATGATGCATCAAGAGATAAGACAACAGAACTTGGAAAAAAACTGGGTATTCATCATGTAATTAGACATGAAAAAAACAAAGGTTATGGTGGAAATCAAAAAAGTTGCTACAATAAATCTTTAGAAATAGATGCTGATATTGTTATAATGGTTCACCCCGACTATCAATATACACCTAAGTTAATTGCGTCGATGGCTTACCTAATAGCTAATGAAGTGTATGAGGTAGTGCTTGGGTCGAGAATACTTGGCAAAGGTGCTTTAAAGGGTGGAATGCCTTATTACAAATATGTGGCAAACAGATTTCTTACTTTAGCTCAAAATATGTTGATTGGTCAGAAATTATCTGAATATCATACAGGGTATAGAGCATTTTCCAAAAAAGTTTTAAATGATATTAACTTTAATGCAAACTCAAATGACTTTGTGTTTGACAATCAAATGTTATCACAAATTTTTTGGGCTGGATATGATATTGCTGAGATTACTTGCCCAACTAAATACTTTGATGATGCTTCCTCAATAAATATCCCAAGAAGTATAAAATACGGTTTAGGAGTATTAGGAGTTAGTTTCAGACATTTTCTACAAAGACTTGGATTTCCAAAATCAGAAATATATAAGTAATTACAATTAAAATATTTTACTGCTAAGCCATGCAATAGCGTGGCTTTTTTGTTTACCTTACCACCATAAATTTATAAGTGATGGTTTTATTTTCTGATTCACATTTTATATGATATATACCACTAAACAAATTAGGAATTTCGAATTCCATTTGATTATTATTAAGGTACTCTTCAAATAGAGTTGAAATTTCTTTTCCATTATTATCATATAATTGAATTCTAATATTTTTATTGTAAAAATCATTTGCAAAAAATTTTAATCTTTTATTTTCCAAATTAAAATAAATACTTTCTTCATCACTTCCTATATTTAATGTTGAAATATTATAATATTTTATCCATTTATCCCGCTTAGAATAAGATATTAAATTGTTGTCATCTACTCTTGTGATATTTTCAATTTTAATTTTTGAATCAAGAAATTTATCAATAATAATTAATTCGGGATAATTTAACTTATATAAATTAGTAATATTAATATTTTCTTTATTAATAGAAAATATAATTAATTCTGAATTGTTAGAATTGAACATAAGGTTAGTAGTATAATATTCAGAAGTAAATCCCAAATTCGATTTCAGTATTTCTTCTAATCTAATTATATCATAAAAGCTATATTGTGATTCATTAGTATTTTTATAATAAAAAATATCTTTATCTTTTATAAAACCAGTAGATGTACAAAATTTCCCAGGTTCAAAAGTTTTTATAATTTCTAATGATCCTGTACTAATAATATTTATAGCAACTGGTTGATTTGCATATTGTCCATAATGATACAATCCCTGAAAAGTTTGTAAATATTTTCCGTCGTCTGAAATTTCAATGTTTTCTGTTAGATAAGGTAAAAATATTTTTTTTATAAATTCACCTGTTTGGAAGTCAAAAATATAAACTGAGCTTCTGGCTGTGGTAAAATAAGGAGCATCAGGTTCACCATCAAAATCTCCTCTGTTAAGAATAAAAACATATTTATTGTCTTTTGAGAATTGAACTTTTCCAACATCAATACTTTCACCATTCCAGTCAAGTATTGCTTCAAAAGTTCTTACTGGTTTTAAAGTTTCAACATCAAATAAAATATTTGACCATTTAAGCATAAAATATTTAAAATCTTGAGTGAAATATATTTCAGTATTTGATTCAATATATGCGTTTCTAAATTCATCCGTTAAAATTTGTTTTTCAATTGATCCGTCAATTAACTTTCGAACTTCAACTTTCATATCTTTTTTGTTCTCACCAGTTATTCCATAATTTACAATAAAATGTTCACCATCAGGCATTAACTCTACTT
>JAUIIX010000024.1 GCA_030431515.1 bacterium
GCTACTGATGCAAATAATAACAACTTAGCTTCTAACTCATTTACATTAGTACATGATGGAACTGCTGGTGGATCTATTAATTACATCGGTGGAACAACTTCAAGTGCAACTGTTTCTGTTACTGGTTTAACTGGTGATGGCTCAACAAGTATTACAATGCTTGCAAATGCATTTACTGATAATGTAAATAATGGAAGTTTAGCAGTAACAAGTGAAGGTGTTAATGTAGATAATACAGCACCAACTGTTACAATCAATAATCCTAATCCAAATGTAGTTAATCAAACTGGTACTACTACCTTTACGATTACTGCAAATGGCGCAGATAACAATAATATAACTGACAATACAAGCTTTGGTTTGGTTTATAATGGTACTGCCGGTGCTGGTGTAATTACTTATGAAGGTGGAGATGCTTCATCTGCTACAGTAACTGTAACTGGTCTAACTGGTGATGGTTCAGCAAGTCTAACAATGAATGCAAATGCATTTACAGATTTAGCTGGTAATGGTAATGCTTCTTCTACATCTACTAATGGTGTTGAAGTTGATAATACTAAACCAACAATCACATTTATAAGTGCAATGCCTAACTTAATTAATTCAAATGGTACAGCAACATTTACTTATACAGTGAATGGAGCAAGTGCTAATACAGCAATGAGCTCAAGCTTTACAGTGGAAAACAATGATGGTGATGGAAATGTTGTGAATGTATCTACTTCAGGAAATGGAAGTGGTACAGTAACAGTAACTGGATTGACTGGAGATGGTCAAGCTGGAATTGATATGCTTGCAGGAGTTTATACTGATGCAGCTGGAAATTCTAACGACTTAACTTCAAGTTCTACAATAAGTGTAGATAATACAAAACCAACTGTTACAATTAACGCTCCTTCAATAGTTGATGCAAATAGTTCATCAACATTTACATATACAATTGATTATGCTGATGCAAATGGAATTAATAATGTTTCATTAACAGGTGGAGATATTAATTTTGACGGTATTACTCCTAATAATCACATGGTAGCAAATGGTGCTAATACATCAACTGTTACAATTTGGGGTGCGATGGGAGATGGTCATTTAGCTATTTCACTTGATGCTGATATTGTTGAAGACAATGCTGGAAACACAAACGATGCTACTGGAAATAGTGCAACTGTTACAATAGATAACACTGCTCCAGTAATTACATTTAATCCTGTAATGCCATCGGCTGTTAATAGTGCTGGAACTGCAACATTTACGTATGATGTAACTGGAGCTGATAACTTCAATGTTAACTCTTCAAGCTTTACAGTGAACTATGGTTCAGGTTCAGCAACTTTAGTTGGTTCTGATGTCAATAGCGGAACTGTAATAGTAACTGGCTTAAATGGTGATGGTTCAGCAAGCATTACTATAGCTGCAAATGCTTACACAGATAACGCTGGTAATATGAGTGTTGCTTTAACTTCAGGTGGAGTTATAGTTGACAATACAGCTCCTATGATATCTGACGTATCTATTTATACTGATAATTTATCAATGAATAGAGCTAAAGTAGGCGACTTAGTATCAGTAACATTTACTTCTGATGAAAGTTTAAATAGTGGAAATGGTGCTTTAGCTGGTAGAACTGGTTTAGGAATCAATAACATTGGTGGAATGAACTACTCAACTTCTATTTCAGTTCTTGGAACTGATACTGAAGGTAGTGCGACATTTAACATTACTGTAACTGATATGGCAAATAACAACACAATGATTAACTTAGTTGATGATGCAAGTGTAGTAACAATTGACTATACTGCTCCAACTGGTACAATTACTGTTGTTAATAATACAACACTTAACTTAGCAAATAGTTCATTAACTGTAACAGTTAACTATGATGATAATATGTTAAATACAACTACTCCTGATATTTCAATCGGAGCTGGTGCAACTTATACATCTACTAGTGCGAACTGGACTGCTAACAATGAATATACAGCAATATATAACGTAACTGGAAATGTTGAAGTAAATAACATTAATGTTACTTTAGATGGTAAAAATGCAACTGACATTGCAGGTAATCAAGAAAATGAGGAAACTACATTTAACAATACGTTTAATGTTGATAGAATTGCACCAAATGGTGTAATATCTTCTAACTCTGGTACATTATCAAGTGATGAATCTTATTCAGCAACTATTACTTTCAATGAAGCAATCACTGGATTAGCTGTAACTGATGCTTTAATGGCAACAAATGCAACTGCTACAGTAACTTCAGTAATTACTGCTGGTGAGGAATTTGAAATTACAGTACATGCAAGTTCAGAAGGAACTGTAAACGTTTGGTTAGCTGCAAATGATGTATTTGATGCAGTTAATAATCCGAATGCTAATTCTAATACATTAACTTATGAATTTGATAACGGAAATCCTGATTTAACTTCTTTAACAATGTATTCTGATAATATGGTTGGTGGAACTCCTTATAATAACTATGCAACAGATGGTGGAGTAGTGACATTTGATTTTGAAGCAGCTGAAGAACTTCAAAATGTATCAATGACAATTACTTCAAGTACTAATGATAGAGTTATTATTCCAACTAATCCTTCAGCTGATAAGATTAACTGGTCTGCTTCATTTACAGTTGATAATAATGATCCAGAAGGACTTGTTTCTTTTGATCTATATTTTGAAGACTTAAATGGTAATTTCAGTAATACAATGACTACAACTGATATGTCATCTGTAACAGTTGATAGAACTGCACCAAGTGCAAGTATAACAATTAGTACAGTAGAAATATCTAATACATTTACTTCTATGACTGTTACATTAACTACAGATGATGAAAGAGTTAAACCAGGTGAGATACTTAACTTTATCAACCCTTCTGCTAACTTTACATCTGCAACAGTTTCTGAACCAAGTCCAACATTGACAAGATATATTCTTACTCATAATGGAACTCAAGAAAGTGTATCTGGTGACTTTAAAGTAGCTAATACATCTGTTATAACTAACAAAGTTGGCTTAACATCAAGCACAACTTCTGAATTGTTTACATTACATGTAGATACAGACTATCCAGAAGCTTCATTTACAGCTGTAAGTGGTGCTAGTCAAGACCCTATAGTTTATTATAACATTAACTGGGATCAAGATGTTGATGGATTTGAAGTAGGTGATATAACAATTGGAGCTGGTGGAACTGGTACTTTGTCAAGTACTTTAACACAACATTCTTCTAGTTCTTATTCATTAGCTATTTCTGGCATGACAGCAAGTGGCAATATATCTGCTACTATAACTGCTAATTCAGTATTAGATAATACATTAACTGCACCTAGAAGAAATGCTAACTTAGCTATCGCATCAGACGCAATTAACTACACTTTTGTTCAAGCATACACAAGTATTGCTTTAAACAATAATAGTGCATCTAGTACTGTTTCTATGGGAACTACACATAGAGCATTAACAGCTGAATTTACTGATGATAATGAAGGTTCAGGTCAAGACTTGTTCCCAACTAAATTCACAGGATTATACATTGGTAAAACTGGTGGATATGACTTAAACGATGTAATTAGCTCTGCTACATTCTTTAATAGTTCTAATACAAACTTAGGTACAGCTACAATTGGTTCTAATACAATGAGCTTTACTTTTGCTGAACAAACTATTGCAGATAATGCAAGTGCTACTTATTATGTAAATTATACTTTGAAAAATACTTCAACTTATGATATTGACAATACAGAATTAGTATTTACTTTAGATGGTGATGACTTTGTTACTTCTAACAATTCAACTCCATTTGAAACAGCTACTAAATCTACTGATGACTTTAATGTAAATACAGTAAAAGTTAATAGTACTAAATTAATCTTTAGTTCTCAACCACAAGATCATTCAGTTGGTAATGGTGCTACATTTACTGTAAAAGCAACAGATGCTAATAATAATTTAGACAAAGACTTTACAGGTGAAATTAGAATTGTAAGTACATTTGGTAAAGCTACGGCTACTGATAGTACTGAAAACGCTGTAAGTGGTGCTTTCGCATTTAATTCTTATAAATTTAATGATTGGAAAGCTAACGCTACTATTTCAGCTCAAGCTACTGGTTTAACTAGTGCGACATCTAATGCATTTAACATTAGAGCAAATGCTCCTGCAGCTGCTACTGGTGTTTCCATTGCTAAAGTTAATAATAATAAATTTAATGTTTCTTGGACTCCATCATCTAAAAATGGAGTACACAACAAAGCATTAGTATTTGTTAAAATAAATACATATACATCTAATTTAGGTTTAAATGATGAGTCTGCAATGAATTCAACTGCATTTAGTATTAGTTCTAATTATGGTACAAGTACTGGTTATTTGTCTAATCATAATGCAGAAAACGGATTCTTTGTTTTATCTGGCCAAGGTGACCCTGATGGAACAACAAGAAGAAAAGTTACAGTAACTTATTCGTCTTCTGTTGTTGGTATTGTTTGGGGAGCTGGTGTTTATATGTATGATGGTGATGCAAGTAATTTAAATACTGTATCGTACAATACATCTCAAGATTCTTACAAACGTTATTTATCTAAAGAAATCTTTGGTGATGATAAAGAAGTTGTTTCGAAGAGTAACTTATTCAGCGTTGGAAGTATCAATCCTAACCCTGTTAAAGATGAATTCAACATTAACATGACATTAAATGAGACAATGGATGTTACTATTGACTTATATTCTACAGCTGGTGAATTAATTGGTTCATTATATAATGCTAATTCATTAGATGCTGGACAAAATATAATATTTATGAACATGAGTAATTTTAATATTTCTCAAGGTACATATATGTTACAAGTAAAAGCTGGTGATGAAGTGGTAATGTTACCATTTGTATATCAGAAATAATTGACGCGACATACAAATATAAAGCAGGACATTAGTCCTGCTTTTTTTTTATTATGAATTTAAAATAATATTACGTAATTTTATTTTTTAAAAAATGTAAATTTGAAAAATGAGCAAAAGAAAAAGACAACATAAAAATATTGAGAAAGTGAAAGTTATAGATTCAAAGTTTGATGTTATTGATGATCAAAATGAATCTGACTCACCAATAATGACCTGGATTAATAATAATAGAAGACTTACATATACATTAATGGCTCTATTTGTGGGTTTAGTATCATTCTTCTTGTATTATAATACCATCGATTATGATTTGGTATATTGTGATGATAATATCTTCGTTATGGACTTCCAGGAGTTTAATAAAGACATTGATAATATATGGGAGAGTTTTAATAGAACTTTTGGGACATCATATTATAGGCCTATATTAGGAATGTCATTTTTAATTGATGCAAACATCGGTATTTGGCTTGACTTAGAAAATACTTTTACCAACCCAATGCCATTTCAATTATCCAACAATATATATCATATTATAGGATCAATTTTAGTATTTATATTCTTAATTCAATTAAGATATAATATTATTGCAGTATTTTTCTTCTCCCTACTATTTTCGGTGCATCCAATACTCACCCCTGCAGTCTCGTGGATATCTGGAAGAAACGATAGTTTGATTACTATCTTCATTCTCTTATCCTTTATGACTAATATCTCCTATTATCGTGCAAAGAAACCAGGCTTAAAATATTCTATGCTATTACTGCACCTGTTCTTTTTTACAATTGCTTTATTTACAAAAGAGATTGCTACTATGTACACTCTTCTTGTAGTAGGTTATAACTTATTCTTTAGAGAAGGGATTCTTGAAAAAGTTAATAATAAATATAAAATAAATTTTGCGAATTTCTTTAGTAAAGAAAATTTAATTTTAGCAGGTGGTTGGATAGTTGTTACATTAATATGGAATAATTTAAGATCAAAAGCATTCGAAGGTATTACAAATCCAGATGAGATTGGTATTTCTGCATTTTTTGCAAATATACAAACTCCTTTTGCAATGATTGGTAAAATATTTTTACCAATTAAAATGATTGCACTTTCTACTTTTGAAAACTTTTCAGTTATTTCTGGAGCAATTATTATAGTAGCTCTTATTGCACTTGCTTTTAAAATTGCAGATGTTAGAAAAAGACATATCCTTTTTGGATTAACTTGGTTTTTGATATTTTTAGGACCTACATTATTTATCAGAATTTTAAATGTAGATGACTTCTTCGATTATGCAGAACACAGAGCATATTTGATAATGGTTGGTATCTTTGTAATTGTTCTTGAAATAATGAAAGGATTAAAAATAAACTATTCCAAACCGCAAACGATTCTCGCTTTGACATTAATTGTTTTAATATTTGGATACAAATCCTATAATTATAAATTTGAATTTGACGGGCGTAAAAATTTCTGGTCACACATGACCGAGATGTATCCATATAAAGCAAGAGGTTACTTAGATCTTGGGAAAGCATATTTAGTAAAAGGTGAACTTAATGAAGCCGACAGTTTATATAATCTTGGAATTGAAAGAAACCCAGAAAACGTTAATTTCTATATAGATTTGAGTGTTGTTAAAATTCAAAAAAGAGAATTTGCTGAAGCAGAAAGACTTGCCAAAATTGCAGTTGATTTAAATGCAAAAGATGGTAGATCTAGTAATGGAGATAAATTAGCATTCACTTATTTAGGTACAGCACAATTATCTCAAAATAAATTCCAAGAAGCAATGCCTAATCTTCTACAAGCTATCAATCTTGGTGGAGGAAAAGACTGGGATGTTCTTCATAAATATGCTGTTTGTTTACATAACACAGGAAATTACGAAGAAGCTATTAAATATTATTCTGCAGCACTTAGAATAAACCCTAAAGATTTTCAAGCAATGACAAACTATGGAGTTGCTTTATCTCACACTGGGAACGGAGATTCTGAAAAAATATTAAGACATGCAGTTACTTTGAACCCTAAGGCAGAAGTTTCGTATATTAACTTAATTAATCATTTAATTAAAGTTCAAAAAATAGGGGAAATACAAAGTGTAGTTAATATTGCTAAACAAAACGGTGTTGCTCTCCGTGACAATGTTCAGGCACAACTCAAATCACTTGGTATTCAAGTATAATGAAAATAATTTTTCTATTCACATTTTTAAATTTAGCTCTATTTAGTCAAGGAATTGATTCAAGTAGAGCTAAAATTATTAATAGTCAAGTCTTAAAATTCCAAAATCTACTTCAAACAATTGAAACTCAGTTTGTTGATACTGTTGATTTACAAAAAGCATCTGAAGCCGCATTTAGAACATTACTTAGTGAAGTAGATAATCAATCATATTACTTCACTGAAGAAGAATATAAAAATATTGTTCGCCAACAAAAAGGCGAATCAACTTATGGAATTGGAATTGAAATAAAAACATTTCAAGACACAGTTTATGTAACCAAAGTTCTCAAAAATAGTAGTGCTGACTCTAATGATATACAAATAGGTGATATTATCCTTTTTGCAGATGATGAAAAAGTTAGTGGAACTGCTTCATCTAAAGCTGCAAATATTATTAACGGTAAAAAAGACACAAAGCTCTCATTAATTATTAAAAGAAATACTGAAGTTGGTTTAATAGAAGTTACTGCAAATAGGGGAGTATATCCTATTTCAAGTATTGAATCTAATTTCATGATTCCAAATTCAAATATTGGCTATTTAAAAATCTCAACATTTACGCAATCGACTTATGATGATATAATAAAAACTATTAATAAGCTTAAAGATAATGGCTTAGAAAGATTAATAATTGATTTAAGAAATAACCCAGGCGGATTGTTCGAAGAAGCTGTAAGAGTTGCTGGATTATTTTTAGACTCAAATTCATTAATCACTAATCTAACTGCTAAAAATAAAGCATTTGAAAAAGAATATAGATCAAATGTTAAACCTATTTTTAGAAATTTACCTTTAAGTATAATAATTAACAAAGAAACTGCTTCCGCTGCAGAGATTTTAGCTGGCTCAATGCAAGATTACGATAGGGGATTAGTCCTCGGAGAAAAATCTTTTGGCAAAGGAACAGTTCAAAATGCCTGGGTTTTCGGTGATAGTTCTGCCTTTAGAATGACTATTTCTAAATATACAACTCCATCTGGACGACCTGTCGAAAAAATTACTAAAAATGAAAAAGTTAACATTGATACACAATTTATGAGTGAAGAAATTAAAAACAGCATAGAAAAATCAATGGCTTTATTAGGTGGTTCCAAAAATGTAAAAATATTCAAATCAAATGCTGGTAGAATAATCCTTGCTACAGGTGGTATCTTCCCAGATAAATTAATCGAAGAAGATACACTTACTTTACTAACTCGAGTTTACATAGAAAGAGATTATATCACAGAGTTTGCATTAAAATACTTCACAACTAATAAAAATAAACTCAAAGAAAAATATAAAGATAATTACATAGACTTTATTCAAAACTTCCAAATCTCCAACGAAATGATAAATGAATTTGCTGTATCATTAGATAAATACAAAGTATTTAACAAGGAAATGTATGAAAAAGATAAGATATACATATTGAATTATCTAAAAGCCAAATTAGCATACTTTATTTGGGGTCAAAACGCTTACTCCTACGCTTTAATCAATATAGATAAGTTAGTAATCGAATCTGTTAGGAATATGCCTCAGAAATCATTTATCGAAGAATAATACATTTCTAAATTATTATCTCTTTTTTCCCTAATTTTGCTTTATGCCAAATAAAAATAAATATATTTATATAATTGTATTCTTATCTCTTATCTTATTTATTCCTTTTTTAGGGCATGTACATTTATTCGATTGGGACGAGATAAACTTTGCAGAGTCCGCTCGTGAAATGATAGTTTCTAAATCATACTCTCAAGTAATGATTAATTTTGAAGCATTCCACGAAAAGCCACCTCTATTTATCTGGATGCAAGTTATATCAATGAAAATATTTGGTGTAAATGAATTTGCAGCTCGTTTTCCTAATGCAATTGTAGGTCTAATCAGTCTATTGTTTATTTTCACTATAGGAAAAAAAATAAAAGATGAAAAGTTTGCATTTATTTGGGTTATATCATACATTGGCTCACTACTGCCATTCTTTTATTTCAAATCTGGTATCATCGATCCAACTTTTAACCTATTTATATTCTCTTCAATCTTCTATTTTTATGAGTTCATACAATCAAATAAACGCCAATCTTTCATAATATCAATTATATTAATTTCATTAGCTATATTAACAAAAGGTCCAGTAGGACTTCTAATGTTCTTGATTTCTACAACAATATTTGTTCTTATTAATAAAAACTATAAACGAATTTTAAATATATTTGTTTTGTCAGTTATTTCAATAATTCCTTATTTATTATGGTATTATATTGCCTTCGGGGATAGTCCTGAGCTACTTGAAAAATTCTTACATTACCATATTAAACTTCTCACTACAGGTGACTCAGGACATTCAGGACCATTTTATTATCATTTTTTAGTTGTATTATTTGCTGCTTTCCCAGCATCATTTTTTGCAATTCCAACTATTAAGAACTTTAAAAAATATGACAAACGTTCATTTCTAATATTAAATATCATCTTACTATTTGCTGTTCTTATTGTATTTGGAATTGTAAAAACAAAGATATTACATTACTCATCTTTAGCTTACTTTCCTTTAACATTCATAGCTGCGAATTATGTCTATACATTAATAAAATCAAATAATAGAATTAACAAAGTGCTAAATGTATTAGTAATCATCTATGCATTTATACTAGCAATTGCATTTATTGCTTTTCCTTTAGTTTTATCAAATATCGACCAATTTATTCATCTTGTTAAAGATAAATTCACAAAAGAAATACTTCAAGCAGAAATTAACTGGACAGGATTTGAAATATTACCTGGGCTGATACTTTTACTTGGTTTGATATTATATATTTACTTACAAAAGAAAAATACATATAGAGCAATTTTAACATTATTTTTATTTGTATCACTAACTATTTTTACATTTATGTTTTTTCTTGCTCCAAAAATAGAAGGATATACACAAAATGCTGTTGTTGAGTTTTGCGAGTCACACTCGCAAGAAAATGCCATAATTCAACCAATTGGATTTAAAAGCTATTCCAATTATTTTTATGGAAAAGTGAAAATGGAAATTAAATTAAAGAATGTTCCAAATAGTGAGCAATCAAAATACCTACTCGAAAATAAAGTTGATTTCCCTGTTTATTTTATTGTCAAGAGAAATAAATTGAAAAAATATGAAGAATACAATCTCACAACCCTTTACGAGAAAAATGGCTTTGTCTTTTTAAAGAAATAATTTTATTAGGACAATTTGAACTTTTTTCAGATTCAATTTTTCCAAATGAAATGAACGCAAATTTGCATTCACTACTTTTTTTCTGGATATTTTGCTTTGCTCAATGACCTTAAAATTTGCAGTTTTTGCAGAAAATTGCAGTTTTTTGCAGTGGTTTTATTGTGTATTTATTAGTTTTTATCCTTTTTTTCGATTGTAATTGTTTGATTATTTGAGATTTATATCATTTATGCAGTTTTTGCAGTAAAAATGGTGTTTTTTTTGGTTTTTGTAGGGGAAATTCATGAATTTCCCTTACGGTTACAATTTTTTTATTTACAGTATTTGCAGTTTTTGCAGTAAAAATGGTGTTTTTTTGTTTTCTTGTTGTAATTTATTTGGTGATTTGTTTGATTGATTACTTAATTTAGTTAGATTGTTTGTTAGTTTTTCTGTTTTTGGTAATAGATTCTCACTTTGGTTGATATTTTCAAATTCTGCTTCTTCGAGTTTTTCGTAAAGTTTTAGATATTGTAGGTATGATTGCATTAGTTTGTTCATTTTTTGAACTGTTAGGAATTTGTCTTCTTCTTCTTTGATGATTTCATCAGGGTTTATTGTGCTTAATATACTCATTGCATTAATGATATTTTGTTTCATTCTTAATATGTTTTGAGAATGCTCTTTTCCTACTATTGCTTCTTGTTCAATTTCATTTTTGAAAAGTGTTTCTTTTAATATTTGGTCAAAATCTGCAGCTCTTTCTTTCCAAAAATATTTATTTGATAGGTCGTATAGACTTCTTTCACTTTTGTTGCTTTCTTTTGTGAAGTTTTTAATGCTTCTATTTTTACCTGTGTTCAAATACCATTTAAAAAGTGAATAGTATGAATTATTTTCGTTTGGTAGTTGCTCTGGGTATGCGTTTTCTAATGCTTGCTCTATCATTTTTTTTCCTTTTATTTGTAAGATTTTTTACAAATTTAGGGTTGTGGATTGCAAATATAAAGGAATTTATTGTAAATATATTTTAAAATATTTTTAATTTATTTTTAAAAATACGTGATTGGTGTTTTTTGATTTTATAACAATTTTTATGAATTATCTAAGATAATAACCCTAATTTCGCCTTTAAATTTTCATTTGAAATTAATCTGTTGTTTTTAATATCATATTCTGCTTCTAAAATTTCAATTTTATATTCTTCAATTGAATATGGAGTATAATGGTTATTAAAAATAATTTGCAATTCGTTGAAGACTTCATAGTTATCAATTTTTAATAAATTTTCAATTATATTGATTTTCATTTCTTAATAATTTATATTTCGAAGTTCCATTTTTCACCTTTTTTATAGTCAATTTAGCTATTTTTCTTTTTTAATTTCATCCCAATTATTTATTATAAAAAGTATATTATGTAAGTTGTCAACACAAGCATATATCATTTGATAACCTTGTATTATAGTAGGTAAAGATCTATCTATTCTAATCAGTTCAAATGACTTTTCAATATCGCTACTTGGTAAATGTGCATCTCCATGTCTTAATTCATACACTCCAACAAAAGGACTGGTTATTTTTTTTGCTTCTTCTTGTGGAATTTTTTTTGCCAATAGATTTTCAATAATTTTTATTGATCCTATTTTATTACTTTTAGAAATACTTGCAATTTTCTTTAGTGATTCGACATCAACGTCATCAACAATTATTCTAGCAATATCTTTAGCCAGTGATAATAATCCATTTTCATCGACAGCTCTAAATCTATGAATTGAGTTCATTAATTCATTTACAATTTCATGACCTCTAAAGAATGGTAAATTAAATTGACTTTTTGATGCAATATTTATTTCATTTATGATACTTTCGAGAAATGCTTCTGGTGATTTTGTTGATGCTGGATTGGCCTTAACTTGAGAGTCATGTAATTCTTTTGAAATGCCACCTTCTGGTGATATATTATGTCCAACCCATATTTGTTGTTGCCATAAAGGTAATTTTCCTATATCTTTAGCATATACTGAAATTAATCCCAATTCATTTACGCCAAAATGAACTCCTGAAGAGGGTCCACATGAAATACTTCCAGTGTCTTTAGTGAACCATTTTATAAAACTACCCCTCATAGAAAGCAAATTATTAACCAAACTTGGTTTAAACCATAGCCACTTTCCACCTTTAATCAACTCATTTCCACTTTCTTTGTTTCCTGCTGCATCTACTATATAAAATATGTCAATATTTTCTTTTTGTCCCAAAGTGATTATACTAGTTTTGGTTGGATTAATCCATTCATATTTCCAAAGTTCAGCTATTATTTCATACAGTTTTTTTCCTTTAAAGCTTTTTTCTTTAGATACAGTTATTGTATTTTCGTCATCAGGAAAAGAAGTCATATCAGGTATATCATCATCTTCATCAACGTCTATACGACTAACATGTGTAAATGATATATTTTGACCATATGGAAAACCACCTTCATGCACCTCTAACACTCTGCATTCCCAATAATCTTTCTCTTCTTTTGAACTTTTAACATCTTCTTTCCATGTTAAAATTGATTTGTTATTAAATAATTTATTTCTACTAAAATATGAAGTTACATATATTCCACAACCTCTTGCACACAAATAGTCTTTAAGGTATTGGTTCTTTATTTTAAGAATATTTGGACTTCCATCTTGTTCTCTCTCAAGTTTTGCAACTTCTACATACCCTTTCCTTGGACAGACCCAAATATCTCCTTCCCTCTTAAGCCCTAAATTAATTACTAAGTCTTGATGTAAGTGCCATTCATCAATGTCATAATTATTATCAAAACTTTGATTCAGAACCAAATGTGTTCCTTGAAACTCATCTGCTTTTAATATATCTGATTGTGAATATTCTCCAAAGACAAAATTTAGACCTTTAGGATTATCAAACTCAATATTATTAATATCTAAATTTTCGATAACACTTCTTTTTTCAACTGGAATCATCAAAGAACTATGTCTTAAAAATTCTTCTTGATATCCGATTTTACCATAGCCAATATTATTTTTTATTAATTTTTCTGCATAAAGAGGAACCCAAACCGAATTATTCAGTTTGTGTTTTTTCAAGTCTTGCATTTCAAACCATGATTGATTCATATATTTATCATTTATATATTAAACAAAAACCTAAAAAATTATCTAAAAAATAATTTAGTCATTCAGACTTCATAAATATTCTTTTATTATCTACATTTTTTATTTTTATTCAAAATTTTCACATCAAGTAATAATTTCTCACTGTCAATAAATTATGATATAATAAATAATAATGAACCTGACCGGTTGGATGTTCAGAATATTGAATATAGTTATCACTACTAAATTCTTTTACCAATAAATTTTTAAGTGAGATATCTGTTGAAATCCCTGAAAATTCCGCTAAACTTCCTAAAGTATTAAATTTTGGATTATTATTTTCAGATTGAATAATGTAATTTTTCAATTTTTCAATTTCCTTAAAATCTATTTTGTAGGCATCCCTTAATTTGATAGGTTTAGAAACTTCAAACTTTGAAATAAGATCTAAGTCATATTTTAATTCGGGATTATATTTTGTAAAAAGTGCCAAATTTAATTTGTGTCTGTTTACATAAAAAGGTTCTTCTGAATATGCTAATGAATTATTAATTCTTGTTGATGTAAAAAGTATGCCTTCATATTCATCATTTCTAATAATTTCAGTTATAAGTTGAGGCAATACGTATTCTTCACAAAATGACCAACTTTCAGATTCCTTTTTTCTTTTGAATGAACAAATTGAAATTAGAATTGTTTTGTAAAATATTCTGTTAGTGTCATCGTAATAGGTAAATTGAGGGTCATCAAATTTAATGTTACCACCACTATTAGCAATATTATCAATTGTTTTTAGTAAAGATTCAAACTCACTTGTGAAATCTAGTACTTTCAATGTTTGATTTGGTTTAAGAAGAAAAGAAGAAAAATTAATATCAACGAAATCTGCATTTTGAAGTTTTAGCTCTGCAAAAATATCTAATATTGAAAGTCCTAAATAGATTAAAGGTTGACCAGATATACTATATCTTTGATTAGAAATTAAATAACGTTTGTCAAAAGGTATATGCAAAAGCTCATCTGTGTCTAAATATTTTTTTGAAAACCGACCTCTGAAAAAAAACCTATTATCAAATTTATAAGTTTGATTTAAAAGTTTATAATTCTTAACTAAAATAGAGAGTTCATCAATGGATTCTTTAATTCGTCCATTTATCCATTTCAGATAAACATTTTTTATTTCTTCAAAAAAAGAACCAATATCTGATAGTTTACATAATGATTCATGTAAATCAAAAGCCCACTTTTTAGTTTGATTATTACAAATTTTATGCTTTTCACATAGATACACAATTTCTAGATTATTAAACTCGAAAATAAAATTTGTTTTATATTCTGATATAGTATCTTCAAATTTAAGAGTTCGCTGTTGAGAAATATTTCTTAGTTTTTCTTGAAAGTCATCTTCGAAAAAGCAAATTATGCAAGCCATAAAGTTTATTATATATTATGTAAGTTTTCAAGTCCGGTTTAAAATAATACTCACATTGTCGTTTTTGTGTTAATATTATTGTATTTCTCCCCCTTCACCTTCTCCACTTTGGAATTGGTATGTTTGGTTTTTCTATGTAGATCCAATTGTCTTTTTCTATTACATCAAATGTTTCTAAAGAACGTAGTCCTTGCTTTGGATTCTTGTTTAGTCCGTCTTTTAGATTGTAGCTCCAACCGTGGAGAGGACAGGTAACTACACAATCTTTGACAAGTCCGTTGAATATTTCTGGTGCGTGTTGATGTGGACAGTGGTTTTGAACGCAGTAAAGAAGCCCCTCTATACGAAAGATTGCGACTTCATATACTTCGTCGCTATCGTCATAATGTACTTTCATACCCTTGCCAATTAGCAATTCGGAGGATTTACATATTTTGAGATATTCTTTATTATCGAAATTAACTATCGGATATTTAATCATTTATATTAAATCTTTCTTTGATTTGAAATCCATGCTTTACTGCTTCGATTTTTGCAGCTTGTGTAATTGCATCATGCTCGAAAAATATTGTCCAATTATCTTCATAAGCCATTGGTAGATATTTCTGTTTTTCTTCAAGCACTGTTAATGGGAAGTTGTCATATCCCATAAAGTAAGGAGCTAATATATGTGCTGAAGTCGGACATAAGTCTGTGATATATAACAAGGTTTCTTTATCATCATAAATTTTAACCATTTGCATTCCTTTTGTGTGTCCATCAATTGGAATTACGTCAATATTTGGAAATAGTGTACCTTCTCCGCCAATTAAATTCAAACGGTTGTGATTTAGTAAGGGCATGTAATTATCTGGTATAAAAGAAGCTCTGTCTTTAGGAGTTGGATTCATAGCCCATTTATATTGCTCTTCTTGAACATAATATTCTGCATTTTTGAAAGTTGGAACTAACTCTCCATTTTCAAGTTTTGTTGCTCCACCAACGTGGTCAAAGTGTAAATGAGTTAAAATTACGTCTGTAATATCATCAGTTTTATATCCATAACTATTAAGAGTTACTTCGATATTGGATAAATTTCTTTCAATTTTATAAATATCGGCGAATTTATCGTCAAACTTTGTTCCTATTCCAGTATCAATTAATATCTTTTTATCTTCGCTTTCTAATAAAAGTAAACGGGTTGTCATTTCAATTCTATTTCTTTCGTCAGCAGATTGATATGTTCTTTCCCATAATGGTTTTGGAATAACCCCGAACATAGCCCCACCATCTAAAGAGAAATTTGTCGTTTCAATAACTTTAATTTTATAATTTCCAATCTTCATATTTTTCCTATAATTTCCAATTTCTTTCTAATAAAAACGTAATTTGCATATTAATATTAACAAAAATAAAAAAACTTTTGGATTAAAATATATGTCAAGGAAAAGCACAGTTGTTATTATCTCGTTAATTGTTTTAGTTGCAACGATATTGATAGCATTAGCAATTTCTCAGAACTCTAACGGGACTAAAAAGAAATCAACAAATAATATTAAAGCAAAATATGTAAGTACGATTACTGCTAAATATGCAAGTTTTGATACACATGTAAACGCACTTGGTAGAGTAAACTCTTTTGAGAAAGTAGATTTATATTCTGAAGTTCAAGGTACATTGAATGACAATGCTAAAAATTTCAAAATAGGTAATAAGTTCAAAAAAGGTGAGATTATTATCTCTATAAATAGTGATAAAACTGAATTGGATTTAAAATCTGTTAAGAGTAAATTTCATAGTCTGTTAACTTCATTAATGCCTGATATTAAAAACGATTACTCGAAGCATTTTGACAATTGGATTAAATATTTGAATAATTTTCAAATTGATAAAGATATACAAGAATTGCCAGAGTTTGATGATAAATTGAAATTTTATTTATCAAATAAAAATGTATTTAATAGTTTTTATGAAATCAAAAATTTAGAATTATTATTAAATAAACATAGTTTAATTGCTCCATTTGATGGAGTTATAACTGAAAGCATGATTGATAAAGGTGGACTTGTAAGACCAAGTCAGAAGTTAGGACAAATTTCTTCAATTAATAATTTTGAATTAGAATTATCAGTTGATGCAAATGATTTGGATTTAGTTAAGATTGGCAGCAAGGTTGATGTATTTAATGAAATGGATGCTAAAATAACTGAAGGAAGAGTATCAAGAATTGCTGGGAATATTGATTTGAATACACAAACAATCAAGGTATTTATTTCAATTAACTCGAGTAATATCAAAGATGGAATGTATCTAAAAGGTAAAATACCGGGAGCCAAATTAGAAAAAGTAGTTAAAATAGAAAGATCTGCATTAGTTAATAATACTTCAGTTTATTTCATCAAAAATGGTAAGTTAGATAGAGCTGAAATCGAAGTTATAAGACTTGATAATTCTGTGGCATACATTAGAGGAATTAATGAAGGAACTGAAATAGTAAACGAAGCATTAGCAAATGTGCAAATAGGTGCTAATATTAAATCAAGCAAAGAGTTGAAGTAAAAGTCGTATCGATTTAAATAATTCTTTTAAAATTATAAAAGCATTTCCGTCTTTTTCTTTATTTTTGCATTTTTAAAAATAGAGTATAGGGAATTGATGTTTTTATATCGAATGCTTTTTTTTGTATTTTTTCTTTCTTTTTTTAGCGTTAAAGCTAAGTTAGATTCTATTTCTACGGATGAAGTTGTAATCACAGCAAAAAAAATTCCAATAGATTTATATTCGGCTCCATTTTCTTTTGATATTTACGAAAAAGAGCAAATTAATAATATGCCAGTTCAAAGTATCTCAGATATTTTAGAAAATTCGAGTAGTTTGGATATTCGTAATCGTGGTAAAAGTGGTATGCAATCCGACATTTCTTTGCGTGGCTCGTCTTTTAATCAAACTCTGATTATGCTTGATGGTATTCCAATCAACGACCCTCACACTGGTCATCATAGCATGAATATGACTATTTCACCAGATCTTATTGAAAGAGTAGAAATCATTAAAGCTGGCTCATCTAAAAGTTTAGGGATTAACTCATTTTCTGGTGCTATAAATTTTGTTACTAAGAAAGATACAGAAAATAGTGTTAATATTGATATTCAAGGTGGTGAGTTTGGTTACTATAATCTTGGATTAAATGCTGCTTATAATTATAAGAATTTGAATAATTTGATTTTTATTAATAAAAATGGCTCAGACGGATTTACAAATAATACCGATCATCAGTCTTATCAATTTGGGCTTCTTTCAAATTATAAAGGCGAAAATTCTAAATTAAGTTTGAATGCTTCATTTGCAAATAGAATGTTTGGTGCTAATAGTTTTTATACTCCTGCTTACCCAAATCAATACGAGCAAACAATTACTCAAAATATTAGTTTGACTGGTGAATTTGGCAGTAAATTTAAAAATAAAAGTTCAGTTTTTTATAGAAGTAACTATGATAGATTTGAATTGTATCGTGATTTTAAAGATGCTGCTTCGTGGTATGCTGACCATAATTATCATTTATCAGAGCAATATGGTGTTTCGAGTAATTTCTCTTTTAATAGTGATTATGGGATTACATCATTTGGTTTTGACTTGAGAAATGAGGAAATTTTTAGTACAGTTTTAGGCAATCCAATTAAAAAAATCAGAGATAATCCTTATGATGATACTAAATTTAATAAGTATGCAAATAGATTGAACTCAAATATTTTTGTAGAGCAGAACTATAAAACTGATAAGTTTAATTTTGTTTTGGGAACTTCTGTATTCAATAATTCAGATTATGGTACTTATATAAATCCTGGTTTTGAAATGTCTTATAGATTTAATAGTAACAAGTTTTTTACAAACTTAAATCAGAATGTAAGAATACCAACATTTACGGAGTTATATTATTCTGGTCCTACTAATTTAGGTAATCCTAACTTAAATCCTGAAAAATCAATTTCTTTAGAGTTAGGTCATAATTACTTTAGCGAAAATATAAATATAAATTCAACTCTATTTTATAGAATTGGTGAAAATATGATTGATTGGAATAGAAGCTCTGACACTGTCAAATGGCAAACCAACAACCTAACTAATATTGATTTTTATGGTTTAGATGTAGATTTTACATATAATTTTCATTCAAAAAATGAAATCATAAATATTAAAAATGTAAAATTAAACGGTATGTTATTACAATCTAATAAAAAAGAAGAAGGAAATGTTGATTCATATTATGTATTAGATTACTTGAATTACAAAGTTGGCTTTAGCACACTAATCGAGATAATTGACGATTTAATAATATACTATAGTGTTAATCTTCAAAAGCGAAATGGTAATTTTTTAAATTTTACATTTTCTCCTGAAATAATTACAGATTACAAAGAAATATTTTTAAGCGACTTAAAGATCAATTATTCATACAAAAATGCAAACTTTTATATTGATATTAATAATTTATTCGATGAAAAATACTTTGATATAGCCAATGTTCCACTTGCTGGTAGATGGACTTCTTTCGGTGTTAGATATAGTTTGAAGTAAAGAAAAAGGAGGGTTAGCCCTCCTTTTTGGTTTTAATGTTTTTCTATTCAACTTCTCCGAGGTTTAATAGAATAAAAGACTATTCAGAATCTCCGACATTGTGGGTTATTAAGGTTAGTTTTTCTACAAAATTTTGCTCTTCCGAACCAAAGAAAATAGAAATTTATACTTTTTTAATTTATTCGATGAAAAATACTTTGATATAGCCAATGTACCTTTGGCTGGTAGATGGACTTCAATTGGAATAAAATATAGTTTGAAGTAAAGAAAAAGGAGGGTTAGCCCTCCTATAATGATTTTTCTTAATTAGTAAAAAAAATTGTGATTATTTAGAGTTTAAAAAATTAAATTAAAAACATAAATTAATAAAAATACTTTTCTAAAATCATAATCTTAAAACTTCTATTAATAAAAATATTAATTGATTTTATGTTTTATACTACTATTTTAATTTAATTTTAATTGAATCGTTTAGAAAAAATAATTTATTCATTACACTTGCAATTCTAGTGATACAATTTGATGCTGAAATGTTTATATGAATAAACAACAAGTCGTCATTTAATTCTTTAACCTTGTCCCAAACCTTACCGTCAAATGTTTTATACCTACTTGTCAAATCAATATTCGAGTCTATTAATTCCTTTAAGGAACTCCACTTTAAGATAGTTTCATCACGTCTAAACATATCAAGTTGATTGTCTAAAATATAATCAAAATCATATTCAGGCTTATCCTTCAAATATTTTAAAAACTTGATAAATACGTCTTGCCACGAATTAACTTTTATAATGTCGTTTAAAATTTGTAGCTCTAAAGGTTTATTGCCTTCTGCAATATCTCCTGCATCAGAATCTAGTGGAGAGAATTGAGTACTTTCAATTATTTGGGTATTCCAATTTGCTTTATCCTTGTAATGGTCGGGTAATGGGAAAGTTTCTAAAAACCAATTTACCATATTAGATTGGTGTTCCTTGATGCTTTGCTCATTCCAAATATTTCGATTTATAATGTCAAGCCTATAATTGAGTGATGAAGTATTGAGTTTTCTTTTCTTTTCTTCGAATGATTTATTACCTATTTCGCTGTTAAACTCTGTAAGAATTAGATTACCTATGTTATGTAAGTAATTCTTGTGGATTTCTAAAAAGTTTTCATCTAATTCGACTTTCCAACTATCCTCTAATTTTTGGGGCATTATATGCTCAATTGTGATTTTAGGATTACGGAAGTCCACTGATACCTTAGAGTTGTGTTCTTCAATCTTTCCTAAGATAAGTTTTGAATATTGTTTTAGACTTTCATAAAAATTCATTGAAATAAGTGCCGAACTCATTTCTGAGTTATTCGGTAATCTTAATCTATAAAACATATTAGTAAGGAGTTCTATCATTGAAATGTTGCCTTTGGCAATACCTTCTATCTTTTTGCTTAAAAGGACAATGTTTTTGTTCTCGCCTTGGGTTAAACCTAATATTCTACGTCTTATCAAATAAGTTCTAATTGATTTGAGAGTTGAAATCAAGATTTCATCGCTAAGTCTTATGCCATCAATTGTGTATTGATGGTATTCCAAAAGTCCTAATACAAAAGGTTTAAATGCTTCAGCTTTTATGTCGTGGAAAATGTTTCTTATCAACTCCTTTATTTCTTTGTCTTTGTAGTTGTCATTTGAAATAATATCGTTATTAATTTCAGACATAATCCACTTATAGCATTTCACATATCTTACAATGTCATTAATAAAAGCATTATGATTTTCAAACCCTGAATCAACAAAGTCCTTAAATTGCTGATAAAGTTCTTTTGTATTATTGTCGCTAACCACCTTAAGGGAACTTACAGTTTTATATTGTAAATAATCTCTAAAAAACTTTGATGTGTTCTCAAATAGTACTTCTTCAATTTTTGGATGCCATATTTTTTCATAAATATCAGACTGATTTTTACTTTCCATATTTAGGAGTACAAAGTTTCTAACAAGGTCTGATAATGTTAGAGGTTTTCCTAATGAGTTTAAAGTTTCAAATATTATTTGAGGGTCTTCACCCTTGAATGGTCTTTCATCAAGAAAAATCACAGCTACATTCATTCGTTGAATTGCAATTACATAATGCTCAAAATCAATTTCTGGTTTAAGTCGTTTCTTTTCGTTTATAAACTTTTTCAGTAATTCATATGCATTGCTTATCACTCCTGGATTTGGTTGTGTTTTATTTACAAGTGCCTTGTAAGAATCCCAATCTTTGGTTACTTGTTTAAGTTTAATTTTATCTTGAAAAGATGAAGAATTGTTTGTTAAATAATTTTGATTTATAAAATCTTGTTTTACTGGGTCGGTTTCAGTATCTCTTAGTGCAATTAAAAATATTAGTGTTGTAGTAAGTCTTTGTTGTCCATCTACAACTACAGACTTGTTTGCGAATCCTGCTTTTTCTTCTTTGATAACTACTGTTCCAAAAAAGTGTTCTAATTTATCGTGTTGTTTAGCATCTAAGTGCGATTCAATAATTCTTGACACATCACTAAAGTATCTTTCGATTTCGGGCTTTCCCCAAGCATAGGCTCTTTGAAAAGGAGGAATAAAAAATGATGTTGCATTTTTTGCTAAAACGTCATTTATTGAATGGCTTTCTGTTTTCATAAAATTCTCTTATATTTATCTTAGAATCACTTTCCCAATTCACAAAAATAATAAAAAATCTACTTACTATAGCACTTTTTGTGAACAAACATCTAAAATTCCTATAATAATCCCCAACTTAAAATATTATCAGTAAAAATCGTCATTAGAGTTTATTTCAAAATTCAGAAAAAAAATTAAATACATTAATGAGAAGTTTTATAAGATTTTTTATAAAGTATCCTATTTGGACTTGGGCAATCAAAATAATGATAATTGGCTTTGGTATCTTAGCTGTTCTTAATATCAAAAGTTCATTTTTCCCCGAAAGAGAAAGTAAATCTATAAATGTTAATTTAGTTTACCCTGGTGCATCTCCAGAAGAAATTGAACGTGGGGTAATTCAAAAAATTGAAGATAACTTAAAGGGTGTTCAAGGAATTGAGAAGTACGAATCTACTTCGAAAGAAAATTTAGGTGCAGTGAATATCGAAGTTTTTGAGGGGTATAATACTGATGAAGTACTTCAAGATGTGAAAAATGCTGTTGATAGAATAAATTCCTTCCCAATTGGACTTGAGCCACCAGTAGTAGCCAAAAGACCTCAAATCGAGTTTGCTTTTAGCTTTGCTATTTATGGTGATGTGGACTTAAAAACACTTAAATTAGCTGCTCAAGATATTGAAGATGACTTGAGAGAAGTTCCTGAAATTTCTCAAGTAGAACTGTCTGGTTTCCCTGCAGAAGAGATTGTACTTTATGTAAAAGAAGAAAATTTATTAAGATATAATCTTACATTTGATAAAATAGTAGAAGCACTAAGAAAAGCAAATATTGATATTTCGGCTGGAGCAATTAAAACCGAAAAAGAAGAAATATTAATTAGATTAGAAAATAAAGTTTATTATGCTGAAAAACTTGAAGATGTAGTTGTTTTTGCTGCTAAAGATGGTAGAGAAATACGAGTTAGGGATATAGGGGAAATCAGAAATACTTGGGCAGAAACACCACAAAGATCATTCGTAAATAACCTTCCAGCTGCTTATATTATAGTGAATAAGTTGTTTGGTGAAAATATTCTTGATATAACTGAAAAAGCAAGAGAATATGTAGAAAATTATAACTCAAAAAGTGGTAGAACTTTAACAGCTGAAGTAATAAATGATGCATCAGAAAGTCTTAGAGGCAGGATTGATATGCTTGTTGCTAATGGGTTGATAGGGTCTTTGTTAGTAATTCTTACTTTAACTTTGTTTATCAATTGGAGATTAGCGCTTTGGGTGGCTTTCTCGATACCATTTTGTTTTCTGGGAATGTTTGGAGTTGCATATTTAACTGGCTTAACTATTAATGTAATGTCACTATTTGGCTGTATTGTCGTGGTGGGTATCTTGGTAGATGATGGTATTGTTGTTGCCGAGCAGATTTATCAGAAATATGAAGAAGGAATATCCCCTTATAAAGCAGCAATTGAAGGAACTTTACAAGTATTAAAATCAGTATTTTTTGCAGTGATGACTACTATTGTTGCTTTCTTACCTTTTTACTTTATGGATACACCTGGTCCAAAAATATCTGATATGTCATTTGTAGTTATCTTTACTTTATTATTTTCTTTATTAGAAGTATTATTTATTTTACCAACACACTTATCTCATTCTAAAGCATTAGGTAAAAGAGATAAGAAAGTATTTATATTAAGAGAAAAATTTGATAATGGTTTTAAATATGTTAAAAATGAAATATATGGTAAAACATTAGATTTATTTTTAAATCATAAGATTATTCCAATAGTAATGACAATAGCATTTACAATTCTAACATTTGCAGCTATTTCTGGTGGAATTATCAAATTCACTTTATTTCCAAGTATCGACAGAGATAATTTTGAAATAAATATAGAATTAACTGCTGGTAGCAGAGAAACTGAAACTTTAGAAGTATTAAATAAAGTAGAAGCCGCTATAAGAACAGTAAATGAAAGAATTAAAGAAGAAAGAGGAATTGAGGACGATATAATTATTAGAGTAGTGAAAAACTTAGCATCTACTCGTGGTAATTGGGGAACAACTGAAGGAAGTGGATCTAATGCAGGATATATTCAAGTTCAATTAGCAGATGAAAAAATTAGAAACAAACCTTCGCTTGAAATTGCAACAATGATACAGGAGGAAGTTGGACCAATTAAAAATATTCAAAAAGCTGAATTTGGGGCAACTACATTTTTTGGTAAACCAATATCTTTCACTTTAGTTGGTAGAAATCTTAAAGAATTATCAAAAGCAAAAGAAGAAATAAAGCAAAAGATGTCCGAATTTTCTGAACTTAGAGATATTACAGATAATGACCCACAAGGATATAGAGAAATTCAAATTGAGTTAAAAGAAAAAGCATATTTACTTGGATTTACTTCAAATGAGATTGCAAGGCAAATCAGACAGGCATTTTTTGGAGAAGAAGTCCAAAGACTTCAACGTGGTCAAGATGAAGTAAAGATTTGGGTAAAATATGATTTAGAAGGACGATCAAGTATTGATGATTTTGAGCAAATGAGAATCAAAAGAAATAATGAAGAAACATACCCGGTAAAAGAACTAATATCTTATGAAATAAAAAGAGGACCTGTTCAGATAAATCATACTGATGGAATGAGACAGATTGCAGTAGAATCTGAAATAGTAGATCCTAAAATTGCTATACCTGGCTTAATAACTAAAATCAGAACTGAAGTAATTGACAAAGTTTTATCAAAATACCCAAGTGTTAAAACAATAGTATCTGGTCAAGAATATAGGGCAAAGAAATTTCAAGCAGGAAGAATATACATATTTATAGCACTTGCAATTATGTTTTTCCTAATTTCTTTATCATTTCACTCATTTATCCAAGCATTTTTAGTATTGGCTTTAGTTCCTTTAGGAGTTTTTGGTGCAATGTGGGGGCATGTTATGCAAGGGCATTTGATGAGTATAATGTCGTGGTATGGAGTAATTGCTCTTACGGGTATTATTGTTAATGATTCAATTGTACTTGTTAATCAAGTTAATGATAACATTAGAAATGGTTTTGATTTTTTTGAAGCAGTAAAAGATGCTGCTATCTCAAGATTTAGACCAATTATATTAACAACATTGACTACTGTATTAGGGCTATTGCCTTTATTAGCGGAAACATCAGTTCAGGCACAGTTCCTAATCCCAATGGCAGTATCTGTAGCATTCGGATTAATGTTTGCTTCTATTTTTGTTTTATTCTTATTACCATCGCTGTTGATTATTATTAATAGTATAAAATTAACAATAAAATGGATATTGACAGGAGAACGACTTTCGCCACTCGCAGTAGAGCCAGCGTTTATAGAAAAACAAAATATTGAAAAATATTTAAATGAGTAATTAAGGTCTTTATAATTATTGAATTAAAATTATTTATTTGTTAAAATCATATATTTAAATATTTATTCCTTAATTTTGTGAAATTTTATAAACGAAATCAATTTTATGAGAAAAGACAATTTCAGAAATATTGCTATCATTGCACACGTTGACCATGGAAAAACTACTTTGGTTGATGCAATGCTTCAGCAATCAGGAACATATAGAGACAATCAAGCTGTTGTAGAAAGAGTAATGGATTCTATGGATCTTGAAAAAGAGAGAGGAATTACTATATCAGCTAAAAATACTGCTGTAAATTACAAAGGTATTAAAATAAATATAATGGATACACCTGGTCACGCCGATTTTGGTGGTGAGGTAGAGCGTTCATTATCTATTGTAGATGGTGCTATTTTATTAGTAGATGCCTCAGAAGGACCACTTCCACAAACAAGATTTGTGGTTAAAAAAGCTCTTTCTAAAAAGATGCCTATTATATTAGTAATTAATAAAATAGATAGATCTGATGCCAGAGTTGACGAAGTAATCAACGAGGTTTATGATTTATTTATTGACTTAGATGCTGATGAAAAACAAATCGAATTCCCTGTTCTTTATACAATTGGAAAAGATGGTATCTCGAAATTATCATTAGATGATGATAATACAGATTTAGTTCCACTTTTTGAAACAATTATCAATTATATTCCTGGTCCAATTGGTGACGATAACCATGAATTGCAATTCCTAGCCGCATCACTTGATTACGATCATTATGTTGGTCAAATTGCACTTGGTAGAGTTATAAATGGTACGATGGAATTAAATAAGCAATACACTTTAGCAAGAGAAACTACAAATACTCGTAATATTAAATTATCTGCTTTATATACATTTAATGGATTAACTCGTCAGCAAGTTCAATCAGTAGAAGCTGGTGATATTGTTGCGATTGCTGGTATTGATGATATTAAAATTGGTGATACACTTACAGATAATGAAAATCCAAAACCATTAGAAAGAATCACAGTTGATGAACCTACTGTATCTATGTTGTTCTATGTAAATAACTCTCCTTTCGCAGGAACTGAAGGTAAATTTTTAACTTCAAGACACATTAAAGCTCGTTTAGAAAAAGAAACAAGAATTAACGTATCTTTAAGAGTTAGAGATACTGACAGACCTGATGCTTTTGATGTAGCAGGTAGA
Organism: bacterium; assembly: GCA_030431515.1. Lineage (GTDB taxonomy): Bacteria > Bacteroidota > Ignavibacteria > Kapaibacteriales > UBA2268 > JAJRPT01. Next base: position 26,611 of record JAUIIX010000024.1, read on the forward strand.
GGTGAACTTCAATTAGGAGTTTTAATCGAAACAATGCGTAGAGAAGGTTATGAATTAATGGTTTCTAAACCACAAGTTATCACAAAAGAAGAAGATGGTAAAAAAATGGAACCAGTAGAAAGAGTATTTATTGATGTCCCTGATGAAAATACTGGTATCGTTACAGAAAAATTACAAATCCGTAAAGGTCAGTTAATCAATATGATGGCTCATGGTCACGGAAGAACTGATATGGAGTTTTTAATTCCATCAAGAGGTCTTATTGGATATAGAAGCCAGTTTATGACAGACACTAAAGGTGCTGGGATATTAAATACTTTATTCGAAGGTTATCAAGAATGGGCTGGTCCTATTCCTCAAAGACAAGCTGGTGCTTTGGTAGCTGATAGAGCTGGAAAAATTACTCCTTATGCAGCTATTGGTATGGTTGATAGAGGTGAATTATTCCACCCTCCTGGGACTAAAGTTTATATGGGTATGATAATCGGAGAGAGAAATAAGCAAGGTGATATGAACTTAAATATTACTCGTGAGAAGCAATTAACTAATATGAGAGCTTCTTCATCAGATAATACTATTCCTATTAGACCTCCTAAATTATTATCTCTTGATGCTTGTATTGAATATATAGCTGAAGATGAATTAGTTGAAATAACTCCTGAGAATATTAGAATGAGAAAAGCTGAGTTAGATCCTAACCGTAGAAAAAAACAAGTTTAATTATTACAAAGCACTTCAATTGAAGTGCTTTTTTTTAGATTTTAAGTAAGGATGATAAAATGCAATTATCGAAACCAAGAATAGTGATTATTGGAGCTGGATTTGGTGGGTTAAAATTAGCAAAATCACTAAGAAACACCAAATTCGAAGTAATCCTGATAGATAAAAATAACCACCATCTATTCCAACCATTACTCTATCAAGTAGCAACTGCTGGTTTATCACCTGGAGATATAGCACAAGCAATAAGAACAGAACTAAGAAGCAACAAAAATATACAAGTAATCAAAGATGAAGTAATTTCAATTGATAAAATCAATAAAACTATTTCTTTGAAGAAAGGACAATTAGATTTTGACTATCTTGTATTAGCACCTGGGAATCAACCTTTTTATTTTAAAAAAGAATGGGAAGAATATGCCCCAGGTTTAAAAAATTTATATGATGCCGTGAAAATGAGGGAAAAAATATTAAACTCATTTGATTTAGCAGAAAGAAATTATAAGAATACAGAATTATACAAAAAATATACTCGTTTTGTTATCGTTGGGGGAGGCCCAACTGGCGTAGAACTAGCAGGAGCAATATCAGAAATAGCAAGAAAAACAATTTTAAAAGATTATCCTTTAATTAATGAAAAAGATATTGAAATATATCTTATAGAAGGTGCAGCACATTTATTAAATTCTTATGATGATAGTTTATCAGAATATACAAAAGATACTCTGGAGTCAATGGGAGTACAAGTCTTAACTAATACTTTTGTGAAGAATATAAATGAAAATGGTGTTGAAATAGAAGGTAAAATAATTAATGCTGCTAATGTCATCTGGGCTGCAGGTAATATTGCTTCACCACTCTTAAAAACCTTAGATATAGAACTTGATAAATTAGGTAGAGCAATCATCAATAAAGACTTATCAATTCCTAACTACGAAAATATATTTGTTATTGGCGATGCTGCAGCATATCAAGATAAAGAAGGAAGGTATTTACCGGGTATTGCCCAAGTAGCAATTCAAATGGGAGTATTTTTATCCAAACAATTTAAAAATATAAATGATAGTGAAAAAAGGAAAAAAGCTAAGTTTGAATATAATGACAAAGGAAATATGGCAACAATCGGAAGAGCAAAAGCTATATTCCAAAAAAACAATTTTAAATTAAAGGGCTTTTCAGCTTGGTTTTTATGGGGAATAATACACATATTCTTTTTAATAGATTTTAGGAATAGACTAAAAGTAATGTTAGAGTGGTTTTGGTATTATGTTACATTCAAGCCCGGAGCAAACATTATATTCCATAATTTAGAAAATGAGAAAAAGAAATAATTTAAACAAAGCACTTCAATTGAGGTGCTTTTTAAATAGGTTTATTGAACAATCAAAATTAATATAATAACATTAATGGTTTCTTTTTCGTATAAAAATTAACTTAAATTATTTTGATTTACCACTATGATAAATATATTCCTATTGTTTTTAATATCATCAACCTTATACTGTCAAACCTATAAACATAATATTAACCAGTTTATTAATACACAAAAAAGGATTAGTGTTTCAGAAAGAATTGTTGAATTTGATATTGGTTATAAATTTGAAGAAAAAATTTTATTTGAAACAGATGAGAAAAATCTTTATTACACTTATAATAATATTATTAACTGCAAATTAGATTTTATTAAATATAATTATGCAAATAAATTATCAGATACAATTTCGATAAATATCCCAGAAGTTGGCAAACTGAATTGTGTAAATTCCGATAAACAAATTGATGATTACTACATATCCAATGATACTTTGTTTGTAAAATACAGATACTCAATTTTTATTTATAAAATTGAATCTACAGTTACAAAATTAGTTAAAAGTATCTATTTAGACCAAATAATTAGAAGAGGAAGTAATGATAATAGAGTTGGTTATAAATTCCAAAAATATAACAATAAAATTATTGGGTATCTTGATATATATATTGAACATAGCTTAGTGAATAATAATCTTTTTATTTGGAGCTATGATTTTGAAAATAATAAATTAGATACTATTTCAATACCTCAACCAGTAGGTTATAGATGGACTCAAATACAAGCTAAAAACATAGTTGATTATAAGTTTGGTAAATTAGTAACCTGTGATTTAGAACAAGATAATTTATATTTAATAAATTCGAAAGATTCTATTGAAAAAATAAAATTGGGTATTTTTAAAAATAATTGGACAATTGAAAATCAATTAGAAATTAATCATCCACAAGAATTTTTCAATTTGAATCATAAAATTTTGGATTCAATGTATTTAATTCACAGTGTAAACTTTTTAGATAAAGATAACATACTTGTAAAATACTCAATTCCAAAAACTTTTGAAACTGACTTATTCTCAATATTTAATTTTTGTATTTTATCTAAAATTAATAATAAATGGATTATAAAAAATCCAGTAAATCCAGAATTGATATTTGGTGATAATAGAATTGAGGATAAAAGAATTTATGGATATTACTATTTAGTATCTCATGGGAAGTTAATATCCAAACATTTCTCTTCTTTTTATGACAGAAATGAAAAAAGTTTTATTCGTGTAGAAAATACTCAAGATGTTTTAGATAGGATAAAATCATCAGTTAAATATTTGAAATAGATTTTGCAATTAGAAGTTTAAATCTTCATTGCTTAAAGAAGCCAAGATAAGTAGCATAATAAATTTTAATTTAGCTATGTTTATTCTACTTGATATTTTCTTTCGCTTAATATATCGGTATAGTTAATATAGATAATATAAATTTAAAGGATTATTTAATTAGCAAAAAAATTATATTATACATATTTAACGAAAGGGCTGAAACCAGTTCATATTTGTATTTAGTTAATTCAATTATACATTATTTGAAGTTTTTATGGTGCAAATTTCGATTATTTTAGTATTACATTGTTAATTTCTGGGAGATTCTTCGGCTACGCCTTAGAATGAAGTAGATATTTTCAAGGATTTTTCTTTTAGTTATAAAAAAGCAACTCTAAAAATTAGGGTTGCTTTTTTCGGATGAATTTCTATTTTTTTAGATTATTCGATTATATCTAAGTCGGCATAAATGTATAATGCTAATGCTGTTGCTGCGATACAATCGTTTAATATTTTTTTGTCAACTTTGTCAACTGTGTCGTTAGCTGAGTGGTGGTATCTCCAATATTCTTGTTCTGAATCTACTACAAGTCCCATTCCTGTATAGCCAAGTTTCATCATTGGTCCGATGTCTGCTCCGCCACCACCTTGTTTTATCTGAAACTTTGGATTTATTAAACTGAATACTGATTCGTATTTTTTGAATGCTTCGAAATACCCCTCATTTCCTGAATAGCCAACTGCTACTGGATTGAATACTCCTGAATCAAATTCTAATAAGCCGTGATGTGGTTCATCTTTATGTTTTTCAGCGTATTGTGTTCCACCCTGTAAACCACTTTCTTCATTTGTCCAAAATACTACTCTGATTGTTCTTTTTGGTACTAAGTTTAATTCTTTTAATAATTTAACTGCTTCCCAGACTGCAACACATGGCCCTGCATCATCATGTGCACCTTGCCCTACGTCCCAACTATCTATATGTCCACCAGCGGCTACAATATCTTTTGGTAATTCTTTACCAACTAACTCTCCCATTACATTATGTGATAACATATCTTCTCCATAATGTGATGTTAATTTCATATAAATTTTGATTTTTTTACCTTGGTCTGTCAATCTTTGAAGTATATCAATTGCTTCTAATGAAATTGCAGCATGTGGTATTTTTTCTATTTCATCGTCATAGTATGAAATTCCTGTATGCGGATTTGCATCGTAGAATGGAGTTACTGATCTGATTAATGATGCTACTGCACCGTGTTTGGCTGCACGAGCAGCCCCGTGAAGTCTGTATTGGACTGTTTGCCCGTAATTAGTAAATGCTCTGTTGTAAACGACTATCTTGCCTTTTACTTCTTTGCTTTTCTTTTCTAAATCATCAAAATCTTTAACCATAATGATTTCTGCTTCGATACCATTTTCAGGAGTTGAAACTGAAGCTCCAAGTGCTAATATTGGAATTTCATATTCCCATGGCGAAGTCATTTTACAATCGGCTTCCCCTCTTATCCAATTTGGAACCATAACTGGTTCTTTTACTACATTTTGAAAACCATCTTTAATTAACTCTTTTTCAATATGTGCGATTGCATTTTCAAGATGCTTTGAGCCAGAAATTCTGTGCCCATAATTATCGCAAATATATGCCATTCTATCCCACGCACTTGAATCTTTGTGGGCATGTTTGAATATTTTTTTAGCGATTTCTTCGTATTTTGATAAATTGTCTTTTGCATTTATATTGAAGACTACAAGAGCGGTAAGAAGTAAAATTTTTAACATTTAATTTCCTTTTAAATTTTTAAGAATACTAATTTAAAAATATTTTAGTTTATAATAAAATTAATTAGGCATTTCGCCCATTAATAAGAATATTTGGCTTTCTATATTTTTTAAGTTATTTTTTGCAGTTATTATTTTATTTTCAGATAAAACTAAGTTTAATTGTGCTTGTCTTAGTTCTAATGATGTAATTCTTGAGAATTTGAATTCTTCGATTGCTCTATAGAAATTCTCATCTGCAATTTTGGAGTTACTTTCTTCTAATTCTAATATTTGTTTTTGACGATTGTAAGAATCCCAAAGACTAATTAAGCTTAACTCTATAGATTGTTTAATATTATTTATTTCTAATTCGCTTTTTTCTTGTAGTATTTTATTGTTTTGGGCTTGGATACTATTTTTATTTCCATTGTATAAATTCCAAGAAGCATTTAATGAAATTGACGGTCCATTATTAGAAATCAATGTTGTAAAATTTGCATCATCTGTATTTCTGCTATACGAATAATCGCCTGTTAAATTTACTCTTGGATAGAAATTTGATAAAATTATTTCATAATCAAGTATGCTGATTTCTTTACTTTTTAACGCTAAGTTAATATTCGAATTTTTAGAAAATACTTTTTCTTTTACTTCTTCATAAGTTTCTAAATCTATGAACTTTATATTGTTTTCAAGTTTATACTTTTTATCTACTTTTATACCCATTGTATAATTAAGTGATCTAATTGCATTTGCATAATTTAGTTCTGATTTTAAATATTCTGATGAGTCAGAATTAAAATCAACTTGTGCTTGAAGTAACTGAGATTTATTAATAACTCCAAATTCAATTTGGTCATTAATTTTATTAATCCTATCTCTTGATAATTCTAAAGATTGTTTGCTGATTTTGATATTTTCTTGAATTGTTAGTGCGTTTAAGTAGGAGTTTATTAGTTCTTTGACTTTATTTTCTACCATTATTTGAAGTTGAATTTCTGATAAATCTTTAAGAGATTCTAATTTATCATAATTAGAAAACATTGCGAAGCCATCAAATAAAGTCCAGTTTAACTCAACTGATGCAGATATATTTTCTACATTTGCTCCATCAGTTTCGATTGGTGGCTGAGCATTCCCAGCAAATTCAATCAATTTTTGTGGATTTGAGTAACGATAAGCACTTCTTGCATCGATAGTAGGTAACATTCCTGCATTGCCTTTATTGATATTGTTTTCAGAGATTTCCAGATCTTTTTTTACAATATTAATTTGGTAATTGTTAGCAAGACAATTTTTAATAGCATCTTCTAATGTTAATTTTTCTTGCGAAAAAACATTTGTAGAAATAAAAAATAAAAGAAGAAAAAGCATATTTATCAACTTAATTTTAAAAGAAATAATAGGATTTATAAAATTAATCGATTAAAGTACCGATTCTATCAAATCTTGTTGTTGCTAATTTTGAAATTATATTTGCTAATGGTTGGTTTGTATCCCAAGACCAGTAAACTACAATAGGTGTACCAACTACATTGTCATAAGGAATAAATCCCCATGCACGAGAGTCTTCACTATTATCACGGTTATCACCCATTCCAAAGCAATAATCTCTTTCAACAGTATATGATTTTGCGATATTACCATCAATGATAACATTTTGAGAATCATAACTTACATCGTGTCCTTCTCTTCTGATAAAAGTATCCCATTGTCTAATATTTTCTAAACTTACAGGAATCTCATCTCCAATTTTAGGAATGTATAATGGTCCATAATTGTTTGATGTCCAAGAAGTACCGAAAGGGAATCCTGCTCTTCGGTTTCCAATTTCAGGAATAAATTTACCATTTTCTGGTAAAGGGTATTCTTTTCCATTGACATAAACAACTTTGTCTATAATCTGTAAAGTATCTCCAGCAGTAGCAATACATCTTTTCAGATAATATTGAAATTGAGATGCTTCTACTTCATCTCTATCGCCTGGGTAGATAAATACAATGACGTCTTGCTTTTCAGGTTCCCAAAAGCCCGGAAATTTATAGAAGGGTAAGGGTTTATTAATAAGCGGAATAACTTGTGGTGTTGTAGGTCCGTATTTGAATTTATTTACAAATAGGAAATCTCCAGTCATCACTTCATTTTCCATAGAGCCAGTAGGTACAACGAAAGATGCAATGGCAATACCGTTAATAATCATCACAAATAAAATTGCTTGAGGCAAAATTTTAATCGTATTAATTATACTTTGTCCAAAGCTTTCTTCTTTTTCTTTAGCTTTGATATTCTTTTTTAATCTCATTTTCGACATATTAATCTCATTAATTATCTATACTTAAAACTGCGTGAAAAGCTTCTTGAGGAACTTCCACAGATCCAATCTGTTTCATACGTTTTTTACCCTCTTTTTGTTTATCTAATAATTTTCTTTTACGAGAAATATCACCACCATAACATTTCGCTGTTACGTTCTTTCTCATCGCCCTAACAGTAGTTCTTGAAATAATTTTATGCCCAATAGCTGCTTGTATAACAACTTCAAACATTTGTTGAGGGATTAAATCTTTTAATTTTTCACAAATCCTTTTACCCCAATCATACGCTTTATCTCTATGTACTATTGAAGATAAGGCATCTACTGGATCGCCATTTAATAACATATCCAATTTTACTAAAGAGCCAGGTTTTTCTTCTGAAAATTCATAATCTAAAGAAGCATAACCACGTGTAGTAGATTTTAATTTATCATAGAAATCAAATACAATTTCTGCTAAAGGTAAGTCAAAAACTAATTCTACTCTGCTTGTTGTAATATAATTTTGAGCTAAGATCTGCCCTCTTCTATCCATACAAAGCTTCATGATATTGCCAATATACTCTGCTGGGGTAATTATTTGTGCTTTTATATATGGCTCAAATACTTCTTCAATCTCACCAGGGTCGGGTAATTCAGATGGGTTAGAAACAAAAACTGAGCCTCTGTGTCTTGTTTCTACTCTGTATCTTACACTGGGAACTGTAGTTACGATTGTCTGTTTAAATTCTCTATCAAGTCTTTCTTGTACAATATCCATGTGAAGCATTCCTAAGAATCCACATCTAAACCCAAAACCAAGTGCTTTTGAAGTTTCTGGTTCGTAAGAAAGAGCTGCATCATTAAGTGATAATTTTGCTAATGCTTCTCTTAAATCTTCAAAATCAGCACTATCTGCTGGATAAATTCCACTAAATACCATTGGTTTAACTTCTTTAAATCCACCAATTGGTTCAGGAGTTGGATTTTTTACTGTTGTGATAGTATCCCCAACTTTTACATCTCCCAAGGCACGAATTGATGCAGTCATATAACCTGCATTTCCAACACTAAGTTCATTAGTTCTATGACGTTTCATGTGAAAAACGCCAACTTCTTCTATTATGTATTCTTTTTCGGTTCTCATAAATTTAACTTTTTCACCTTCACGGATAACACCGTCGAAGACTCTAAAGTTAATAATAACACCACGGTAGGGGTCATATAAAGAATCATAAATCAATGCTTTAAGTGGCGCGTCAGGGTTTCCAGATGGAGCAGGGATTCTTGCTACAACAGCATCTAATATTTCTTTAATTCCAATTCCATTTTTGGCAGAAGCTAAAATAATTTCTTCATCTTTACAGCCAATCATATCAATTACTTCTTGCTTAACCCCTTCTAAAGTAGTTGCTGCAGAAGGTAAATCAATTTTATTTAAAACTGGAATGATTTCTAAATTATGTTCAATTGCTAAGTATAAATTTGAAATAGTTTGAGCTTCAATACCTTGAGTTGCATCTACTACTAATATAGCACCTTCGCAAGCAGCAAGTGATCTTGAAACTTCATAAGTAAAATCAACGTGACCAGGTGTATCAATCAAATTTAGGAAATAGGATTCACCATCATCTGTTTTGTATTCCATCTGAATAGCGTGAAGTTTGATAGTAATACCACGTTCCTGCTCTAATGGATTGTCATCTAAAATTTGAGCATTAGTCATCTCACGAGCAGTGATAGTACCTGTTAGTTCAAGCATTCTATCAGCAAGTGTTGACTTACCGTGATCTATGTGAGCAATTATACAAAAGTTTCTAATATTTTTCATTTATTCCTAAAGAATTAAACACATTTAATAATGCGGATAGAGAGGGATTCGAACCCTCGGTACCGTTACCAGTACACACGCTTTCCAGGCGTGCCAATTCAACCACTCTTGCACCTATCCAAAAAGATTACAAAATTACGAAATTTTTTTAACATTATAATTTCTATATAATAAATTTAGAAAAAATACATTTACCTTATAATGTAAAAACTTCAAAATATATTAGAATTTAGTAAGAATAATTAGAAAAACAAGGAAAACCAATAAGTTCATTGAATAATTTAATTATAACTTTAAAAGGTTGTCAACCTAAGCGAAGCTAGGAATCTATGTGTTACGCTGAAATAGGTTGTCATAAAATATTAAAAAAAACACTGACCTCTGTTCTAAAACTTAATGATTGTGGAACTCTTTCAGATTTTTATTTATTTACAAATTCAATTTTTGTTTTATCAAAGTTGAAAGGTGATACTATGACAAAAGAGTTTATTTGATATAATAATTTTTTTATTCTATTCTAACTCTTTTAATGAAACTTGATTCATTCGTGCTTGGATTGTTGATGCTCTTCCATTTATATATGCTGTTGGTTTGGATGGTGACCATTTTATTGGATTCGGTAGCACTGTTGCAATTAAAGCGGCTTCTCTTTTTGTTAGCTTTAATGCTGGTTTATTAAAGTACTTTTGTGAAGCGGCTTCGACTCCGTAAATTCCTTCGCCAAGTTCGATTACGTTTAGGTAAACTTCGAGTATTCGCTTTTTGCCCCAAATTGCTTCAATCAGAACTGTGAAATAAAGTTCTAAGCCCTTACGGATGAAGTTTCTACTATGCCACAAGAAAGTATTCTTTGCTGTTTGCATTGTTATTGTAGATGCACCACGCATTCTACCTTTTTTATTTCTTGCGTTATATTTTTTTGCGTCTTCTACTGCGTTCCAATCTATTCCTTTGTGGTTTAAAAAATTTGCATCTTCTGCAGCAATAACGGCTTTCAATATATTGGGGGACATATTATCTATACTTTCCCAGTCTTTAGTTAAACCATTGCCTTTAAATACATTAAAGACTTGGTAGGGTGTTAGATATGGATTGATAACAAGGTATAGACAAACCCATAAAACTGAAATAATTACGGAATAAAAAATAAATTTCCAGATGAATGTGAATATTCTTTTCATTTTATTTTAAATTAAAGATTGTAGTTTTGCCAACTTCGAGAGTAATAAATTTATCACTTTCAACTTTATATTTTTTTAGAGCAAGTTTGAGGTCATAAATTGGTTCATTAATAGATTCATCTGTTAATTGAAATGTACCAAAGTGCATACCGATTGACATTTGAGAATTCAAATCAAGATGTGCTTGAACAGCATCATCTGGATTAACATGGACATCCCGCATAAAGTATCTTGGTTCGTAAGCACCAATAGGTATGAATGATAAATTTATTGTTTTAAAATGCTTAGCAATTTTCTTGAAGTGAGGGGAATAGCCAGTATCTCCACCGAAGTAGATATTTTGATTATTGTAATTAATCATATATGAGCCCCATTGGCTTTTATCTCTGTCAAAAAGTCCTCGATTTGAGAAATGCTGAGCAGGAGTAAAAGTAATTTTAAATTCTGAATTTAGTATTGCTGTTTGCCACCAATGCAATTCAACATAATTTGTAATATTTTTATTTTTTAATATTTTTCCATCACCGATTGGTATAAGAAATAAAGGATTAAACTTTTCTTTTAAAATTACAAGTGAATTAATATCAAGGTGGTCATAATGATTATGGCTAATAATTACGATGTCGATATATGGAAGTGAGTCAATATCAATTCCGGATTTTCTTACTCTTTTGGGACCAGCCCAAGAAATAGGACTAACTCTTTTAGAAAAAACTGGGTCGGTGAGTATATTAAATTTATCGAGTTGTAATAAAAAAGAAGAATGATTAATAAAAGTAACCGCAACTTGATTTGAATCAATTTTCTCGGGATTATTATAATGAAATTGATTTGGCACATTCTCAGGCCATTCCGCAGATTTGCTATTCATTTTCCATTTGATTACATCAAAGAAAGTTTTAGAATCTATAACTTTAGTATTTACAAATTTTTTAGATTTCTTATCATAAAAATCTTCAATTTCAATTTCTTCTTGTATTATTTTCACATTTTTAATATTAAATTTCCCAATAATTTCTACTTTTGAATTTAGAGATAAAAGCAAAATAATATAAAATATTTTAATCATTATTTTACTTCGTTAACGAGTTCAGATAGAATTTCAAATGCTTTTAATGGAGTTATTTCTTCGATTCTGATATTCTTGATTTTAGAACGTAATACATCATCTTCAAAAGTAAATATTGCAAGTTGACTATCATTTGAGTTGGCTTTACTCTTTATGCTTCTAATATCAGCTTTGATTTTTTTATCTGCTATTATCTGAGTTTGCTCTCCATCTACTTCAAATGTTTTAAGAATTTCATTAGCTCTTTCGGTTACGTCAACAGGAAGACCAGCCATTTTAGCTACGTGTACTCCGAAACTTAAATCGGTTCCACCAGATTTTAGTTTATGAGAAAAAATTATTTTATTTTTGGTCTCAATTATTTCAATATGAAAGTTATGAATTTTATCGTATTTTTCTTGAAGTTCATTTAATTCGTGATAGTGGGTAGCAAAGAGAGTTTTTGCATTGGTAACATTATGGATATGCTCTGCTATTGACCAGGCGATAGCAAGTCCGTCATAAGTAGCAGTTCCTCTGCCGACTTCATCTAATAAAATAAAACTTTTGTCTGTTGCATTATTTAATATATTTGCCATTTCTTGCATTTCGACTAAGAAAGTTGATTCGCCGCTGGTGATATTGTCTTGAGCACCAACTCGAGTGAATATTCTATCAACAATACCAATTTCAGCAGATGCTGCCGGAACAAATGAGCCAATTTGAGCCATTAAAATAATTAAAGCATTTTGTCTTAAATATGAAGATTTACCAGACATATTAGGACCAGTTATAATATGAATCATTGAGTTTTCGGTGTCAATATTCATATCATTGTCGGCATAAGTTACTCCGATTTCTAGTAATTTCTCTACAACTGGGTGTCGTCCTTTTTTAATTAATATTTTATCTTCATTATTTAAACTTGGCTTGTTATAATTATTAGAAATAGCAAGTAAAGCAAATGATTGTAATACGTCTAATTCTGAGATTTGAGATGCAATTTGAGTTATTTCAAGTGCATACTTAGCAACTTCATTGCTTAATTGCTGAAACAAAATATTTTCAAGACGAGTAATGTTTTCCTCTGCACCGAGTATTTTAGATTCAATTTCTTTCAATTCATCTGTTATATATCTTTCAGCATTAGTTAAAGTTTGTTTTCGAGTATAATTTTCTGGGACTTTGTGTTTGTGTGTATTAGTTATCTCTATATAATAACCAAATACATTATTGAAACCAACTTTTAGACTTGGAATATCAGATCGTAGCCGTTCTTCTTCTTTGAATTTTTCAACCCAATTTTTACCTGAGTATTTTGCTTCTAAGTATGAGTCAAGTTCAGCATTAAAACCAGTTTTGAAGACATTTCCATTACCAATTTGAGCAGGTGCTTCCTCGTTAATTGCATTTTCAAGAATTATTATTAATTCATTTAGTTCATTAATCTCTGATGAATTAAAAACGTTTTCTTTATCAATTTCAACAAGTAATTCTTTTATTTTAGGAATTAAAAGCAAACTACTTTTTAATTGATTCAAATCACGTGGGTTGATTCTATTATTTTCAATCCTAACTGATAATCTTTCCAAGTCAGAAATTTCTTTTAAATAAGTTCTAAGAACTTGTAATGGTTGGTAATTATTATATAATAATTCAACTTTATTTAAGCGACTGTTTATTCTTTCGAGGTCGATTAGTGGTCTTACAATCCAATTTTTTAATTTTCGGCTACCCATCGAAGTAGAAGTTTTATCCATTAATTTGAATAAACTTCCTTCGCTACTACCTTCTGAATCAAATGTGATTTCAAGATTTCTTCTTGTAGGGAAATCTAAAGTCATAAAATCAGATGTGTTGAATGTTTTGATACTTCTAAGATGAGGAAGTTTAGATTTTTGAGTTTCGCTAATATAATGAAGAATAGCACCAGCCGCAATTTTACCATTAGTGTAATGTTCTATCCCAAAGCCTTTAAGACTTTTAGTATTAAATTGTTCAATTAATAAGTTAGATGTAAAGTTTTCTTCAAATATCCAATCCTCTAATTTTGATAAAGCAGGAGTATAAGATAACTTTTTAATTACTGGTTCAAAATTGTTCTTATCAGATTTATTTAATACAATTTCAGTTGGATTTATTGTTTCTATTATGCTAACTACTTTTTTAATATGTACTTCAGAGATGAAAAATTCTCCAGTAGAAACATCTGCATAACTTAATCCAACAAAATTAGGATTTTTAGCATCGAAGGCTAAACTTAGAATAAAGTTATTGGACTTTGCATTTAAAATTTTATCATATAGAGCAACGCCCGGTGTAACTACTTCTACGACTCCTCTTTTTACAATACCTTGTGCTTGTTTTGGGTCTTCGAGCTGTTCACAAACAGCAACTCTAAATCCTGCTTTAACAAGTTTAGGTAAATAGTTGTCAAGTTGGTGATGTGGAAAACCAGCAAGAGGCATTTCCTCAGCCGAATTTTTGTTTCTTTGAGTTAATGTTATACCAAGAGCAGTAGCAGTTTTAACAGCATCATCAAAAAAAGTTTCAAAAAAATCTCCGAGTCGAAATAATAAAATAGTATTAGGGTATTGTGACTTAATCCTATTATATTGCTTCATTAAGGGAGTTTCTTTTTTCTCTGTTTTCATTGGATTTGATTATTAAATAAAATTATTTTTACAAAATTAAAAAAAAAGTGTAACAAAATAGGTGTTTGATGTGTCTATTAAATAGAAACAAGAACAAAAATAAATATTTATTTCCTACTTTTGTATAATAATGTTTATTTTCGTATATTTGGAAGTTTAAAAAATGAAAACAAAAATTTTATGTTAATTTAATATTTGGGGCTTATTATGAAAAAAGTAATTTACTTACTAACCGCATTGATTATTTCAGGTGGTTCAGTATTTGGTAATTCAATTTACCAAGGGCAAAACAAATCGATTCATCAAAAAGTGAATCCAGCAAAAACTAATCAATTTAATATTGATAACGTTTTAGAAGGACCAAAAGTTTCAAATTATGTTGAAACTAAAAGTCAAAATAGATTGTTGAATGTTGGTGACAACAGATATACTAACTTAGTAACATCATTAGGGAATTCAATATTCAACTGGAATTACGAACAAACTATAGCTACTCCAATATCTTATGATCCTACATTTGGAGATAAAGGTATGGTTGCAATTATGAATATGGAGCCAGATTATAGAATCCCTCGTGGTGATGGAGGAGGAGGACCTTCTCAATTAACTCTATCAATGTATTACTCATTAGATGGTGGTATGAATTGGACATCAAGAGACTCTATTGGGTACTATGATACTGAATCGTATTATTATACTTCTCCAGCACTTGGTATTGTTAATACTAATCAAAGCCAAACTGCAGGTGGATTAACTTCTGGTCAAAAAGAAACTTTTGATTATGTTATTTATTCAAGAAAATTCTTAGTTAATGGTGGTACCTATGATGGAATGGGTCTTTATATAAACTTAGATTTATATGATGAAGCTTATGTAACTGATTTAACTAAGCCATCAACTAATCAATCACCAGATCAACAAATGTGGGGTTTTGCAGCAGCAACTTCTTCAAATGCTGTTGGTAACTCTGGTGTTTATTTTGTATCTCAATTATCTCCAAACCCATTTGACCAATATCAATTTGGTTATTATGGAAGTATTGGGGTGAATACTTCAGACGAAGGTAACTTCACTGGTGACAATGTTCCTCCTCAATTTTGGGCAGACAAATTTAGACCTTCTCCAGCTTTAGGTTCTTCTTACCAAACAAGACCTTTAATTAGTGCTGATGCAACGGGGAATATTTATGTTGCTGCTAATAATATTATGGCTGATGACATTGAAGTTAGAACTCCAGTTGTATGGAAATCTACAAATGGTGGAACTACATGGGCAGAACCTAACAAATGTCCAAAAGCTGTTATGGATGAAATTGGAAATAGTTTAAATTCTGAAAACTCTCCTGAAGGTTACCAATCTCTTGGTTATTCTCAAGAATCTTTCGTAGCTTATGGAGATGATAAATATAGTTATATTATGAGAGTTGGTACTTATGCTAATGACATTTATATTGGAATTCACGTAATTGAATTAAACTATGAAAATGGTGTTTGGTCTGGTAGAAAAGTGGCTGATATTGCTGAAACTATGGAAGGTAGTTATGCTATTCCAAGTTGGTTAACTTATACTACAAGAATTGGAGAAAGATTTGGATTTGGAGATACTACACAATTACCTCTAATGTTGGAAGAAAATACAAGAGGTCATGAATTAGAAGCGGCAGTAACTGCTGATGGTAATTCATTAGTTGTTAAATATTTAGATTGGGACGGCTCAAGAACTGTAACATACAAAAACCCAGTATCTGGTAATGACTCTACATATATATTTTATGCTGAGGGTACAAATGAATTCGGATTAAAAGATACTATTCCAGTA
>JAUIIX010000025.1 GCA_030431515.1 bacterium
GAGCTCCACCAAAAGAACGATTATCTAAGTTTCCGCCATATTCACGAGCAAATGGTACACCTTGAGCAACACATTGGTCAATAATATTAACTGAAACTTGTGCTAATCTATGCACATTTGCTTCTCTTGCTCTAAAATCTCCACCTTTAACAGTATCGTAAAATAATCTATATACTGAATCACCATCATTTTGATAATTTTTAGCAGCATTGATTCCACCTTGAGCTGCGATAGAGTGAGCTCTACGAGGCGAGTCATGATAAGTAAATGCGTGAACATTATAGCCAAGTTCTGCTAAAGTAGCTACAGCAGATGAACCAGCAAGACCAGTTCCAACCATTAAAATTTTAAATTTTCTTTTATTTGCTGGATTAATTAGTTTGCTATCAAACTTATGATTATCCCATTTATCTTGTAAATCGCCACTTGGAATTTTTGAATCTAATACCATATATTTTATGCTCCTAATTTAACTAAACCAAACAAAATACTAACAGGTATAAAAGCTAAAAGTAAAGTAATAATTATTGAAACTAAATTACTTAATCTTTTAGTTTTTTGCATTAAAGAATTTCCTGAGAATCCTAAAGTTTGAACCATAGATTGAATACCATGTTTTAAGTGAAATCCTAATGCTACCACAGCCAATACATAAAACAATGATACTACTGGGTTTTGAAATCCAGTTACAACCATTGAATAAACATCGTGTCTTCCTTTGTCGTCAAGTAATTCCATAAACTCAGGGTTAGTAACACCAAGCGTATAATGCATTAAGTGATATATAACAAAGAATAAAATTACCATTCCAAAGAGAGCCATACCTTTAGAAGCAAAATTTGCTCTTTTTGTATTTGTAACTTTGTATCCTATTGGTTTAGAACTTTTATTTAGCATAGTTAATTTAATAGTAAATAAAACATGTACTATTAAAGCAACTATTAATCCAATCCTTGCTCCCCATATTAATAAAGGATTTGCTTTTAGACCAGCGGCATAAGCATTAATTAAATCTCTACCTAAATCTGGACCTAAGAATACTAAAATATTTGCTGCAGTATGACCTAAAACGAACCCGACCATCATTAAACCGGTTATTGCAACTAATATTTTTGACATTATCAGTGAATTTACCATATTTACCTAAAATTATTATGAAATTATTTTGTTACTTAAATTTTATTTTTTAACTTTAATTTTTAAAATGAACGAATTAAAACATTATTTTATAAAGTAAGAGTAAATATGTCTTATTTCGTTTGTATTTTTCAAAGAAAACAAATTATAAAAATTATTATTATTAAACAAATTTTGGTGAAAAAACAGGTAATTTATGTCAGATAGAGAAGAATGGGGAAGTCGGTTTGGATTAATATTAGCAATGGCTGGGAATGCTATTGGTTTAGGTAATTTTTTAAGATTCCCAGTACAAGCCGCACAAAATGGTGGTGGTGCTTTTATGATTCCATATTTTGTAGCATTCATACTCCTCGCTATTCCTCTTATGTGGGTTGAATGGTCAATTGGTCGAAATGGTGGAAAATTTTCTCATGGTTCGCTTCCTGGAATGTTCGATGTACTTTGGAAACATCCAATTGCGAAATATATGGGAGCGATTGGATTATTTATTTCTACTATAATTATGATTTACTATACTGTTATTGTATCGTGGATGCTCGGATTTTCTTTCTTTTCAATTACTGGGAGTTATTCAGGGATTGAGAATATTACTTCAATGGGAACATACCTTACAGAATTTCAATCTGGGGGTGATCAATTTTTTACATCAATGTGGCCTGCTTATATATTTTTATTACTAACTGTTGCACTTAATTTCTACATTCTTTCTAAAGGTATTAGTGGCGGAATTGAAATGTTTGCTAAAATTGCTTTGCCTTTATTATTTATTTTTGCAGTATTTTTAGCTGGTTATGTTTTAATGTTAGGAACTCCTGACCCTGTTAATTTTCCTGAACGATCGGTATGGCATGGGCTCGCCTTTATTTGGAATCCTAATTTTGAATATCTCGGCAACTCAAAAATTTGGCTCGCCGCCGCGGGACAAGTATTTTTCACTTTATCTGTTGGAATGGGTACTTTACAAGCGTATGCTTCTTATTTAAAACCAAAAGATGATATTGCTTTATCAGGATTAACAACTGCATCTATTAATGAATTTGCAGAAGTTGTTTTAGGTGGTACTATTGCAATACCTATCGCTGTTGCTTTTTTTGGATTAATGGAAACTCAAGCAATTGCTGATGGTGGAACCTTTAACCTTGGAATTGTTTCAATGGGGGTTATCTTTAACCAAATGGAATACGGGCAATTCTTTGGATTTATGTGGTTCTTCTTGCTATTTTTTGCTGGGGTTACATCTTCTGTGGCTATGGCTCAACCTCTAATTTCATTCTTGAAAGAGCAATTTAATTTTGACCATCGAAAAGCTACTTTAGTTGTTGGTGGAATTATACTTGTAGCTGTTCATTTTGTTTTTGTTTACTTACAATATGGCTTCTTAGATGAAATGGACTACTGGGCAGGGACTTTCTTACTTGTTGTTATATCTTTAATTGAAGTAATTATTTTTGGTTGGATATTTGGAATTGACAAAGGTTGGGATGAGTTAAATCGAGGTTCTGATATAAAAATTCCAAAGATATTCAAATTTATTATTAAATATGTTACTCCAGTTTACTTGATATTCATCTTGATATTCTGGACAATTGATGATGCGATTCCAACTCTTTTGATGTCAAAAGCTAAGCCAGAAAATATTCCGTATATGTGGGGCTCTCGAATCTTTATGATAACACTGATGATTGGTCTTTGGTTGATGGTCAGAGTTGCTTGGAAGAGGAAGAAGGAAAAAGAAGTTAGTTGATTTAAGTTTTAATTTTAGCCCATCATTGATGGGCTTTTTTTTTGCAGTATTTAGCAATAAAATCGGTGTATTTTATTTTTTAAAGAACTGGGTTCTGTATTACGTTTGTTATTCCGGGGAGATTCTTCGGCTACGCCTCAGAATGACGTAGAGTTGTTTATGGATTCATCGCTACGCTCTGAATGACCGATTTTTGCAATTATGAGAAACTCATCAAAATCTTCCCCAAGAGGAAGACTTGAAATACATAGAGTTATGTCGTTTCTGCAGTTTTTGCAGTAAAATGGGTATTTTTTTCAAAGAACTGGGTTCTGAATTACGTTTGAAATTTCTGGGAGATTCTTCAGCTACGCCTCAGAATGACGTAGAGTTTTTTGTGGATTCTACGCTTATTTCTGCTACGCTCAATATAAGTCCCTTTGAAGGATGAGTATATCCTCATTCTATATCCAGAATAGGAATTCTTTATTTAATTTGTACTAATCTATTTATGATTTTCTTTATACATTAATTTTCCTTCAAATTCTTTATCATTTAATTTTTTTCAATATTTAACATATAATAGCTTTTCTAATTGTCTCTCCTCTTTTTTAGATTTTAGTAAATCCATAATCAAAAGCAAAGTTGATCCCAATCGCTATAAATTTATTATATAATTGATTGTCGCTATACATTGTACAATAAACTGAAACTGGATATGGATAATTATTTAATGTATATGAAGCCATCGCAAAATTATTCAAGTCATAGATATTGCTCTCTCCTGTCAAATTTTTACCATAGGATAATCGAAGTTTATTATTTACTTCAAAGTATATTCCTTGGTAGTTATCTACTTTTGCAACTAATTTCCTTGTTCCAAAATCATAATAATTATTAAATTTATAAAATATTCCTACTCTATTTGAGAATTTATTATAGTCGTCATCGATAGTAATATTAAAATGATAATCAATATTCATTATTACCCCTAAATTACTATATTCTATTGCTTTATCCATATTAATAGTGTAGCCGGTGAATATGCTTGCTCCAAGTGCCATATTTCTATCTAATTGTTTATTAAATGCTTTTTTATTTTTTTCAATCCAATCTTTTTTATCTTGGATTAAATTATCAATTGCTGCTAATTCCTTTGTTTTTTGTCCTAATTCATTAATTGTCTCTTCTAAATCTCTTTTTACATTTTCTGAGTTTTTAAAGAAATCTTGATATTCTTTTTTCTTATATTCAAATTCACTTAATTTTACATTTAATTTTGAAACTTCATCATTATAAAAATTATTTATATAATTTTCTATTGAATCTAAACTTCTTATTTTATTATTTTTATAAATTTCAAATTCTATTTTCATTGCGTAAAATTTTTCTAATTCGCTTTTATTCTTTTCATATTGACTTAGTCTATACATTATATCATAAATATCATTTTTTGTCCAATATACAATTTCATTTGGAGCTAGATTATTATATTTATTTAGCTGACGAATTAAATCTTTAGTTCTTTCATTATAATCACTTGGTTTTATTAAATCATTGTTAATTATTAAATTATTCACTGTTTTTTCAGCTTCTTTTTTAACAACTGGGTTTTCCTTTTCTTTTGGATTAATAACATCAAAATATATTGGACCAATAACTTTACGATTTTTTATTTTATCAAATAACATAAAATAACCACTTTCTTCGGGACTTGCATAGACCATAAAATCACTCGACTTTATTTGATAAAATTCTTTCAGTTTATTATTAGTATTATAATATTCTATCCTATAATTAATAGGATTATATACTGTTCCAAATATTCTAATATTTTCGCCATAGTTAATTTTAGCTTTATCAACATGGAATTCTATATTAAATTGCTGTTCTTTCAGCAATTCGTTTAGGTCTGTCGCGCAAGATGTAAGGATTACAATTAGCGATAAATAAATATATTTCATAATAAACTCGATAATGTTTTTTGATTATCACAAAATTATTATTAAACTTTATTTTATGTACCTACATAAAATAGTAGTTTTTTTACTTGATTGTAATTGAATGAGGCGAAATGGTGTTTTTTTGTTTTTCAAAGAACTGGGTTCAGAATTACGATGGCAATTTATGAGAGATTCTTCGCATTCGCTCTGAATAACGTAGAGTTTTTTGTGGATTCATCGCTTCGCTCTGAATGACCGATTTTTGCAGTTTTTGCAGTGATTTTGGTGTTTTTTTTCAAAGAATTGAGTTTAAATGATTGATAAAGTAGGAACGGTTTTGAGCATTAGGGCAGTTTATATCATCTCATTTAGTCTTAAAATTGTTGCGAATTCTAGTTTGTTGTTTTCTAACCGTTCCCTACAAGTAAATGAATTTATTTTACTGGATATTTCGCTATGTTATGAATGCCGTAGGGTTTCTGGGAGATTCTTCGGTTACGCCTCTGAATGACAGTGAGATATATTTGATGTTTAGCTAACTGAGCAAAAATAATCCTTCAACTATTAACTAATTGAAGGACTTTTTAAATAATACTAATAAAATTACTTTTTTACTACACTCGAACCACCAGATAAATCTTGTTTTGTTATAACAGCTTCACCTTTGTAACTAAGAGTACTACCACCAGAAGCATCAATTTCTATTGTCTTATTAACAGTATGACTGACAACTCCACCACCAGATATTTCACAAACTAAATTGTCAATTAAAAAATCATAAGATTCTGAACTGCTACCACCACTTAATTCTAACTTACAATAGCCAGTTTTACCTGTTAAATTTAGCTTTCCTCCACCAGAAACATCTGCTTCTAAATCTTGGCAGTTCACTTGAGCATTTAGAACACTTCCACCATTCAAATCTATTTTTAATTTTGTCTGTTTAATTTCATTTTCAAAAGTAATTTTACTACCACCAGACGCATCTATTTTTTTCAGTTTATTATATGTTATATAAACCTTGACTAAAGATTTATTGTCAAAAATAATTTTATCTTTTATTTCAACTTCTAATTCATCTTTTTCAACTTTTACTTCTATATATTGATGGAGATTTTCATTTGCTTCTATTTCTATTTTTTCTACTTCTCCATAGCTTATAAAACAAAGAAATCCATCTTCTACATTTATTTCATCAAAGTATGAAATGTCACGCACTTCTTTACTTATATTTTCAGAAGAACTTACTATCGTTCCATCTTTACAACTATTTAGCACAATAGTAATGATAAGTAAAAGAATAATAATTAAATACTTTTTCATAATAAATCTCATATTTTAAAAGGTGAATAAAAAAATTTAATAGTGATTATTCTTTGCCATTTTTGATGTTATCAACCTTATATCTATTTGGATTGAAGTCAGTTAACTCATCTAATGAACCATCATCAATATATAATAAAAATAAGCCCGCAGTTAAAACCGATATATACCTTAAAGTAGGGCTATCTGGAAAAACATATTCTTCTAATAAGCCCCAAATTCCTGCCCATACCATTACTAAAGCAATAGTTTTATAAATTATAAATATATTTGGCTTATCAGCCAACTTCGAAAAAAACACACTTTTGTAATTTTTGGGTTTTTTGTAAAATGATTGAATTTTTTGAGGAATACTCATCTTCGCCTTTTCATTTCTTTGTCAGGATTCACAAATGTAAAATCCATAAATCGTTTTTCAATATTAACTCTAACTAATTTCACTCTTATTCGAGTTCCAACTTTTAATTGTTTTTTGGTAGATCTTCCAACAAATCTGAAACTTTTTTCTTCATAATTATAATAATCGTCATTAACTTCTTTAATCTTTAGTAAGCCTTCTGCGTAATAATCATCTACCATTACAAATACACCAAATTCTATTAATCCAGTAATTGTAGCATCAAATTCCTGTCCTACTTTATCGGCCATTATGATTGTATGTGTTAGTTTAGTAGAAGCTCTTTCTGCTTCCATAGACGATCTTTCAGTTTGAGATATATGCTTTGAAATAGCAGATGTAAATATTTTAAGATATTTTAATCTGTCATTATCTGGTCTGCCTTTAGCATATTCTTTTAAAAATCTGTGGATTAATAAATCACAATATCTCCTGATTGGAGAAGTAAAGTGAGTGTAATCTTCAAAACCTAATCCAAAATGCCCATAATTAACTGGGTCATAAATCGCTTTAGGTAATGACCTAATTAATACTTGATTAACTAAATTTGCTTCAGTCTTTCCATGATAAGTATTTATTATATCATTAATAAGAGTAGAAGTAATTTTAGTAGTTGGGAATTTTTTTCCAAGTGAAGAAATAAACTCGATTGATTCTCTTATCTTAGCAGGTTCTGGTTCTTCGTGAATCCTATAAATAGTTGGAATATCTCCATCTGTTCTATATTCTTTTGTGAACTTTTTAAACTCTAATGCAACTACTTGATTAGCAGCCAACATAAATTCTTCTACTAACTGAGTTGATTCTGTCGCTTGTTTTAGTTTTACTTCAATTGGATTCTTATTTTCATCAAACTTAAATCTAACTTCACTTGATTCAAAATTAATCCCTCCATATTTGAATCTTTTTTCTCTTAATGTTTTAGCTAATTCATTTAATTCTAAAATTAGTTCAACATTATCACCTTGCTGAGTTTCAATTATTTCAAGCACTTCTTCATAAGCATATCGTCTTTTAGATTTGATTACTGTTTCAGTTATTTGATAATCAATTACATGACCTTTTTTAGAAAATGTCATAATAACAGAATAAGCAAATCTAATAGTACGAGGTTTCAGAGAGCAAATATCATTCGATAATCTTTCTGGAAGCATCGGGATAACCCTATCAGCTAAGTAAGTAGAATTTCCTCTATTTCTTGCTTCAATGTCAAGTTCCGAATTTTCTTTTACATAATGTGAAACATCTGCAATGTGAACACCTAAGATCCGATTCCCATCGACATCTTTAGTTAGTGATAGTGCATCGTCAAAATCTTTTGCATCGTCAGGGTCAATTGTAATAACTAATTCATCTCTTAAATCTAATCTACCAGGGTATGATTTTTGTGATTTTGGTTTATTGATTGCTTCACTTTCTTTAACTACTTCATCAGGGAAATTTGAATTAAGTTCGTATTCTTCAGCAATCTCGTTAAATTTAGAAGAGAAGTTTTGAGTATTATGAATTATATCTATAATTTCAATAGATGGGTTTTTCTTAGTATCATTCCATTCTAAAATTCTTGCTTTACAATAATCATTTTCTTTAGCACCATTAAGTTTGTCTTCAGGAATAATAAAATCAAATAAATAATTATCAGAATCTGGAACAAAATAATATTCTCTACCATCAAATTCTACTTTTCCACGAATTTTGTTTTTATTTCTTTCGATTACGTCAACTACTTTTCCAAATAGTTTAGTTTTGCGGTCTGGAATAATTTCAACCTCTACTAAATCACCATTTAAACCATTGGATAGAAACTTGTTTCTAATATTAATTATTGTAGCCGAATTATCATTTGCAATGACATAAGATTTTATCTTGTCAATGTATAATATACCTTGGAAGGTATAAGAAGAAATTCTATTCAAAAGATGATATTTTTTCTTAGGGAATTTTTCTAAGACATCAGAGTCAATTAATTCTTGAAGTAATTCTTTCAATTCTGCATAATCGCTTGATTCTGTTTCAATCTTTAATAATCTTGTGAACTGACTTATTTTTGCTGGGGAATCTCTTTTCGATAAATATTCAATAATCTTATCTGTGAATTCTTGTTTTTTTATTGTATCAAACATGTATTTTATATAAATTTAGAAAAATGACTAAGAGAAATACCTGCTGCTACAGAAACGTTCAAAGATTCGGTATTACCTTTCCCTGAAATAATAAATTTATCACTAATAATTTCTTGAACACCTTTAGAAATACCATGAGATTCATTACCAAAAACTAAAACAAATTTACCTTTTGATTTTATAGATTCAAGGTCTTTCTTCCCATCTAAAGAAGCACCATAAATAGGCATATTTGGGAAATAATCTTTCAATCCTTGTGGCAAATCTTCAAAATACTGAATTGGCATTTTAAAAATAGCACCCATAGATGAGCGAACAGCTTTAGGATTATAATGATCAGAGCTATCATTGCCAAGTACAATTTGCTTGAATCCAAACCATTCAGCAGTTCTAATAATTGTTCCCAAATTTCCTGGGTCATTAATTCCATCTAAAACAATAGTAGTTTCATTTGGTTTAATATCTGTGTGTCTTTTATTTATAATCGACACTAAGCCCTCTGGCGATTTCATGGTTGACATTTGGTCAAATTGGTGCTTAGGAGCATTATAAATCGGCGTCCCTATTTCAGCAAATTTATCAACAATATCAAGCACTTCTAAAGAAGGAGAATCTCTTACTACAAGCAGTTCGGTAGTATATTCAGAATTATAAGCTTCATTACAAAGTTTAGTACCTTCGGCAATAAATAAATGATGTTGGTCTCTATTCTGTTTTTGATTTAGTGACCTAATTAATTTTCTTAGTTTTTGAGTAATTGTTATAGCGTAGTGCATAATTTTCTTTAATATGTTCTGAATTATAAAAATTCAATTTATAAAATTAATGAATAATTTGTGATTATAAAAATATATACGAAAAAAAAACAAAATAGTTTCAATGCTAACTAATATAATTACATTAAATATATCAATTTAGTTGAAAATGAAAATATTTATTGTTGATGTACGGTTTTCTAAATGATTGCGATATATGTTTCTGATGGATTATGTTTTTTATCCAATCACTCCTAACTACAGATTAGCTGAAGAAAGATTCTAAGTAGATAAATAAAGAACTAAGGTCAGTATTAGTTTGCTAATATCTGGGAGATTCTTCGGCTACGCCTCAGAATGACGTAGAGTTTTTTATGGTTTCATCGCTTCGCTTTGAAAGACCAGAGAAAAAGAGAACCCCATCCTAAAACCTTTCCCGGTGAAAAAGAGTTTGATAACATAAGAGTTATGTTCTTTGCTTGGCTGCAGCGTAGTCTAATAACTATAGAAAAAAGAATCAACCAAAGACCCACAAGATCGGAGATGTTGAATATGAGGTTTTAACAGAGAATAATAATTCTGATTCAGTTTTTAAAATATTGAAAATATATATTCGTTTCCAAACAGAAATGAAGGATAAAATGGAAAACAAAATAAAATCAAAAATTATAAGCAAGATTCAAAATCTAAAAGATGATATAGTCTTATATGAAATAGATACTTTGTTAAAAATACCTAAAAAAATGTCATTCAAAGAATACAAGTTAAAAATCAGTAATGCTGAAAAAGATATATTGGCAAATAATCTTTACACATCTGAGGAAATTGCTAATTTAATTTTATGAAGTACATTGTATCTTTGACAAAATCTGCCAAAACTGATATTGAAGAAATATTAGATTAATATTTAGGTAATGAAAATTATTATATTGCTAAGAACTTATTAAGTAAGATATTAAAATCAGTAGCTTTATTAGAAAATAATCCTAAATTAGGTAAAGTTGAGCCATTATTAATTGGCGAATATAGGTTTATCCAATCTGGATTATATAAAATTGTTTATAAAATCAAAAATGAAAATATTTATATTATAGCAATTTTTGATAATAGAAGAAATCCTGATAGTTTACATATATTACATGAATAAACTAACTCATTAAAATAAATAAGTACTCCAATTCTACAAATATTGCACATATCCGATGTGATTATGTATATAGACTTACATTTTTAATTAAATCGAACTCAATCCCTCAAAATCTTAATCTTCAATAAATCATTTATTTCTTTGTATTTTAGTTTAATACTTATTTGTCCATAAGCGTAAGCTGCTATTTCGTATGGATTCCAAAGCAATGTAATACCGTCGTTTTCTATTAAAAAGTTTTCAGTTAATTCAAATTTATCTTCTGGAAATTGAAAGCCCGATGAGTTGATTTTAGCACCTTGTGGAACTTTATAAACTGTTCTAAATTTATTTTCTGCAACGATAAATAATGAATCTACATTTGTAACAACATCTTTTAATTTCAGTCGTTTATTAGAATTTATATCATAGTTGAAATTCTTTGTATTGTAAGTTCCATGTGCACCACCAGTGAAAGAATTTTTATTCACTTGAATTGCTAAAATATGAAATATCATTTTAGATTGAAATGATTCATCATATATAAAATCATGAGGAGTAGCTTCAGGGTCAAACTTTTTTAAATCTTCTTCATTCTTTTTAAATTCATTGATAAAATTAAAGCATTTTTCGCCCATTATTTCATATAATTCTTTATCTTTTATATCTTTTTTCTTATTTGTTATCTCCAAATCAAAATATATTTGTTCTTCCAAATCTTTATTTATATTTTGAAAAATTGGATAATTAACTGAATAGTATGACGCTTTAGGGTTGCTCTCATCAACACTATATTTGTAAGATATTTTTCCAATTTTTAAAGCATCTTTAGAAATTAAAAATAATGGTAAAGTTAGCATAATTAACGAAATAAAAAACTTATTTTTTAGCATCAAATCCCCACTCTTCATGTTTAATAAATGTATCAATAAACTCGCTGCTTTTTTCAGGAGTTGTGTTTTTTATTACTTTGTTAAAATGTAATAATTTGAATTTTAACGATTTATTATCGTTAATATTTTTTAAATAATATTTACGAATATCAATTAAAGTTTTATTGACTAATTCAGTTTTCTCTTTTTCTTTAACTGGATCTTTTTCAATAATTCTTTGTTTAAAAATTACCTTTTTTTTCATTTAAATTAATTAATAATTAGTCTTCTAAAGTTGACAAATTGCCTGGGTCTTGACCAAGTGCTTGTGCTTTTAAAACCCTTCTCATAATTTTACCAGAACGAGTTTTAGGTAACTTATCGACAATTTCTATTTTTTCTGGAACTGCAATTGGTCCAACTTCGTGCCTAATATGTAATTTTAATTTGTCAGGTAATTCATCTGCATTAGTAACTCCTGATTTCAGAATAACAAAGCAATGAATTGCATTCCCTTTTAATTCGTGTGGTAATCCTATTGCCGCAGCTTCGGCAACGTCAGGATAGCTAACCAATGCACTTTCAATTTCGGCAGTACCAAGACGATAGCCAGACACTTTAATTACATCATCTACTCTACCAATAACCCAGTAATAACCATCGGAATCTCTTCTTGCAGAATCTCCAGTCATATACATTCCTGGGTATTTTTGCCAATATTGTTCTACATACCTTTCATCATTACCATAGATTGTACGCATCATCGAAGGCCAAGGATTTTTAATAACTAGAAATCCTTCTTCATTATCTGCAACTGAATTTCCTTCTTCGTCAAGAATATCCATTTCAATACCTGGGAAGGGTTTGGTTCCAGAGCCAGGTTTCAAAGGCATACAAGGCATAGGAGTAATCATAAACATACCTGTTTCTGTTTGCCACCAAGTATCCATAATCGGACATTTACCGTCACCTATCACTTCATTATACCATCTCCACGCTTCAGGGTTTATCGGCTCACCTACACTTCCTAATAGACGTAAAGAAGATAAGTCATGACGCTTTGCCCATGCATCACCAAATCTCATCAAGCCCCTAATTGCTGTTGGAGCTGTATATAAAATATTAACCCCATATTTCTCAACTATTTCCCACCATCTATCAGGGAATGGAAAATTAGGAGCACCTTCATAAATTATTGAAGTAGTACCATTTAATAATGGGCCATACACAATATAACTATGTCCTGTAATCCAACCTGGATCGGCAGCACACCAATATCTATCTTCATCTTTAATATCAAAAACATATTTTAAACTTGCATAAACACCAACCATATAACCGCCATGCGTATGCAAAATTGCTTTTGGTTTGCCAGTAGTTCCACTTGTATATAAAATAAAAAGTGGGTCTTCAGCATCAGTTTGTTCTGCCTTGCAATGAATACTTGCTATTGGTAATTGCATTAACTCGTGATACCACATATCTCTACCTGCAAGCATATTTACTTCTTGCCCTGTTCTTTTCACACAGATAACATGTTGAACTACTCCACTTCTATCTACTGCTCCATCTGTAATATCTTTTAAATTAACTAATTTACCTCTTTGGTAAGCTCCGTCGCAAGTTATAACAACTTTACTTACACTATCTTCGATTCTTTCGTGAAGAGACTCGGTGCTAAAGCCACCATAAACAACTGAATGCACTGCACCAATTCTTGCACAAGCTAGCATTGCAATCACGAGTTCAGGAACTCTTCCCATATAAATTGTTACAATATCACCCTTTTGCACATTCATTGACTTCAATACATTAGAGAATTTACAAACTTCGTTATAAAGTTCATTGTAAGAAATTGACCGAGTGCTTCCGTCTTCTCCTTCCCAAATATAAGCAAGTTTATTTCTACGATAAGAATTTTTATGAACATCTAAGCAATTATAAGTAATATTAGTCTTTGCATTTACAAAGAATTGATAAAATGGAGCATTAGATTCATCTAAAAATTTATCCCATTTTTTAAACCAATGTAATTCTTCTGCCATCGAAGTCCAAAACTTTTCTGGATTTTCTGAAGCAAACTTATTTAATTTGTTCCAATCTTTTATATGTGCATTATTAACTACTTCTTCACTTGGATTGTAAAAATTGCCATCAAAATTCATAATAAACCTTATCATTTTTTCTACATTCAAAACTCAAATTAAGCATTTTATTTTGAATTTGCAATATTGAAAGTTCATTAAATTATTTTTAAATTTAGTAAAAATCTTAGTATTTAATTGCAACTATTATTTTTTTATTTCGTTAGTTATTTATAATCAATTATTAATAATATATTTAAGGTGAATAAAATGGCAAAGAAATTATATAGATCACAACATCAGAAAGTTATTGGTGGTGTTTGTGGGGGTATTGCCGAATATTTTGAATTAGACCCCGTTTTAGTCAGAATATTATTAGTTGTTTCTATTTTTGCTTTTGGTACAGGATTTTTAGCTTACTTAATTGCAATGATTATAATACCTAAAAGACCATTAATGTATCAAGAAGCACAATCTATGAATACTGAGTTTGAACAAAGTCAAGAATCAGAAAATTATCAAGAATTTGGTCAACAAAATGAAGAAATTGACTCTGGTAAAACTAAGAAGTTTTTTGCTTATACTTTAATAGTAATCGGAAGTATAATATTATTAGAAGATATAATAGATATTTTAAATTTTGAATATTTAATTCCCTCATTACTAATTATTGCTGGTGTATTTTTATTATTTAATGGGAAAAATAAAGATGAAAGAAACTAATTACTTTTTTGCCTTATTATTTATCTCAAGTGGTACGCTTTTACTTCTAAACTCATTAGATATTTTCTATTATGATTTTAGTGCTATCAGAGATTATTGGGCGGTTTCTTTTATATTCTTTGGACTTTCTATTATTATAGAAAATGTTCTTTTGAAAAAAGTATTAATGTCTTTACTTGGAATATTTATTAGTCTAATTGCTTTTTCTTTTTATAGTTTAGCTGTATTCAAATTTTAGAATATTATCTTCAATTATACAAATATCTAATTTCTTGTTTTGTTTAATTTCAAAACTACTTTCTTTTAGAAGCCCGTTAATTGTATAAGTCAAAGTATAAAATCCTTCATTAAGTAAATGAAGGTTTGATATTTCTCTCGAGTTAATATCAAAAGATTCTAAGGTGTTAGTGTTAAATAGTTTTATTGAAGTATTTGAACTTGTCAGATTCCATAATCTGAAATTATTATCTTTTAATTTTGAAGCATATTTTAATTGTAGTGAAGTATTAAAATCGTAAATAAATGCAATGTAGTTTTCTTTAGATTCTAATTCTACTGAATTTACTAATAATATTTCGCTGTTTTTTCTAACATTTATTATTGAATTACCACTAATATATTTCTTTGCTTCATTTTCAAAAATATTGTAGTTTTTATCTTCAATAAATATATCATTTGAATAGACTTTTAATGTTTTATGTTTTGCAGATAAGTTCACAAGGTTGATACTTGAATTTTGCTCAGGAATATTCTCTTTTGCGGTATCAACTTCATTGACACATTCGCACGAAATAATTAATAAACTTAATATTAGAATTGAGATAAATTTCATTTTATTATATTTGAATTTGTTTTTTTAACAAAAGTATAAACTATTAAGATGAAAAAATATTTTTTATTTGAGCCAGAAACTGATATAAATAAACATTGGGAATACCTTTTAAACATTATAATTGACCAAGCTGATTTCGTAGAATTTAACATTTTATGGCACGATTGGATGATGCAAAAGGAGTTTATCCTACTAAAAAAGTTCAAAGTGGAAGAATTTGAGAACAGAAAAAAGATATTTATGTCTAATAAATCAGTTCGTTATAAACTGACTCCAGAAGTCAGAGAATATGTGCTAAGTAAGAAATTCACTGACTGGCAACATCATTTTGTAGAAGACCCATCTTTCCTAAGAAAAGGAAAAGAATTTATTGCTTGCCGTTCCAACAAAGGTAGAATTTGCCTCTTACTTTCCGAACCCGAAAGACTATTCCTTATCGAGCAGGGCTTAGATATTTGGTTTGAGTTAGAGAGTAAGTATTGAAGAACTTAGAAAATCTTATCAAAAAATAAAAATTATTTGGAATTGTCAAATATTAAATATAGTTTGCAATTAGTAGTTTTGCAAAAATAAAAAAATAGATTCACAAAAAGACAATTTTAGGAAGTTGGGTAATATTTGCTCAACATATTTTAATATTTAATTTGAGGTGTTTTATGTTTCAAAACGTTAAGGGTAATTATACTCTTCCAAAATCGCCTAACTCTATTACGGGGGGGGGGTCTTACGCTCTTTTATTCCAGCAATTGTGATTGCATTGTCAATATTTTTTGCAACTAATGTAGTGGCAACTGCATCTTGCTCTTGTCCATCAGGTTTCACACCAAAAAGTTTTCAATATACTTTAGCAACTACAAGCTGTGAGATTACGATAAATTATTGTACAAATTGTTCTCCTACTGGGCATACTTCAGTTTATTTATGTGATATAGTTGTTCCCTATGGGAATTGTACTGGCATAACAGTTGATGCTGCTTTCTGGCAAGAGATTAAGGAAGCTACACTTATTGAGAATATGGAAGATTGTAACTTAGGTATGCCTCCATGTCCTGGTAGAATTCAAATGGATTTTTATAAAGGAGATTGTAAAAGGTTAGTTTATGATGACTATTATGAAACTATTACTATTGAAGATTGTGATGAAGAAGGTGGTACTTGTGTAAATTATTATTCAATATGCTGGGATCCAATTACACAAGATTGGGATTTTGATTTTTATGATTATGATGTTACAGATCCGGGAGAATGTGGTCCAGCATTACCTAAACTAGATGAAGAAGACAGATTCTTACTATGCTTTACTACATGCAACTAATTATAAAGTGAGTATAAATAATTTATGCTAACTTTTTTTCATTTTAATCGGAGACAATCATGAAACTACCTCTACTACTTTTATTTTTTATAACTTCACTTTTTGCTCAATACCCTAAATCATTTTATGACACTGATTTTGAAAATGGCTTTTTTCCAATTGAAAATACTAAATCAAAAATTCTAAATATTGGTACTGATAGTTTAATTTTTTATGGTGAACAAGGTTTAATGTTAAAAACTTTTGACGGAGGAAAAAGCTGGGTTCAAGATTTTTCTGGTACTTATGGTAATATTCTTAAATTGTTAAAATATAAAAATTCAATATACGGAATTTCTACTTTTAGAGAATTTATGTTTTCAGATGATAATGGTGAGTATTTTAATTTTACGAAATTAGATTTTATACTTTCAAGTTTTACAATTTTAGAAGATAACATCTATGTTACTACATATCCTAATGATACTATGCTTATTTCTACTGATTTTGGAAAAACATTTCAAGCTCAAAAAGTAATTACAGATACAATTATTGATATTTTTTCATTTGAAGATAAATTAATAATTGTTAATTTTAGTAATGAATTATATTATAGTAATAGTGATGCATCAAATTGGACAAAATTAGATTTACCAGAATTAACTGATTGGATAATTAGTAAAAAAGAGGATAATATTTATTTGAATGACAAGAAATTTATAGCAAAATTAAATTCTAATTTTACTTGGCAAATTGATACTATATTAGATAATGAAAAAGATTTTAATTTTTATCCTATTGATAATGGTTATTATATTTACAAAAATCAATTTGATAAACAAAATACAAAAATTAGTGATAAGTATATTGTATTTTTTAAATATGTAAAAGAAAATAATAAATTTAATATTACAATTTTAGATACACTAAAACCATTAACATTTGATAGTTATTCTGTATTTAATAATGCAGGAATTTCATTTGTAATAAACGACTTAACAATAAATAATAACAATGCTTATTTCTCATTTTATTATAATAAATTAATAAAATATGAAAATATGAATGAATTGAAAATAATAAATCAAAAATATATGTCAACAAGACAAAGATGTGATATTATATTAAAGGAGGATTATTGGTTAAGAATTAATAATAGTTCTACTCATTTATTCAAATCAACAGATAAAGGAGTATCATTTTCTCCTTTAAATAGCATTGTTGAAAAATTTAGGATTGATACACAAAGTGGGGATACTTTAACTGATTATAGATTTCCAGAATACGGCTACTTTTATTTTAAAGATGAAAATAATTTTATATTATCTTTAGATGCTACTTTTAAAATTAAAGAGCATGGAGTTTCAACTCATTTTGGTTCACCGGTTTCATGGGCAATAACAAAAGATGGTGGTAAAACTTATGATATTATAAGAGATTCAATCAGAAAGCACTTCAAATTAGATGAATCACCTTCAAAATCTTTGATGATACCACAAAGCCATATGGAAAATAAATATTTATTTTCACAATATCATGAAGGAGATAATTATTTTTATTTATTAGACACAAATTATTCTATGAGTCAAGTAAGTAAAATAGACAGTTCTGATAGAATATTCTGTTTTTATGATAAAGTCAATAATTTAACTTGGTGTAAATCAATATATAGATATGATTTAATTAGCCAAACGGACACTATTAATTTAGAAGACAATAAATTTTATTATACAAAAGATGGAATAAATTGGATTGAAGTTTACAATGTAACTTTAGATAGGTATTCAGATTCTGAAATAGGAATATCAAATGAGAATGAAATATTTATAGTTGCAAATAAAGATAAACCATATATTTACCGTTATGATATAGAAATGAATAAAATAGACTCTTTAGGATTAAATACTATTTATAAAAAGATTTATTTTCATAATGACTTTTATCAAAATAAATTATTTCGTTTTGAGCAAGATAAATTTTATGGTGATTGGTATGAAATAATTGATACATTAAATATTAGAAGGCAAGCCGTTGTTAATTTTGAAATTAATGGTAATGATATCAACGTTAAAACCCACTTAAATAAAATTAGCACTCAGTCTTATTTAATTAATCCTTTTTATGAGAATGCAGATTTTTATTACTCAAAATCAATATTTGACGGAAATTTTCTATATAAAAGAATGGATGAAAATCGATATAAGTATTATACTTCAGTAAACACGAAAGATATAAACAATGAAATGCTTGCAATTGCCTACCCCAACCCAGCAAATAAGGGAAATATAGTTAATATCGAATTAGAGGAATTAGCCAACAAAATCGAAATCTATGATTTACTTGGGAATAAATTGCAGACTATAAATGAAAATAACTTTAATTATCATATAAATACTGAAGGATTCAAATCTGGTATGTATTTAGTAGTTATTCAATTTGAGAATAAAAAGGAGTTGACTAAATTTGTAGTGGAGTGATTAATTCATTTATACTTAATCAATGACCTTCAATACATTCCGAACCCGAAAGACTATTCCTAATCGAGCAGGGCTTAGATATTTGGTTTGAGTTAGAGAGTAAGTATTGAAGAGTTTATAAAATATTTATCAAAAAATAAAAATTATTTGGAAATATAAAATATTAAATATATTTTGCAATTAGTAGTTTTGCAAAAATAAAAAAATAGATTCATAAAAAGACAATTTTAGGAAGTTGGGTAATATTTGCTCAACATATTTTAATATTTAATTTGAGGTGTTTTATGTTTCAAAACGTTAAGGGTAATTATACTCTTCCAAAATCGCCTAACCCTATTACGGGGGGGGGGCTTACGCTCTTTTGTTCCAGCAATTGTGATTGCATTGTCAATTTTTTTTGCTACTAATGTTAATATTTATTGTCAAACTTGGAATAATGATTGTGACTATAATAGCTGTTATGATTCAAATAATATTCCTTGGGAAACAAAAACAGTAAAAGTTCCTTATAATGGTACTGATAGTCCAAACTGTTGGGTCGAGATAACTTATAGAATTAGATCGAATGATGGTTCATTTCCTGGATTAACAGGATGTGAGCTTGATATATTATTGGTAATGACAGCAGGTGAATGCTTTTACCCTCACCAAGACCCTTATCCACCGAACACTACCTATCCTCCTTTAATGGATATTAATAGTGTTCAAGATATGTGGAATAAATCTATTGAGATATTTTTAGAGTCAAATATTGAACCTTGTTTTGTACCAACTGGACCAGGTCCAAATGGATGTGTTTATGTTTCTCGTCTTAATTCAGCAACTTGTAAAAAGATGATTGACAATGGCGACTGCACTAAAAGTATAGAATATTGTGAAAGTTATAATTCATGCTGTGGAGTTGATGTTATTATATGTCAAAATCCTGGTGGATCAAATGCAGCAAGTTGGCATTTACCAAACGAAGTTCCAGATAATTGTTTTATGAATAATGATTCAGAATGTAAGCTTAGTTGTGAGAGTCATAATTGGATTGCACCTAAAATTATATTTAATAAATCAGAAATAAAAAATATAGTTGAATTTAATAATTTGAAAAATGGACTTGAGATATCAAGTGGTAATTTAATTGTAGATTATGAAGTAATTAACGTATTAGGAAATAAAGTATTGACCGGAAGAATTACAGGCCTTAATTTAATAGATAATTCAAAACTTTCTACAGGAATGTATATTTTAATACTTAAATATAATGGTCAAAGAGATACTTTTAATTTTATAATTCAAAAATAAAAAAAAGGTAACAATGTTTCTATTTTTTATGTTTTTTAATATCTTATTTGGAATTAATGAAATAAAGATTTTAAAACCTACTAATGAACTTCCATTGACAAACCTTACCCATAATAATGAAGGTATTATTATGGGTAGAGGTATAAAAGTGATTGAAGTAGGTAATTTAAATTTAATTTATAATCTTATTTCGAAAGATAATGGTTATACCTTTGATACAGTAGGAGTTTATAGACATATTCCAAATCCTAAAAATCCGACAAGCAACTATCATAAGACTATTTCATTTCAAAATATATTTATTTTTGCAAGTGATTATACAAGTTTGTTAATAACAAATGATGAAGGGAAAAGCTTTGATTCTTTGATATTATCAGAAAGTAAGAAGTTTTATGCTTGTACATATTCTTTTTCTCAAAATGATACTAATGCTCTATTATATTCAAATTCGAATATGAATCAATACGGTTTTCCTGCATTTGATTTGTTTTATTCAACTGATGGATTCAATAACTATAAAGTAATAGATTTTGATATATTTAAAGATACTTTTAATATTTTAAGAGATATGAAATTAGAAAACTCTAATATAAATCTTTATAGCACCTTATACATTAACGAAGATTCAAGTTATTTTAATATTCACTCTTATGATATTGAAAATAATAGTTACAATAAAGATTCAATATTAGTCGATTTTCATAATTTTAAACATATAACTACAATAGATAATAATTATTATCTTTATATTTTAAAAATAAAAGAAATCGTAAAAGGTGGAGCTAATATTTATAGTAAATTATTAGTAAAATTAAATAAAGACGGATATGAAATTATCGATACTATTAATGTACAAAAAGGAGGAATTGAAGTATTCTCATATTATGATGGTACTTCAATATATTCATTAACTTATGGTAAACTTTCCATATATAATACAAAGAAAAACGAATTAGATTCTTTAAATTTTCCAATTAGTTTTTTTGCTACAAATGCTTGTGCTATTTCATTTCAAGAAGGATACTCATGGTATAATGAGGAAACAGTTAAATTAATGATTTCTTCTGGTAGTAATTGTGTCTTTGAAATTGATTTAAAAGCTATTTTAAGTATTGAGAAAAAAGATACTAAATCAAATATTTACCCCAACCCAGCAAATAAGGGAAATATAGTTAATATCAAATTAGAGGAACTCGCCAACAAAGTCGAAATCTTTGATTTGCTTGGCAATAAATTGCAGACTATTATAGAAAATAACTTTAATTACCAAATTAATACAGAAGGATTAAAATCTGGTATATATTTAGTAGTTATTGAATTTGAGAATAAAAAGCAAATAACAAAATTTGTGGTGGAGTGATTAATTCATTTATACTTAATCAATGAACCTTCAATACTTTCCGAACCCGAAAGACTATTCCTTATCGAGCAGGGCTTAGACATCTGGTTTGAGTTAGAGAGTAAGTATTGAAGAGCATAATATCTCATCATAACCAATATAATAAACTAAAGTTTAAAGATGGAGCAAACCAATTCTTATTTTCATTTGCATAAATAGCAGATACTACACCAACACTTGTACGAATTACATATTTATCAGTTAATTTAAAATCTTTACCACCTCTAAGACTTAAATAATAGAAATAATTAGTTTTCTTATCAAAAAGAGTTTCAAATTTATCAAAATGCGTTAACCCAACTGAGAAATTCCACGAACCATATTTAAAATTTTCACTCTTTTCACCAAAATAATAATATAATTCAGATGAAAAAGCAAATTGATCCATTGGAATTGTTATATAAGTTAAATCTCTAAGAGCAGGAGATGCTCCAATTTTAAATGAAAAGAATATACTTTTTTTCAAATGAATTATTGGACCTAAATAGATAATTGGAGGATTAGCAACCCCAAACTCTATTCCGAGATTTTTTTCTTTAACTTTAAAAATACTTTCATTATTACTCGAATCAATTTCATTTGAAACAAGTGAAGATGATGTTAAAAATATTAATATAATTAGTGTTTTCATAGTTTAATAGTTGTAATGTGCTCCATGACCAGTGGGTTTATCTATTTTAGGTCTTCTATGCATATAGTATCTGCCAGGATTCTCTCTTATACTAAATAATTTATATTCATTATTTCTTTCAATAAATGAAAAACAAATTACATTTGCTTTATTAAATATTGTAAAAGCAATATCTAAATGCTTTCTATTTAAAGGAGGAATACCATAACTATAATTACCAACTATGTATTCGTTAATATCAATTAATATATAATCTTGAGTGTACATATAAACATCAAGATTCTTTAACTCTTGAAGTTTATTTGATCTCCTTAAGAAACTTATATCTAGAATTGTAGAGTCATTTGCTAGTGAATCAATATTAAATCTATTATTCATAAAGTCTTCACAAATTTGATATTCAAAAAAATATTCACTTTTCAAGTATTCAAATTTTATTTCTCTTATTGTAGAACAAGAAAATAGTAAAAAGACTAATAATATTTGAAGATATGATTTCATAGTATTTCAAAAATACAAAAATTTCAAATTAAAAAAGAATTTATTATTAAATTTGTATTCTAATATTTATGATTTTAATTTAACTATGTTATGAAAAAACTACTACCAATTATTGTTTTTATACTTACATTTATTGTTTATGCAACTACTGGCTATCAAGATTTGACATTTACTGATAACGGTGAACTCGCTGCATCTGCAGTAACTCTTGGGATTTCTCATCCTACTGGCTATCCTTTGTTTATTATTTTAGCGCATATCTGGTCGATAATTCCATTAGGACTAACTAAGATTCATCAATTGAATTTGTTTTCTGCATTATTTGCTTCTTTGTCTTCAGTCGTAGTATATTTCACTACTGCATTGATTTTAAAGAATAAATCAAAGATTGAAGAACTTAAATTAGAATTAGTTGCAATGAAATTCGCTTTAGTATATTCTCTTGGAAATCTAATTTGGCAACAATCAAATTCACTCGAAGTTTACTCTTTGCACTTCTTTTTTCTTAACCTTATGATTTTCCTTTCATTTAAATTATATTTTAACTTTGATATTAAAATATTATTAACTTTATTTTTTACATTAGGTCTTAGTTTTACTAATCACTTAACTACTATCCTAATAGTACCTTCACTTCTTTTTCTATTAATATTTGATAACAAGTTCAAATTAAGAAAACTTGATAAAAAAGTATATTTATATGGTTTTAGTTTATTCCTAATTGCCTTATCTATTTACGCTTATTTGCCAATTCGCTCGAGTATGGATCCGCTTTTCAATTGGGGTGGGGTATCTCGCAGTTTCGACAAATTTTTGTATCACGTTCAAGGAAAACAATACCAAGTTTGGATGTTCACTGGAAGTGAAGCAATAAAAGAAAACTTAGCAAAATTACCAGAAATTATCTTTAATCAATTTCAATTGCTAATCTTAATGATTATACCTGGATTATATTTTGCATTCAAAAAATCAAAGTATATGTTTTTGTACTTAATGCTTGCAACTCTTGTAACTATTTTTTACTCATCGAATTATATTATTCATGATATAGAGCCATACTTTGGATTAATGGTAATCGGATTGCTTTATTTTGGTGTTTATGGCTTTTTGTTAACTTATGAAAAATATAAATCTAAAGCATATTTATTATCTTTTATGATAATTCCTTTAATTGTATTTAATTTCTCTAAAAATGACTTTTCTGAAAAAGATATTGTTCCTCAATTCACAACACAATTAGTTGATAACTTGGATTCAAACGCAGTAGTAATAAGTGCTCAATGGGATTTTTGGGTTTCTGCTTTTTGGTATAAACAGCAAATCGAAGGATATAGAAAAGACGTAATTTTGATAGAAAAAGAATTATTACGTAGAACTTGGTATCCTGAGCAAGTTTTCAAATGGTATCCAGAGTTAGGAAGTAGCAAACTTGAAAGAGATAAATTTTTAGTTCATCTCGAAAAATTTGAAAAAGAAGAAAATTATGATGTAAATGGAATTCAAATTACATTTATAAAATTATTAAAATCATTCATTGATAATGATATAAATAAAAGACCTGTTTACTTGACTTATGATATTTTACAAACAGAGCAACAATTAACCAAAGATTATTTCTTAAAACCAGAGGGCTTAGCATTCAGAGTTTATAAATTGGATAATCCATTGCACGAAACTAAATTTGAAAACATAAACATTGAGGCATTCTTAAAAAATAAAGCCGATAATAATAATCATTTAGATGCAGGAATATTTGATTTTCTCACAGTTACATATATAAATTATTCAAGATTTTATATGGGTAAAGGTAATTTAGTATCTGCAAATAAATGTATAGATATTGCTTTAAAAATTGACCCTGAAAATGTAATGGCAAGACAAATGAAAGAACAGATAAGGTAGATTTTTGAATCCCTGTATAATTTAGAAGTTAGGAAACTACTATCTAATAATCCAATAAAAAGTAATGAACGCAAATTTGCGTTCACTACGTTTAGGACAAGTCATAAGTAAAACATTATCATTCATAACTAGTATCATAATATTAATTGTCTAACAGTCAAA
The DNA here is from genome assembly GCA_030431515.1 of bacterium. Lineage (GTDB taxonomy): Bacteria > Bacteroidota > Ignavibacteria > Kapaibacteriales > UBA2268 > JAJRPT01. Next base: position 24,701 of record JAUIIX010000025.1, read on the forward strand.
GTAGATAAAATTGTATTTGCTAATTTTGATGAACTAATTATTTATAAATATAATGAAATCAGAATATGTAATAAATTTAATACCTTTATATTCTTTTTCGACTAATAAGTCTTTGTCACCTGTAATAATAAATTCAGCATTAGATTCAGTAGCAATTTCGATAAGATAATCATCTTTAGGGTCTCTAAGAAATTTTAGTTTATTTGGTATAGATACGAAATTAAAGTTGTACTTAAATAAGAAAATCAAATTATTTACATCTTCTTTTGATATATATTTGATTAGTTTTGGTTTTTGAAAAGTATTAATTAGTTCTAAGAGTTGTTTTTTACTAGTGAAAACTTCTATATTATTTTGTTCTATCAAAGTAAAAATATTTTCAAAAGATTTGCCAAGTTAGTAACTTACCCAAATATTAGTATCAATTACTACTTTCATATATTTCTTTCCTACTTTCCTTAACTAAACTTAAAATTTCCTCTTCAGAAATATCTATATTTTTATTTCTTGTGATGAAATTGTTTAACCAACGATTTTTATTAATATCGTTTAAGTATGAAATTAAATCATCAAATTCATTTTTGTTTAAATTTGATACTTCATTTTTAATTCTATTTAATTTATCAATTGTTGTTTCCATAATATTATCAACGAAATTAGATATTATTTATTTTTTTGATTTGTATAAAGTAAAATTTAAATATATGTTTTAAAATATTCATAGTCTATAAAACGTTTACTTAATTAAGTTATTTTAACTTTCTAATTTTTCAATTCCACTCGAAATGATAAAGCTAGACTCTGAATGACATTGATATTTTTATGGATTCATCGCTTCGCTCTGAATGAAAAGAGTTTTTACAGTTTTATTGCAGTGATTTTTTTATGTTTTTGGGATAATTTTGTAATTTTTTACTTGAAGGAATTAGGTAAAATTTTAAAAAAATGATTTTAATGAGTTTTTTCTAATCGTGTAAATTAAAAAATATATAGATATAAGGAAATAGGTATTATCGAATTTGAAAGTAAATTAAAAATAATTTGCATTATATCTAAAATATACTTAATTTTGTAATCTATTTTATGCGCCGGTAGCTCAGCTGGATAGAGCAACAGCCTTCTAAGCTGTGGGTCATAGGTTCGAATCCTATTCGGCGTACTAATCTAAAAAACTTGAGTCAAGCTAAGTGGCTAAGACAAACCCAACTCCGTCAGGTCTGGAAGGAAGCAGCGGTCAGTTTGCTCTTAGGGTGCTGGCTTGACTTTTTTATTTTTTAAAGGTTCTATGAAAAAAGATATTCTTGTCAATTCTTCGGTCAATCAAGTTAGAGCTTGTATAACTGAAGACGGAGACATAGCCGAGTATTTTATAGAGTTTCCAGAAAAAGAAAGAATTGTTGGGAATGTTTATTTAGGAAAGGTTACGAATGTAGTACAAGGAATTAATGCTGCATTCATAAATATAGGTTTTGGTTCTGATGCTTTTTTACATTTCTCTGACGTTGATGAATCTTTAGAAAGTTCTGTTATCCTCGAAGAAGATGATGATGACGATGAAGAAGAAATTGAAGATAAGTCGAAAAAAGGAAAAGGTAAAAAGAAAGAAAGTACCGCAAAATTTTCTACTAAAAGATCAGGCGATGTTCAGATAAATATTGCCAAAGGTCAGGATATTGTTGTCCAAGTTACTCGTGAGGCCTACTCCACTAAAGGTGTTAAGGTTACTTCCAAAATTGCCATCCCCGGTAGATACTTAGTACTTATGCCTTATGATAAATTGCTGGGTGTATCTAAAAAAATCAAATTTTTTAAAGAAAGAAAACGCTTAAGATATGATGCCCGTCAATTTATTGGACATGAGTATGGTTGTATTATGCGTACTGCTGCTCGTGGTAAGACTAAAGAAGAATTGGAAAATGATTGGGAATATCTTAAATCTGTTTGGGTTGAAATTGAAAAGAAAATCAAAGGAAGTAAATCTCCTGCTTTAGTTTACAAAGATATGACTTTAACTAAGACTTTAGTACGTGATATGTTTGACAGTAGCGTTGAGAATTTTATTGTTGATTCGAAACCAATTTATACTGAAATTACTAATTATCTTAAATGGATTTCTCCGCATTTACTTGAAAAAGTTTCTTTTTATAATAAGCCGAAACCTATTTTTGAATATTTTAATGTTGAAAGAGATGTTAATAATATTTATAAAAGAACAGTAAGACTTAAAAGTGGTGGCTCTATTGTTATTGACCAAGCTGAAGCTATGGCTGTGGTAGATGTTAACTCTGGTAGATCAACAGATTCTCATCAAGAATTGACTGCTTTGAATACTAATATGGAAGCACTTTACGAAATCTGTAAACAAATTAGATTACGTGATATGGCTGGTATGATTGTCATTGATTTTATTGATATGACTATTGAGAATAATAAGAAGAAATTATTTAATGAAGCGAAAAGAATTTTATCTCGTGATAAAGCTAAGACTGTTGTTTTCCCTCTTACTCAACTTGGTTTGCTTCAAATTACCAGACAAAGAATTAATCAAAATATAACTGAAAAAGTTAGTGAAGTATGCCCTACTTGTAAAGGTGCGGGTACTATTACTTCTCCAGCAATGACATTGAATGATTTGGAAATGTGGATTAAAAACTTTAAATCTGAGTCTAATGAGTTTAGATTATTGATTAGAGTTCATCCTACTCTTGCTGATGAATTAATGCAAGGGACTATTACTAAATTATCAAAATTGATGTTTAAATACTTCCTTAGAATTAAATTATTGCAAGATGATTCAATTCCTTTAAACCAATTTCGTGTCTTTAGCGTCAAAACACAAAAGGAAATTACAAAAGAATATTTAAGTAATGGTTAAAAAGATAAGTATATTAGGATCTACGGGATCTATAGGGACACAAACATTAGATGTAATCAGACAGTATAATGATATGTTTGAAGTTAACCTGTTAACCACAAACTCTAATATTGATTTGTTATATCAACAAATTTTGGAATTTAAACCAAAAAAAGTTTTAATAAATAATGAAACGAAATATAATGAGTTTCAAGATTTATATAAGGTTGATTGCGAAGTTTTTGGCGGTCGAGAAGATTTACTTTCCCTTTGCTCTGACAAGGAAACTGATTTATTAGTTTCTTCTTTGGTTGGTTTTTCTGGTGTTGAGCCGACTTTGAATGCTATTAATAGTGGTGTAGATGTTGCCCTTGCTAATAAAGAATGTTTGGTTAGTGCTGGTAAGTTAATTACTAAATCGGCAAAGAAGAAAAATGTTAAAATCTATGCTATTGATAGTGAGCATAACGCTATATTACAATGTCTTGTAGGTGAAGAAAGTTCATTTATCGAAAAATTGATTTTGACTGCTTCGGGTGGTCCTTTTAGGAGTTTAGAGAAGTCAAAATTTAAAGAAATAACTATTAAAGATGCTTTAAATCATCCAAATTGGTCGATGGGTAGTAAGATTACTATCGATTCTGCAAGTATGATGAATAAAGGTCTTGAAGTGATTGAAGCATATTGGCTATTTGGAATTTCGCCAGATAAGATTGATGTTTTGGTACACAAACAATCTATAATTCATTCGATGGTACAATTTGTTGATGGTTCGGTGAAAGCACAATTAGGTTTACCTGATATGAGGGTGCCTATTTCTTATGCACTTACTTATCCAATGAGATTTAAACTTGATGTACCGAGATTAGATTTAGTAAAAATATCTGAATTAAATTTTGAGAAACCAGATTTAGAAAAGTTTGAATGTTTGAAATTAGCTTATTCTGTATTAAATGAAGATGCTACAAAAGCAATTATTTTAAATGCGGCAAATGAGATAGCTGTAGAATCATTTTTACAAGAGAAAATTAATTTTGTAGATATTCCAAAAGTGATTAGTGAAATGCTAAATAAAATATCTTCAAATAATTTAGAAGAATTGGAAGAAATAATTGAGTTAGATAGGAAAACAAGAGAGTTTACTTATAACTATATTGGAAATAAATAATTATGGAATTTTTATCAAGTATTTTTTATTTTATTATTGTAATTGCTATTTTAGTAGTAATTCATGAGTGGGGACATTACATAGCAGCGAAAATGACTGGTATGCGTGCTGATGTTTTTGCACTTGGAATGGGAAAAAGACTATTTGGGTGGAATAAAAAAACTGGCTTTACTTTAGGAAACTTACCAGATGACTACGAGTATGATGGTACAACGGATTGGAGAGTATGCCTCTTCCCTATTGGTGGTTATGTTAAAATTCCAGGTATGGTAGATGAATCAATGGATCCAGAGTTTTCGGACAAAGCTCCTAAAGATTATGAATTTAGATCAAAAAATACTTTTCAAAAAGCATTTGTTTTGTCTGCTGGTGTAATTATGAATTTTCTACTTGCTGTGCTTATTTTTACTGGAATTAGATTTTTTCAAGATGAGTATAGAACTTTAACAAATGAAATTTCTTTTGTTCATGAAGAGAGTTTAGCAAGTTCTATTGGTTTACATGTATATGATAAAATTATTGAAATCAATGGCAAGAAAACAAATTATTGGGAAGATGTAATTCAGAATTTAACTATTGAGAATTTTGGTAGTGACTTAAATTTATTAATTGTTAGAGATAATGAGGAAATTGAATTTAACTTAAATCAAAAGAAAATAACGACTTTACTAACCGACAATGATAAGTTGGAAAGAGGAATAAACAAAGCTATTGGAATTGAACCAGCTAATTGTGTAGTTGTTATTAATGATGTGTTGACTTTAGAGCCAGCAGGTAGAGCTGGGATTCAAGCTATGGATACTTTACTTAGTATTAATAATATTTATCTTACTTCTGCAAGTCAAATGATAAAAGTAATTGAGGAATCTGTTGGGACTTTATCATTAAAAATAAAACGAGGTGAAAGAATTTTAAATACTTTTGTTACTCCAAATCAAGAAACTAAAAAAATAGGAGTTTACCCTCAAACAGTTTATTTAGGTGAATTAGATAAAGTAGCTTATGGTTTTGGCGAATCAATATCTTATGGGTATAAGCAATCTGTTGGTTTAGTTGGATTAATTGTTACTTCATTTAGTGAGATATTTAGTGGAAATATTGCTTTTGATAAAGCCGTTGGTGGTCCAATAATGATTGCAAAACAATCAGCTAAAACTGCCGAAATGGGCTTAATAAGTTTTTTAATTTTTATAGCAAATTTGTCAATTTCACTTGCGTTGATTAATATATTACCAATACCCGCATTGGATGGTGGGCATTTGATAGTTGTATTAATTGAAGGAATTACAAGAAGAGAGTTATCTACTAAGGTAAAGATTGTAATTCAAAATGTAGGAATGGCAGTGTTGTTTATGTTTTTTATTTTTGTGATTTATAAAGATATAATGAGATAATGGAAAAAGTAGATATATTAGTATGTAATGATGATGGAATAGATGCTCCTGGAATTAATGCCTTAGTAAATGCACTGAAAGATATTGCCAATATAACGGTAGTTGCTCCTGATAGACAACAGTCTGCTGTAGGTCATGCTCTTACCTTATCAAGCCCATTGAGGGCTGTTCCTTTTCATAAGGATGGAGAATTATTTGGATATGCGATTAATGGAACGCCTGCCGATTGTGTTAAAATTGGATTGAGTGGATTAATAAAAAAGAAACCTGACTTTGTAATATCTGGGATTAACCATGGTCAGAATACTGCAGTAAATATATTATATTCGGGTACTGTTTCGGCAGCTACTGAAGGTTATTTATCTGGAATAAAATCTATTGCTTTTTCATTAGCAAGTCATGATTATGATGCAGATTTTTCTGTGGCAATGAAATTTGTGAAAAGAATTGTTAAAAATTTGATTTCTAATAAATATGATGAAAATTATTTATTAAATGTGAATATTCCTTATACAAATGAAAGAGAAATTAAAGGAATTAAGATTGTTCACCACTCTGACACTGTTTGGAAAGACAAATACGAAAAAAGAAAAGACCCATTCAATAGAGAATATTACTGGTTTGCTGGGGAATATAATATTGTAAATGAAGACCCTGATAGCGACGATAATGCTTTACAAAATAACTACGTTACAATTACACCACTGCAATTCCAGATTACAGATTTTGATAAAATTGAAAAAATAAAATTTTTAGAAGATAAGTAATTAATTAATTTTTATTAATTTTACCTTATGGCAGAATACAAATTATTAAAAGATTTAGAAGTAGGAATGCTTATAGCCGAATCCATAATCAATAATTATGGACAATTGATGATTCCTAATGGTAGTACATTATCTGAAAAACATATAAAATTACTAAAAACGTGGAATATCAAAGGTGCTAAAATCAAATCTAGCGAAGATGAGCTTGTTTTTGTTATTCCTGCTTTTATGAAAAAAGAATTGAGAGATAGAGTGTTGTCAAAATTTTCTAAACTAAGGTATTCTGAATTAAGTACTGAATTGTTTAATGACCTGATTGAAATGGGTATTATTTATCACGCTAAGAAGTTAAAAAATTGAAATTAATAAATAACATAATATCAAAAATTGATGACTTCCCTACGCTTCCAACTATTTATACTAAGTTAAATGAAGTTACCTCAGATCCGAAGTCAACTGCTACTGATGTTGCTAATATAATTGCTCAAGATCAGGCATCTGCAACTAAAGTATTAAGATTAGTAAATTCACCTGCATTTGGTTTTCAAAGAGCTGTAACTACTATTTCTCAAGCAGTTGTTTTATTAGGTTTTGATGAAATAAAAAATATTGTTCTTACTATTTCGATTATAGATACTTTCAAAGATATTGGTAATAGTAATTATTTAAAACCTATTGATTTATGGAAGTATTCTATTGCAATGGGGATAGTATCAAGAGCAATAGCCGAAGATATTAAAGTTGAATCAAGCGAAAAAGTTTTCTTATGTGGAATTTTGCATGGAATTGGTAAGTTGTTATTTATGAAAATGCTTCCTGACTTATATGAGAAAGTATTATCTTATTCGTATGAAAATAAGGTATCTACCAGAGAAACTGAAGTAAAAATTATAGGAATGCACAATTCAACTGCTGGAAGATTACTTGCGGAAAAATGGAATTTACCACCAGACATTAAAAATGTAATTAAATTTTATAATATTGGTGATAATGGTGGCGAATTTGACTTAAATATTGCGATTGTTCATGTTGCATCAGTTGTTGTCGATATATTAGAATTAGGTAGTTCGGGCGAGTTCAAAGAACGTAGTATTAACCCTATGGCTTTTAATAAACTTGGTCTTTCTAATGATTTCTTTACAGAAAATTTATCAAGGATTTTAGCTGAATATAGAGAGTCTATTGATTTATTATTAATTTTAGATAAGAAGTAAAAAATGGAACTAAATAGCATCTTGCAAGAAAATAAAGATTTCGTAGAATCGGTTCAGATATTTTTATCTAAACCTAAGTACGGTTATCAATATTCTGATTTATTTCAAGATGGTTTAGAAGTTTTTATCAAATCTCCTATTGCTGATTCTTGTTCTTTATTCTTAGTTGATGAGGAAGATTTTAATTTAGAACACCGACTTACAATACCTGCCAAAGAAGAAGATAATCATAAAAAACTATTAGATATATTTATTGAAAAAGAAATTATAGGAATAACTCTTCACTCTGGTGAAGTATATTATTATCAAAAAAATGAAATAAAAGATGTCGATAAAGATTATTTAATAATACCATTAGTTGTGTCTTGGGGAATAACTGGAATAGTTATTTTACAATTAAATGATAACACAATGTTCGATGTTGTTGAATATATGACTATCTTTAAAATGCACGCTGGCTTATTCTCTTCTGCTATTGAACGATTTCAATTATTCTCTAATTTAAAAAATACTAAGGATGTATTAGATCAATCAGTTGCTATAAGAACTAAAAATTATGTTGATAAGGAAGATGATCTTAAAAATATAATTAATTTTCTTGATATTGGTATTTTAGTTATTGATGAATCTGATAAAATTATATTAGCAAATCCATACTTAAAAAAATTATTCGCTTTGGAACTTTCTGATGAATTATCAAATGATAAGATACTTGAATTAAAAGAAATTGGGAAGTTTGGTAAGAATGAAAGTTTTATTATAAATTCTTTAAATGTAAAAATACCAGTAATATATAACATCTCAAATATTAAATTAAAGAATAATCCAGTTAAAATTATTTCTATTTTAGATATAAGCGAAAGAAAAGTTGCAGAAGATGCTTTACTTAAATTAAATAATGAATTAGAACAAATAGTTAAGCAACGTACAAATGATCTTGAATTATCAGTTTCTAATTTGGAAAAAGAAGTTATCAGTAGAAAAAAAGCTGAAGAAGAAATTAGACATTTATTTGATAAAGAAAAAGAATTGAATCTACTTAAAACTAAATTTGTTCAAACTGTATCTCATGAATTAAGAACACCTCTAACTGTGATTCGTTCTACTGCTCAGTTAATTGAATTATATGATGATAAGTTATCTGCTGAAGATAAAAAGAAATATTTAAACAGAATATTAAACCAAGTTGATTCATTAACGGATATTATCCAAAATGTAAATATAGTAGAAAGCGAAGAGAAATACGATGAAGAAAACATAAGAGAAATTGAAATAATTAGTATTATCAATGATAGTATTGAACATTTTAATAGAATTCAAAATAAGAAAAATAATTTTGTAATTGAGTCTGAAAATAAAGAAGTATTTATTGAATTTGTTCCTAATTTATTTTCAGTAATGATGACAAACCTTATTGGTAATTCAATTAAATTTTCGAATGCTGGCTCTAAAGTAGTAATCAATATTGAAATTGTTAACTCAAATGTTAATATTATAATAACAGATGAAGGAATTGGAATTCCTGAAAATAATTTAAAGAAAATATATGATGCCTTTTATAGAGGTGACAATGTAGGTGCTATTTCTGGCAGTGGTTTAGGTTTAAATGTTGTTAAATCTATTTTAAATAGTTTTAAAGGCAATATAGATATTGAGTCAGAAGAAAACAAAGGAACAAAAGTAAAAGTCACTATCCCTTTAAAATATGAAAACTAAAAAATTAATATTAGTAATAGAAGATGAAATAGAAATTAGAAATGACTTAAAGGAAAGTCTTTTGCTTAATGACTACGAAGTTCTTACTGCTGAAAATGGATTTGAAGGATTTGAAAAAATAGTAAAATATAATCCTGATATGATAATTTGCGATGTGATGATGCCCGTTATGAATGGACATGAACTATTATCTCTTATCCGTAAGAATGAAAGAATTGCTAATATTCCTTTTTTATTTTTAACTGCTAAGTCTGATTATGATGATATTAGAGAAGGTATGGATTTAGGTGCTGACGATTATTTAGTTAAACCATTTGATTATAACACCTTGCTTAAGGCATTAAATACTCGACTTGAAAAATCTAATCTACAACAATCTATTTATCAAAATAAAATTGATAATATAAAAAATTCAATATTTAGATCTATCCCTCACGAAATTAGAACTCCTTTGAATGGAATATTAAATAATTCTGAATGGATAATTTCTAATATTAATAAATTGAATTTGAATGAATTAAAAAACAATATCAAAGAAATTAACGCTGATGCAATTAGACTTAATAGACTCTTCGAAAATTATATTTTTTATACTAAAATTAAATTATTAATACAAGATAAAGAAGCTGTTGAGGAGGTAAAAGAATCACATACTAATTTGCCAAATTCAATTATTAATGATATTTGTAACTATATTTTTAACGATAAAACAAGCACATTTGTTCTATCTGTTAGAAACGATGTAACAAAACTAAATATCAACGAACATCATTTCAGTAAATTAATTTTTGAGTTAGTAGATAATGCTAAAAAATTCTCTGATAAAAACTCTATTATTAAAATATCATGTGAATACAGCAATGATAAATATACATTTAAAATAGAGAATGAAGGATTAGAATTTCCAAAAGATAAAATTGATATGATTGCAGAATTTAGCCAATTTAATAGATCTTCATTTGAGCAAAGTGGTGTTGGGCTTGGACTTTGTATATGTGCTAATATTCTTGATATTTATGAAAGCAAATTAAATATAATCAGCAAACAAAACATAACTGTAATATCTTTTACAATTTAATCAATAAATCGTAAATATAATATGAAAATAGTTTTTATGGGAACACCAGAATTTGCTGTTCCATCTTTAGAAAAATTAGCAAATCACTTTGAAGTCGCTGCAGTTGTAACTGTTCCTGATAGAGAAAAAGGTAGGGGGAGAAAAGTATCTTATTCACCTGTTAAAGAAAAAGCTATCGAATTAGGAATACCAGTTTTACAAGCCAACAGTTTGAAAGATGAAGAGTTCATAAATGAATTAAAAAGTATAAACCCTGATATTATTTGCGTTATAGCATTTAGGATTTTACCTGAAGCAGTTTATTCTATTGCTAAGATTGCTTCATTCAATATACATGGCTCTTTATTACCAAAATATCGTGGCGCTGCTCCTATCAATAGAGCAATAATGGCAGGTGACAAAAAATCTGGTTTAACAAGTTTTATATTAAAAAAACAAGTAGATACTGGGGATATATTGCTGAAAAAAGAAGTTGAAATCAGTGATAATATGACTGCTGGGGAGTTACATGATTTATTAATGCCTATTGCAGCTGATTTATCCTTAGAAACAATAAATTTATTAATATCTGGCGATTATGATGCACTCACTCAAGATGAAAGTCTTGTAAGTCCAGCACCTAAGATATTTCGTGATGAATGTAAAATAAATTCTAATGTAAATTATATAATTGCAAAAAATCATATTCTGGGCTTATCACCTTATCCTGCGGCTTTTATGTTTTTAGAAGAAAGTGAAGTAAAAATATTAAAGGCAGAAATCAGTGAAGAGAATATAGAATGTGGTGAATTTAAGATTAGCAATAAATTCTTACTTGGTTTTGAAGAAGGCACTTTGGAAGTAACAGAGTTAAAAGTTCAAGGAAAACAAGCTACAAAAGTAAAAGACTTCTTGAATGGTTGGAGAGGAGTAAAAGAAGGAAAATTTTAATTTTAATTTTATTTGTATAATAAAACTAAAAATAATATCCTATAAAATAATGATATTTATATATTTAATTAAGTATTTTTTTGTTATTTAAAAATATTTTTTATAATTTTGAGTTGTTGCAGCACAACATTTCTAAAATAAAGGGGACAAATCAATGAAATTTCTAATAATTTCGTTAGTATTATTATATACTAATGCATTTTCGCAAAGTAATATTCCAGTATCAGAATACCTAAATGAGATTGCTTCTGGCAATACAAACAAAGTAAAAATGATGCTACCAGACTTGATGGTAGAATATCCTAATGATGCAGGTGTAAAATTACTAACTGCTGCTATTCTTTCAGATGCAATGAAAGCTTTAGAGATTTACAATGAAATTGTAAACGAATCTCCTCAATCTGAATGGGCTGATGATGCACTTTATAGAATTATTCAATTCAATGTTGTTTTGGGGAATAATGAAACTGCCTTAAATGATTTGAATAAACTAAGACAAAGATATCCAACAAGTGAGTATATTATTCCTTCTGCGGATTTAGTTAAAACTGCATTCGGAGTTAAAGAAAGTTTGAAGTCAACTAACTATGCTAATATTAATGAAAACTCAGATTCTAAATTAGTTCAAAAATCTAAAAAAGAAGAAATAGTTAAAAATGATGATATTATTATTATACCAAATAATGATAATAAAGTTGAAAAAGAAATAAAAACTAATAGTAATGAAAGTCAAGTTAAAAAGCCATTAAATGTTGCAAAAGTTGATGATGATGAAGATACTATTGTTGGCAAAGATGATATAAAAACAAAAGAGCCAGAAGAAAGTCCTAAAAAAGTTGAAAAAGCTGAAAAAGGTAAAGATGCTGCTGAATCATTGAAAAATATTCTTAATAAGCAGATGGAAATTGAGAAAAATACTAATAAAAATGATGCTCAAAAACAAAATACGAATGTAAAAGAAAATGCTTCTAAAGACCTTGCTACTAATAATATGAAAACGGAAGAATCTGAAAAAATAGCTAAAAAAAGATGGGGACTTCAAGTAGCAATATATGAGTCTAAAGAATCGGCTGAGAAAGAAAAAGAAAAATTCTTGAGCCAAAGAATGAGAACAGAAGTTATTGCAAGAAATGTAGATAATAAATTAATGTATGCAGTTGTTGTGGGTAATTACTCAACTAAAGCAAATGCAGAAGCTGCAAAAATTATTATTAACCAACAATGTAATTGTAACCCTTTATTATTAGAAAGATAAGAATAGTATGAGTATTTTTAGTGGATTAGACCAAATAAGCGAGTTAGAAACTAAGTATATTATTTATATTATAATTACTTATGTAATTGCAATAGTTCTGACTTCAATTATTAGAAAATTAATGTCTATTTTTATTAATAATCGTTCTAAATTTCTTAAGGTTGACCCCACAAATTATAATTTCCTAAAACACGCAGTAAGCTTTATTATTCTAATGCTTGCTACAATGATTGTATTTTATATTATTCCAGATTTACGAACACTTGGTACCACCTTGTTTGCTGGTGCAGGAGTATTTGCAGCAGTTTTAGCTTTTGCCTCTCAAGCGGCATTATCTAATATTATTTCTGGAGTATTTATAGTAGTATTTAAACCCTTTAGAGTTAGTGATTTAATTGCAATTCATCCAAATATAATTGGTTATGTGAAAGATATTACTCTAAGACACACTGTCCTTAATGACTTTGAAAATAAAATGATAGTAATTCCTAATGCACAAATAAGTTCTGATACTATCGTTAATTATCATATTGATGATCAACGACTTTGCCGCCATTTATTTTTTAATATTTCTTTTGATTCTGACTTAGACTTAGCAATTTCAATTATGCAAGATGAGATAAGAAAGCATAAATATTTTAAAGATTTCAGAGATAGTGAAGATTTTAAATATGGAATTGAAGATGTTAGAGTAGTTGTAAGAGAAATAACGGATAATGCGGTTGTACTTAGGGCAAGTATTTGGTCATCTAATCCAGAAGAATCTTGGATATTGCATACTGATATGAACAGACAAATAAAACTTAGATTCGATAAAGAAGGAATTAAAATCCCTCATCAACATAGAACAATCCGATTTGAAGGTGACACACCTTATAAAAAAGATTAAAGTGTGTATTATTTTTGACACTTTTTCATAATTATTAGTTTTATTTGAAATTATTAGGTAAAATAGTTAGATTAAGTAAATTTTGAATTGATTTTACAAAATAAATCTTTAACTTAGTAGTCTGGATACTAACAAAAAATATTTTTTCAATTAATCTAAGAGGAATCAATCATATAAATTTTTTACTATTTTTTTTATTATAGTAGTGAGGTTTATTATGATGAAATTCATCTTAACACTTTCTTTCCTTTTTCTAAATGTGATTGTATTGATATCACAAACTCCGTATTTTAACATTTACTACACAGATGTTAGCGAGTTCCCGAAAGTCAAAATGCACTTCAATGCTGCAAATTTTTCAGGTCAAAACATTCCTTATGATTTAATAGACTTAAATGATTTTAGATTTACTGAAAATGGTGTTGATGTTAAACTTGACAAAAATGGTAATCAAAACTTAGATTTAGTTTGTGGTGATAATTCATCAGATATTCCTTTATCTGTAATTTTAGCACTTGATTGTACTAAGTCAATGGAAGAAATTGTAGGTAATAATCAAACTCGTTTCCAATGGGTTAGAGAAGCCGCTAATTTATTTGTTGATTCTTTAAAATTTATTGGGAATACTGAAGTAACGGTGATGGGTTTTGCTGGTTATCAAGTCTTTAATTCTGGTTGGTTAGAAAGTAGAGCGGAAACAAAATTTGAAATTGCTGAGTTAAATCCAATTTCTGGATTCACTAATTTTAATCCTCCTTTCGATGATCCTAATAATGGTATATTTAAAACATTCAAATCAGCAAAAGAGAATACAAGAAAAGTAGTAATATTTTTAACTGATGGTAGTCATGAATTAAACGGTGATCCAAGTTCTTTTAAATATTTAGAATATGCTGAAACTGCTATTAAAGTAGGAATAGAAATCTATGCTGTTGAAGTTAATGTATCTGCTACTAATAATAGACTGAATTCTCTTACTGGTAGAACTGGTGGTTATTTTGAGAATGTAGATAGCAAGCAACAACTTTACTCAGTTTTTGATAAATTTTATTTTGATTTACAACACAACTCTAATAAATGTTGGTTTGAATATACTGCACCTTTAGCTTGTGCTGGAGATGATAATACTCGTGAAGTTTTTGCGGCATTTGATAAATATAAAAGTTTATATGAATTAACTCAAACATTTACTTACGATGCACCAAATGATAAATTATATTCAATCGATGTAGATAAAACAGACTTACTTTTCTCAAATAATACTGGTGGGGCAACAAGCCAAAAAATCACTCTTTCAGCTAATGAAACTGATTTTCAAATTGACAACATATCAGTATATCCAGATAATGCAAACTTTACAATTACTCCAAAAAATATTTTAATACCGAAAGGAGAAAGTAGAGAAATTACAATCAATTATACGCCTCAAGGTACCGAGAACTCTGAAGTATATGATTTGATGATAAATTCAAGCCCTTGCCCTGTTGCAGCTATTAGTTTAGTTAGTCCTTGTAGTGCTGAATTTGATGATTTATTGACATTCAAAAATATTCCTTTAAATCAGAAAAGAATATTAACAGTTGATTTTAAAAATACTACGTTAAAAGATTTAGTTGGAAAAGTAGAGTTAACTGGTGCAGATGCTGGTAAATTCACTATTTTAGACGATGATATTAATTTAAAAACTGATGAAACAAAAACAGTAAGTGTTGAATTTGAATCAGATGTAGTCGGAACATTTAATGCCGATTTGGTATTTAATGTAAATGATGAATGTGGTATATTTACAACTAAAGTTGAAGCAAATGCAATAAAAGCAAGTTTAGCTTTAACTCCATTAGAATTTGGTGAATTAAGAATAGGTCTAACTGATAAAAAGACTTATACTATTTCTAATAATGATACTCAAAATCCTGCAGATATTGTAATTAATTCTATTTCTTGGGAAAATTCTAATGAAAACTTCAATGATGTTCTTAATATTTCTGAGACTTTACCTTTTACTTTAGCACCTAATGAATCAATTGAACTTGAAGTAGAATTTACGCCAAATACAGTAGGTACTAAAAACGAAAATATCTTAATTGAAATAAAAGATAATGCAGACTTATCAGTATTGAATGTTAATGGAATTGGAACTTTACCAGAAGTTTCAGCTAATAGTGTAGTATTCCAGGATACTGATTATCAAACTAATTCAGATATTGAAAAAGTAATTATTGAAAATAATGGTAATGAAGATTTATTAATTAATGAAATATTGATAAATTCTGACTCTAAACATTCTCAGGACTTTACGATTATTACTACTCCTCTTACTAATTTAACAATAGCAAAAGGGCAGTCAATGGAAATTGAGGTACAATTTACCCCTCAAGCTGGTGGACTGAGAGAAGCAGAAATAGATATAATTCATAATGCTGCTTTTGGTGATTTAACAGTTGACAAAGTTTATAAAGTGAATTTAGAAGGTGTTGGAATTGTAAACAAACAGCCATATACTTTTGATTTAAGTGATATTAATTTCAATGGTGTTAGTACTTGTGAAAATGAATCTTTTAATTATACAATAGTTAATAATTCTAATGAGCAATGGGATCTAATATTAGAAATTGAAGGTACAAATGATTTCTATATTAATCAGCAAAAATCATATAACTTTAGTTTAGATGCAGGTCAATCTGAAACTGTTGAATTAAACTTTAATCCTTCAAGTTTAGGAATTCAAACTGCTAATATTAAAATTATTTCAACTGATAATTTAGTTTCTGGTTCTGCACAACTTGAAGGTGAAGGTATTAGCGAAGATATAATGATTACAATTGACAATCCTAAATATACAAGTGCAAGATCATTTGAACCAGGTGATAGATTTGATTTTAAAATTAATTTGAGTATTCCTGATTATGAAAGATTAGTCTATAATACTATTAATATTGAAGTTAAATATAGTCACAAACATAATCCTTATGATGCTGAGAAAGGTGCTTCATTCTCATTGAATGATTGGAATTTTCAGATAGTTGAAAACAATGTCATGGCTGATAATAATGACTTTTCATTAATGAAAATTAAAATATCAAAAGCAACTGACCAAACTGGAAGTTTAGATGGCAAAATTACAATTCCATTGAAAGCAATGTTGAATAACAAGATAAATCAAGATATTACTGTAAATGCTTCTATTGAGAATATAAACTGTATTAATTATATTGAAGCCACTCAAAATATAAAAATTGAAGCATGTGGTTCAGAATTTAGTGCAATATTTATTGGAAACCCTACAGAACTTGAAAAAGTTGCTCCTAATCCAATTAATATATCTCGTGAGTTATCTTACTCAAATACTTATGAAGACTTAGTAGTTATCGACTTAGTTGATATGTATGGAAATATAGTTAAAGAATATGTTAGAAGTGTTCAAAGTCCTGGTCAACATAGTTTTATACTTGACATAGAAAAACTAAGCACTGGTAAGTATATGCTTAGATTACAACATACTGATAAGTTAGTTGCTCAACAAGTGATGATAATTAGATAAGAATATAGTCAGTCAAAAAGACTCAATTAAAAAAGCCATAAAGTTAATTCTTTATGGCTTTTATATTTATAGCAATTAAATTTGCTTGTTTTTGAGGTGATGGCCGGACTCGAACCGGCGTTCACGGTTTTGCAGACCGGTGCCTAACCACTTGGCTACATCACCAAAATTTCTTAATTCTATAAAAATAAGATTACAAAATTATGATTTGTAATTTAAGGATTAATTTGTTTTTCATCTACGCAATTTTCTTATATTCGTGGAAAACTAATCCGAATTAATTAAAATAAAATTTGCAAAAAAAAAAAATGTATTATATTGCAATTTTAATATAGCAATAAATTATAATATTGACTGTTTTTA
>JAUIIX010000026.1 GCA_030431515.1 bacterium
TCCCTGTAACATATAAATATCACCTTTATTTAAAGTTTTAGAAACTGATGTTCCTAATGTTCTTCCTTTCAATGTTGTATATCCTTGTCCTCTTCCTTTTAAGTCTATAGTTATTTTTGTTTTATCTTGAGAAGATAAAACTATCAATCCAGTTTTATAAGTATTAGCTTCATCAAAATCCCAATAAGAACAATGTATGTATTCATTTCCCCAAGCATTTACTGGGATTGCAAGGTAACCTTCACTTGTTGTCCTTTTTGAGTTTATTACATAAACTGAAATAGGTTTTTCAGATTCTATTACGAATCCGTTTGCTGTAACTCTATCTTCTTCTCTGTTCTCAAATTGCCAGTTTAAGTCATTATCAGTACTTAATGCGATAATACCCATTTTTGGTACAGTATAACTTCTGTCAAAACCGCTTGGGTTATAAACTCTTATTTGCGTTTCTTCTGAAGCTGCAATAAAAATTCCTAACAATTGTTTTGGAAAAGTTTCTGTTACTTCATTTGGAGGAAATGCTATTACAAACTGACGTCCTAAAGCATTACTATTTAATAAATTTTCTTTTAGTTTTGCTTTTACTTTTGGTGGAACTTCTTCCTTTGAAAATGTAATACTCGAACAAAGTATTACTAATAATGCAGTTAGTATAAAATTTCTCATACTATTCTCCTATAAATTTTAAAATTTGTTTTTTCCATATATTCTATAAACAAAATAGAGGCTATTTTGTTACATTTTATATTAATTTATTTTTTTAAATTATAAAAAATAAAAATAAGGAAAAAGATTTATATTACCAAAGCTTTTTCACTAAATATTAAACTCTTATCATCTGTATTTATTGTAATTTCTATTCCTAAAGGTAAAATAAATTGTGAATTTGTATGACCAATTAAATGGCCATACATAATTGGAATATTGTAAGTCCTTAATAAATCATAATATACTTCCATTTCACTCATATCCCAAGTATTATTAGATTTTGAATTACAATCGTTACATTTTCCAATTATTAATCCCTTTATACTGTCAATTTTTTTACTAACAATTAACTGTGTTAACATTCTATGAAGTTTATAAGGTTCTTCACCCACGTCTTCTATAAACAATATTTTGTTTTTAGTTTCAATTTCATACTTAGTTCCCATAAGTGAACAAATTAAAGTTAAATTTCCTCCAACTAATTCACCATTGGCTTTTCCTGCTTTAATAATATGAATTGGATTATAATTTCGTAATTTATTTGACTCAGGGTTTTTATATTCTATTAGCTCATTTTCAAAAAATACTTTCTCAAAAGAATTGATTGTAATATCATCAAATGCTGATAACATTACTGGTCCATGAAATGTAACTAATCCAGTAAGTTTATATATAGCTAAATGTAATGCAGTAATATCACTATAACCACAAAATATCTTAGGATTATTTTTAATAATTTCAAAATCAATACTATCTAATAATGATGCTGAACCATAGCCACCTCTTATACAAAAAACTGCATTAATTGAATTATCAGAAAATGCCCAATGAATATCATCAACTCTTTCTTTTACTGATCGAGTTTTATAACCACTGCCTGATTCAACATTTTTACCAAAAACTGCTTCTAGCCCAAAATAATCAGCGACATCTCTAACTTTTTTTATATCATCAGGGGAACTCACAGCAGTACCTGGAGCTATAATTGCAACTCGATCTCCCTTGTTAAGTTTTTTTGCTTTAATTTTAGGATTATTTTCTTTCGACGCTAAACTCATTAAATTAAACGAACTAAGTCCAGCACCAATTCCTAATAATTTTAAATAATTTCTTCTTTCCATATATTTATTTATTTTTGTTTTTATTAAATTGTAATTTAATATTTTAAATTGTGTTATGGAAATATTTTTTGACTTAGAATTTGAAGAAACCCTACCTATTGGAGATGACCAAAAGGAAGATTTAGAACTATTACTAAAAACAGCCCAAATAAAATTAGAATCAAAAGGTCTATATAATGAAGAATTGATTGTTAAGTCATTTTGGTATTGTGTTGAAAAACATAAAGATGTAATTAGAAAATCTGGCAAGCCATACTATTCTCATCCTTTAAAGGTTGCTATAATACTTTTGAATGTATTTCCTTTTAGTGATTCAGAATCTGTATCAGCTTGTTTACTTCACGATACTATCGAAGATGTAGATGATGTTACTTTTGAATCTATTGCAAATGAATTTAATTATGATATAGCAGTTTTAGTAGATGGTGTTACTAAAATATCAACTGATAATACAAGTAAAGAGAAAAATAAAGCTCTAACATATAAAAAAATCTTTACTGCTTTAGTTCAAGATATTCGAATAATAATGATAAAACTAGCAGACAGATTGCATAATATCAGAACATTACATTATTTAAAAGAAGAAAAGCAAAAAGTAATTGCATTAGAAACATTAAATTTTTACACACCAATCGCACATCGTCTTGGTCTATCAAGAATTAAAATGGAACTTGAAAATTTATCATTTTATTTCCTTGATAAAGAAACATATCAAGCTATAAAACAAGCATTAAGTGAAAAAAGAAAAGAATTTATCAACTATATAAAAATCTTTACTGATAATATTCAAAAATCATTAAACGATAATAATTTAAGTCATACTTTAAGTATTGTTCATAAACATGAATATGAAATATATAAAATGCTTCAAGATGGGATATCACTTTCAGATATTGATAATTTCTATTCTATTGTAATAATACTTAACTCTAATGATATCACTGATTGTTACAAAGCCCACGGAGTACTTGCTAATGTATTTACAACAATTAATTTCTTAGATTATATTTCTTCTCCTAAACTTGACTGGAATAGATCTTTAAACTCAGAATTATATGGTCCTGACGGTAAAAAAGTTGAAATAATTATTAGAACTGAAGAAATGGAGAGTATTGCAGAAGAAGGATACTTATCTAACAAAAAAAGTAAAATCGAATCAAAAAAAATATTCAAAAAAAATGAAGTCGAGAATTGGGGAGATTGGGTTAGTGATATAATCGAATCAAAAGGTGAACAAGCAATTCCAATTATATGGAATTCAATAAAAACAAACCTATTTGATTCAGGAATAAAAGTATTTGATAAAAATGGAGTATCTTACACTATTCCAGAATCATCTTCAGTTTTAGATTTTGCTTTTGAAATATATGAAAATGATGGTATTCATTGCACTTCTGGGAAAGTTAATGGAATAATTAAAGATATAGGTTATAAATTAAAAGATGGCGATCAAGTAGAAATAATTATTTCAAAAAAATCATTTCCAAAACCAGATTGGAATAAATTTACTGTTACTAATAAAGCAGTTGTTGGCTTATATCGTTACTTCAAAGAAATTAACAAAGAACTTGCAGAAAATAATGGTGAAAAAGAGAAATATGAATTTGCAATTCAAATATCAGGTGAAGATAGAGAAAGTATGCTTCAAAAAATAACTGAAGCAATTGGTAAAAATAATATGTTAAAATTAGATGTTGACACAACCGGGAATATGTTTTCTGCTTTTATGATATTAAAGTTAAATAGCAAAAAAGAACTGAATATTATTTTTAAAAGATTATTCTTAATTGAAGGAATTCGGTCAGTTGAAAGAATAATAAAATAAGTAAATTATTATTGAATATTCTTGTCTTATTTCCGTCTATACAATTTTAATATAATTAAATAGAATTTAATGCCTAAACATAAATTATCATTTAAAGGTACGAACAACAACACCTTAATCGCAGAATTTGATACACCAGACAATGTTGAACAAAGATTTATAGCACTGTATGCACCTTGTTTTACTTGTACTAAAAACTTAAGAGCTATAAAATATATCTCTAAAATGCTAAATAAAAAAGGGATTTCTCTATTTAGATTTGATTTTCCAGGTTTAGGAGAGTCAGAAGGGGACTTTAGTCAATCTAATTTTTCTACTAATCTTGAAAACATTAAACATGCTTACAATTACCTTAAAGACAATTACGAAGCTCCTAAGCTATTAATTGGTCATTCATTAGGTGGTGCTGCAATGTTAAAAATGACAATGGAATTACCTGAAGTTGTTGCAACAGCTGTAATTGCTGCTCCTGATACGCCTTCACATTTAATTGGAAAACTAAAAAGAAATAAAGAAGAAGCTGAAATCTACGGAGTTTCAAAAAGAAACATTGGTGGAGAGGTATTTTCACTTACCAAAGGATTTTTTGATAATTTAATATTAAATTCAGAAGATTTTGATTTGAGTAAAATCACTAAACCATTATTAGTAATGCATTCTCCTGACGATGATACTATTGATTTAGATTATTCTTTAAAGATTTTTAATCAAGTATCTGGTCATAAATCATTTATAACATTAAATAATGTTGGACATTTAATGATGAAACCTAAAGATGCCGAATATGTTGGAAAACTCATTACTACTTGGATTGGTACATATTTAGACTAAAATAATTTATATAAATTTTACCAATAAATTAAATTTTCTTATCTTTGTTTTTATTTATAATTGAAAATCGAAATGAAAGTATTACTATTATCTACATCGACCGTTCACGGAAAGCCTTATTTAGAATATTGTAATGAATTACTTGAACAATATTATCAAAATATAAAAAATCTTTTATTTATTCCATTTGCAAGACCAAGTGGAATTTCTTGTGAGGATTACACTTCAAAAGTTAGAGAGAGATTCGATAAACTAAATATTAAAACTACTGGATTAAACGAATATGAAGATAAAACCGCAGTTGTAAATGAATCAGAAGCAATTTTCGTAGGTGGTGGAAATACTTTTTTACTCTTAAATGATTTGTATAAGTATAAAATTATACAAGCTATTAGAGATAGAGTAAAATCTGGGAATACACAATATATGGGTACAAGTGCTGGTTCTAATATTGGTGGACTTACTATAAATACAACAAATGATATGCCTATAATTTATCCTCCATCTTTTGAAGCACTATCCTTAGTAAAGTTTAACTTAAACCCACACTATTTAGATCCTGACCCAACTTCAACTCATAAAGGTGAAACAAGAGAGACTCGTATTAACGAGTTTCATTCCTTAGATAATAATAATCAAATAGTACTTGGATTAAGAGAAGGTTCTGGATTATTAATTGAAAATAATAAGATTAGTCTGACAGGTGAACATTCTATGAGAGTATTCGAAAAAAATAAAAGTGCTTACGAACTGAACAATTCTGATGATTTATCGTTTCTATTATAATAACAAATGAGAATAATAGATGAAAATCAGTTATAAAATAATTTTACTTTTTGCTTTATTGGCATTAATAGCTTCATCATGCCCAGAAGAGAATCCTGATTTAGTATCACCACCTTCTTTTAGTGAATCAGTAAATATTCGATTTATGAATATGAATAAAAATGCTGAATTTGCTTTAGCTTTTGATGGAAATACTGTTTCTACTACTAATTCATTGTATCAAATATCAAAGTATTTCAATCCAGATAACGATTCTGCTTTTGTTTCTTTATTATTAAACAATAATAAAGTAAATGAATTATCAAGAGTTACTTATTTTCAAAGAGATATAAACTATATTTTTGCTTCAGTTCCACATCCTAATGATTTAAATAAAGACACAATCTTTACATTTACTAATTTGGGTGATATTGTAGTTACGGAAGTGCAAGCATCTGTCAAATTTGTAAATTTCTATGCAGATACTAAAACAAATTTTTCAATAATAGAAGGATGCCCAGGTGGTACTAATTTAACAAAATCACCTTTAAACTATTTAGATTATACTTCCGCTGAACAATTAAAAGCAGGTGAAGAATATGTTTTTTCAGTTATAAAATACTTAAACGAAGGATATGAAATTGTTGGTACTTTCAAATCAATATTTATTCCTCAACAAGAATATTCTATTATTATTGCTGGTAGAGAAGATGAAGAAGTTAAGTTATTCTTATTAGATGAGTTAAATTTAGAAAGTACATTAATCGAATTAGAAAAAGTTAATACTCAAACTGCTAAAATTAAATTAAATAATTTAACAGAAAATAATCAAATTTTAACTTTAAATAACACTCAATTAATTCAAACTCAGTCTCTTTATCAATCTGAATTTAAAGACATTCCCGCTTGTCAATCAGCAAATTCAGAAACTTTTACCATTGAATCAAGCTCAAAAGTTGAATTTTCACCTGTAGTAAATCAAACTTACAACGCAATAGCATTTAATGTTTCTAATACTTATAATACTGAACTGATGATTATTCCTCCGCCTGAACTTTCAAAAAATAGAATTGATAAAGCTGTTGTGCGATGTATTAATTTAGGAGCTGAAGATATAGGTTTAAATATTTCAATAGGAGCAAATTCTAACTTTGTAAATACAAATAGTTCTGACACTATAAGAAATTATAGTTCAGGATTAGCTTTAACAAATAAATTACTTTATAAAAAAACTTCAAACCCTGTATTAATCGAAAGCGGATTATTACCGATATTAGTTTTCAACTCTAAAGAACCTTCTGATTACTTATATTCTTTTGTTTATAATTTTGAAAAAAACAAAAATTATTTAATTGTTTCTTACAAAATGAATAATGAAACCAAATATACTGTTATCGAAGAAGAAATTGATAATTTTGACTTAGTCCAACTTGAAGAAGCAAGTATAGTTAATATAATTAATGGTAATTTAGATTCCAAAGAACAATTAATTACAATGTCAAATTCTAATGGTAAAATCCTTAACAATGCTAAACTTAGCTTTGGATATACTTTAACAAGTTTAATCAATGCATCTTTAACTACAATTTCATTTGATAATAACAGTCAAGATATAAATATTGAATCTGGGAAAAGAGTTTTAGTAGTAAATACTAATAATCAAATTTATGATTTTCAGACTAATCGTCAAATATCAGATGAAAATAATTTTCAAATTAGAATTGCAAACTTCTCAGATTATGAAATTGTAAGAGTAAAAACATTAGCAGGAATTGATACTACACAAAGATTTGATGCTATTGATAAAAACATTCTAAGTAATTATATTAAAGTAAATAGTCAAGGTCGAATATTTGTTATATTTGAAGATAGACTTTCTGAAAAAATATTTTACACAAGCCCAGAAGTTAATGTTAGTCGAAGAAAAATATATACTTTAGTTCTTTTAGGAAATAGAGAAAAAGGATATAATTTAGTAACTATTCAAGATTATTAAGATATGCAAATCAAAATTTTTAATACTTTATCAAAAGAAATAGAAGAATTCAAACCTATCAAGAAAGAATATGTAAGTATTTATTCTTGTGGTCCTACAGTTTATAATTATGCACACATAGGAAATATGAGATCCTTCCTATTTGCAGACTTATTATATAGAGTTTTAAAAACAGTAGGGGATTATGATATAAAATGGGTTATGAATATCACCGACATTGACGATAAGACTATCAGAGATTCTAATCCTAAAAATGGAAATTGGCTTGACGCTATGAAAAAATCAAGCAATGATCCATTTGAAAATATTAGAAATTTCACTGAGTTTTATATAGATTCATTTATCGATGATATTCAAAAAGTAGGAATAGACACAAATAATATATTTGAATTTCCAAGAGCTACTGACCATATTGAAGAAATGATAGAGTTAATTAAGTTAATATATAATAATGGTTATGCATATATTGCTGACAATAATGTTTATTTTAATGTATCTAAATGGAAAGAATACAAACAATATGGCAGATTAAAAAAAATTGATTTTGATAATTTTAAAAAAGGAGTTAGAATTGATGCTGATGAATATGAAAGAGAAGAAGTAAGTGATTTTGTGCTTTGGAAAAACAAAAAAGAAGAAGAGCCATTTTGGGATTTTGAATTAGATGGAAACAAACTATCTGGCAGACCAGGTTGGCACTTAGAATGTTCTGCAATGGAAAAAAAGTTCTTTGATCTACCTTTTGATATTCATACAGGAGGTATTGATTTACAATTTCCACATCACGAGGATGAAATTGCTCAAAGTCATGCTGGATATGGGATAGACCCTACAGTTTATTGGTGCCATTGTGAATTCCTTGAAGTTGAAGGAAAAAAGATGAGCAAAAGCTATGGCAATTATTATACTATTAGAGATTTAGAAGAAAAAGGATTTGATACATTAGATATTAGATTCTCAATAATATCACAACATTATAGAACAAAATATAATTTTACATTTGATGGAATAACTGCTGCATCTAAAGGGAGAAAAAGAGTACAGGACTTCATTTACTCATTGCTAAATCAAAGTGAAGGTGATGAAGATTGTGATGTAAATGCTTTAAAAGAGAAAATATATTCTAATTTAGCAAATGACTTACATACACCAAAAGCATTAGCAGAAATTTTTACTTTTATTAATTCAAATAAAAATAAATTATTTAATAATAAATCTAAAAATGAATTATTAGAATTATTTAAAGAACTAAATAATATATTCAATATTTGGGAATTTGAAATTAAATCTGAATCTATTCCATCAGAAATTATAAAATTAGCTGAGGATAGGGTGGAAGCAAAGAAAAATAAAAACTATTCATTAGCAGATGAATTAAGAAACAAAATAATTGAATTAGGATATTCAATTAAAGATACTAAAGAGTCTTATGAACTAACAAAAGATTAATTAACTTTTTAATAATTCTAAAAAATTCTTAGTATTTTTAAATTCTTCTTCTAATTCAATTGTAAATAATTCTAAATCAAATGATTCTAATCTTGGGTTTAGACTTTTTAGTACTTGCCAATATGTTTCTTTTTGGATATCAACTTCTTTTATACCACCATAGAAACCACTTCCCCATATTTCACAAAATACATTTGCTAAAAATACAACAGCAAGAATATTTTTTTCGTTATCATCTTTACACTTTGTAAAATCTCTGCTTATAATACGAATGAAATCTTTAGGCATATTCCATTTTTCTAATATTGCATGAGTAACTTCAATATGATTGCAATCAAAAAACTTCATATTAGCTATTAAAGGTTTTTCAAAGTCAAACTCAATTAATTCAATTACTTTAATATATTCATCTGACTTATATTGAAGCATAGCTAATTTTCCAATATCATGCAATAAACCTAAGATAAATTCTTTTTCATTAAAATTTAAACCTAACTTTTTAGATATTGATTTAGCCACAATTCCAGTACAAGATGAATGCCACCAGAACTGATTTACATAATCAACTAACTTAGAATTTTCTAAAATAACAAATTTAGAGAATATTGAAACAGCTAAAACTAAATTAGCTACTCTGTTCATACCTAATATTTGCACAGCTTGTTGGATTGAATCAATCTCAGCTCTTGTAGCAAACATAGGTGAATTAGCCACTTTAATCAACTTGATAGATAAAGCAGGGTCAGCTTCAATTAACTTAGCTAAATCTTTGAAGTTAAAATCTTCTCTTTCAATATATTGCAATACTTTAGTAGTTACTTGTGGTAAAGTAGCAAATTCTTGAATATTTAAGATACTTTGTAAATCATTCATATTTTTTTCAATTTTAAAAATGCAATTTATTAAATTAATTTAACTATACCAATAGCTTCAGAATTTTCTCCATTCATATACACCATTAATTTACCATTTTTCATAAAGTAATTTACTTGAATTAGTTTTACTACATCCAAATATTTATCTTCACAATCAACAAAATTAGATAGTGAATTTGGAGTGTCATTAAAAAACTTAGTGTTAAAAATATTATCTTTTTCATCTGGATAAAGAGGCAAATACTTTATATTTGCTTCAACTAAATCTTGGAAAAAATGAGTTCCAAATGATAATTCAGGCACATAATCAGATTTCTTTTTCGCATATTCAACTAAAATTGCTGTTTTATTAATATCAGAATAATTAATTGGAACACCTAATTTTATATCACCTTTAGAACCCCAACGACCTGGACCAATTAAAATAAATTTCTTGTCAGGCAACATGTAATTAAGTTTGCTTACTATTTTTCCAACATGTCTCATTTCCTCTTCACTTTCCAATTGAGAATAACCATTATGGTCAACATAAACAACAAAATCAATATTATCTACCAAACCATTACTAATAAATTTATTAGCAGTAAATATTTTATTTTCATCAGGTATATTAGCTGGTAAACTTACAATTTCATCTATTTCAGCTTGACTTTGCGGACGACATTGAAGTAAATATAATTTCTCACCATCAGAAGCAAACTCAATATCAACAGGTCCACTATAAGCTTCTGATAATTCAAGTAAAATCTCTCTTATTTGAGAAATAAAATCTGTTTTTTGTATTAAATTATTAAAAGTTATAATTGGTTCTTCTTTTTGAAAATCAGCCAACATACTAATCGGCTCAGTTAACATATTTCCTTTTATAAAAGAAAATATTTTTTCAATAGCAGGGAAAGTGCCACCACCTTCATTTATCAATTCTTCAACAGTAATATTCTCAAAAGACTTTGACTCTAAATTTATAACATCTAAATATCTCTGTGTATATTTTATTGCATCTTTTACTGTATGATTAACCCTAATATCAGGTTTCCCTGGTGAAATCAAAATAGGGTAGTCGTCCATTGTTCTATCAACTGCTCTAGTTCCAAGTCCAGCAACTATACGAATAACTCCGTCTTCTCTTTTTATTCTATTTGACCAACGAAATTCATTATGGCTTAATGCAACTCCAGCATAACTTGGCATAAAATATTTACCTATTTTATTTCCAACTACTTCTTGAATTAATATACCCATTTCTTCTCTAAAGTCAATTAAGTTGTTTTTCTTACGGTATTCAATTGCATCTGGATTAAATGCTGAAGCATAAACCTCTGCTATAGCATCCATTAAAGCACTTAACCTTTCTGATTTGGTACCTGTATTTGATAAAAATAAACTCTTATATTTTCCAGTAAATGATGCTTCAAAGCTATCTTCTAATAAAGAAGATGACCTTACTACAATAGGACTAAGCTTAATATCTTCTAATATCTGTGAAAAAGAAAATATAGCTTCTGGTGTAAAATGGGATTGCTTAAATACATATTCTAAAAAAGGATATTCAATTTTAATCTCATCTAAGCTTTGGTACTTTGAAAATGCAAATTCATCTAAAGCATTATAATTAATAAATTCAAGTATTCCATCAGAAGTTAAAAACCAACTTTTTGGAGTATAAACATTCTTTAATTTTGGATTACTTTGTTTTTTAAATTTTAATATTTCATTTGCAAGTATCATTCCAGCAGATTTTCCACCTACTTTCCCAGCACCATAAGAAGGACCAATAAATCTATTAAAAATCTTCTCAATTGCTAACAAAGTAATGAAATTCTTTGATATGTTTATATATCTAAGATTTTCTGACAAGAATCTTGTAATTATAGAAACTCTAACACCAATCCTTTCATCTTCAGAAGTAAATTCTCTACTACCACCTAATTCAAAATATTTTTTTAAAGCATCAACTACATCATTAAGAGGAGCATTTCTTCTATCCAATACTTTTGATAAATTTCTTAACTTCTCTTTATGAATCCATAAAGTAATTAAATTAGTAATTTCATCATCTGGAATATATTTATCAGCTATATCAAATACATTTGCTATAACTTCATTTGCTATAAAAGGATTACCCTTTGGTGATGGCCAATTATGCCCATTACTTAATACTTCATCATTTCTAATAATACCAGGATTTAATTCTTGAATTAGAAAATGTATTTCAGATACCCTCATCCTTTCCAAATGAATTATCATCTTTCTGCAAATACGATAAGTCATTGACTGATCTTGGAAAATAATATGATCTAACACTATTTTCCATTCTGGTTTTTTTGGAAATACTCTATTCTCTTTCACAATATAATCACTCATTATTATTACTCTTTATTTTATAGGAGTTTCAATCGTTATCTGAACCGTTCTACTCAAACTTCTACCAACCTCAGTATCATTATCATATAATAAAACAGAATTTCCATAAGGAATTTCGATAAATTCTTTTGCAGGAACATTTATTAATTTTCTAATTGCTTGAATTCTACGTTTTGCTAAATTCTTATTATACTCCTCGTCACCAGTTCTATCAGCATACCCGGCAATTGTTACTATAGAATTAGCTTTAATACTTTCCTTAACCTTCTTTATAACATCTAAATGTGTAGCTTTTAGCTTGGCACTATTATAATCGAACACAATTAAAGAATATTTTTCTAATTTTTTATCATCTTTCAATACTTCACGTTTCTTTTTAATAGTAAGTTGTTTGATTAATAAATCATCTTTAATATTAAATTCAGCATTCAATTCATCTTTAGCGTCGAAATTAAAATTAACATTTTTCTCTAATAAAGGAATTGGCTCTTCTTCTAAGTTCCATATTTTTGTAAACTTTAAATCTTTTCCATTGTAGTCTCTTAATGGTACATTATTCTGCTCTATAGTTAAATTCCAATCAATAGGAGGGTTCGAAGCAATTACTTCAACATCAACTCCTACTTTCGGAGGATTAGAACTCTTAATTACTTCTTTTAAATAAACTGGTTGGTTTACTTTTAAATCGTTAGAAAGCATTTCTATTCTACTTGCCTCTTTAAAAATATCATCTTTTTGATTAGTTTCTTTCAAATCTACATCAACGATTTCAGTTTTAACATTTGCTTCGCTAATTCCCCAAGTATCAGTTAGATAACTTTTAACTGTATTTAATCTATTTTCAACGATTTTTTTATCCTGAATTAAGTCTTTTCCTATAATTCTATTACCAATTAGTTTAATTGATTTATTATTATCTTTCAATCTTTTAGCAATAATATTCAAATTATTATTATATATATCAAAAGCATCCCATTTTAACTTATTCTCATCAAATGAGTTTACTTCAGATTTGTCAAGTAATACTTGATTAGTTTTACTTAAATCACCATTACTATAGTCAAAGAAAATATAAGGCAAAATAGGAAATCCTTGTTCAGATTCAATTTCTTCAATAGTTATAGTTGGATTTTCTTGAATACTACCATCAGTATCTATTCCATATATTCTCATTTTTGCTGTTATAGAACTTTGTTCATAATTTTTGTTTTCATATTTTTCAAGAATAGTGTACTTATAATAGATAGTAGATTCATCTTCAATTTCTTCCTTTTTCATTTCAGAATCAATTAATTTTACTCCAACTTCATCTTTATTATAAACAATCAAATCTGTAGTATCTCTTTGATAGTTAGTATCTCGTTTAATAATTTTATCTTTCTTTGGATAAATAGGGTATTGGTAAGAAACACCAGCAAATAAATTATTTACTTTCCAATCAACTGTTTCAATATTTAAAAAAGATTGATAATATTTTAATTCAATATTCAAGAATTTATCTTTACCCATTTCAATAGCATAAGCTCCACCTAAATATACTTGAAATTGAAAATTATTTAATTCATTTATTTTAGCATTATCATAAGTATTTCTTACTTTAGATTCATTTTCAGCAAACACAACATTGTTTGGGCTTACTAATTTCTCGCTTTGTGAAAAACTACCCTGTAATATATAATTTGGACTAATTCCACCCAAAATTGAAATATTATTTAAAATAGAATATTCTACTCCAATATCTAATCCAAATAAATCCATAGTGGGGGATACTGAAATATCTGTCAATGCATCTACTGTGAAAATACTTCCATTAGGATCAATTACTTGTGTGTTTCCAATCTTTTGTGTTTCAGTAAATTCTCCACCATAAGGTCTATAATTTAATCTCAAATCTAATTTTAAATTATCTTGAATTTCATATTTGAATAAAAATCCTAAATAATAAGAAATTCCTAAACCACCCTTAAATCCTTCTGAGCAGCATTCATAACCTGTAAATGAATTGAAATCTGAACTATTAATATTCAAATTTAATCCAGCATTAGCACCGATCCAATAAGATGGCTTTTCTTCTTCAGCAATTAAGCTTACTTGCAATAATATTAAAACAATAATAATATACTTTGTCATTTTTTTAAGATTCTATTTGTTAATAATTATTTTTTGAGTTAATACATCATTAGGAGTTGTTAATCTAATAATATATAAACCAGTACTTAATTCATTTACATCATATTCAAAGTTAAATTCTTTATCCCCACCAATTTCTCTAATCCAATTATGAGAAAATATACTCTTACCATCAATTGAAATAATATCTAACTGATTATATCCTGATTCAATAATACTACCATTCATAACTAATAGACTATTCAAATTAGCCACTTTTAATTCAATTATGTCATTGTTTTTAAGTAGTCTATCACCGTCTGCTTTACATATTATTAATTCAACATTAGCAGTTTGATATATAAAATTACTAAATATCCCACTTTTATCTACTACCATATCACTTAAAGTAATTGAACTGAACTCAGTATTACCTAATAAAGGAACAGCATAAAGTGAAGAAATTTGTTTTAATTCAGTTCCAACTTCAACATCATCAATAGAAATACTAATTGAAAATTCATTCTGGTTAGGATAAGTAATACTGTTTATTCTACCTTTAGATAAGTTTTTAGGATGGAATGTTGTTCTATCCATAGTCAATGTAAAATCTTGAATATTAAATTTAGGAACACTTGTTAATCCATTAGTTATTTGTGCCATAATAGGCAATTCAACATAAGCTAAAGTTGGATCAATCACTTGATCAGGTATAAACAAAGTCAACTCAGAAGCAGGCATACCTTCGCCCTTTAATATTACAGTTATAGTATCTTGACAATTTCCATTTATTAAATAAGCAACCTTTATCGAATCTTCATAAACGCCTACAGCTGGAGGTGTAAACATTATATTTACTGTTTCTAATCCAACTATTGTTTTACCATCTAAACTTGCTTCATCAAAAGAAAAAGTAGGGAAGGATTGTACTTGTAGCATATCTTCTAAAACAATACTCCAATTATGTTGATTCTCTAAATCTATATCTAAATTATAGCTCAAAGTAGAAACAACTTGACCAAAGTCTAATATTATCGGATTAGATTTTACACCTTTACTAACTATAGTTGTAACTGGAATTTTATATGTTGTATCTTTGCCATTTTCAGTAATATTCACAGCTACATTAGCAGTAAAAGTTCCATAAGAATCATCAATATTAGTAAATGATAAATCATAGTTTACTATTTCAGCGACATTAATATCATCATTACTTGTAAAAGGCGATAAAGTATAATATGTAGCATCTGTCCCTTCTAAAGTAATATCATTCAATACTATTGGAACTTCACCTATGTTTTCTATAGTGAAAGAGCTTGATTCATTTGTTTCACAAATATTTAAAATACCAAAATCAATATTACTTGGATTAATCTTAGTTTCACCTTTTATACCGAATGCTTTTGCCTGCATAGTATAAGTTGCAGGACAGTTATTGCTTCCAAAAGTATCAAATACTAATTCAAAATCACTTTCATAATTTCCAACTTCACTCAATTTAACAGTAACTTCAATTTGCTTAGTTTCACCAGGAGCAAAAGTTTGATTTACTCCATTATACATTCTAAATTCGCCTGGTTTTATTTGATTTAATGTTCTGGTCAAACCTGTCGAATTATTAGTTACATTTAAAGCAATTTTAATTGATTCTTCATTAATAGGTGAGTTTCCAAAATCAATTAATGGATTAGGTAAAACTGAAATTTCTAATCCTTCTTTATAAGCTTTCAATTGTATAATAATTAAATGTTTACTTGGATCACTTTCAGTTGGAAGCGAAATATCATCTGTTGGAATTTTAAGAATAGCAGTTTTTGGTCCATCAACTCCAATATCAGCTTTATATCTAATATCAAAACTAAGTTCACCACCATTTTTAGCAATTAAATTACCATTTGATGGAATATTATTTGTGATTTCCCAATTCTCTGGATTAACTCCTGTGATTGTATGGCTTCCATTTATTTTTACATCAAATGTAGAATTATTTTTGATAATTATAGTACTATCAGGTCTCGAATGACAACTCTGAACACTTTTCCAATCAATTTCATAAGGGAATTCTAAATTAGATTCAACTCCATTCCCACGTAATTCAAAAGTACTTGTTTGATTACACCCATCAAATTTATCTGTAAGGTTTAATATTAAATTATCGATCTGAGTTCCTTCACTTTGAGGTGAAAACTTAACTACAAATTCTACTTCTTCTCCAGGTAATAAAATAAGAGGAAAGATTTTATTACTACTTACTAATTCGTAAGGAGGGAGTAAAGTTGGTTCATTTTCAATATAAGCTGGTGCATTCCCTTTATTTATAACTGTTATAGTCTTTTGTGAACTTGAAACAATATTAACATTCCCAAAATCAACAAAACTATTACCATCGCTTAATTCTAAAAGTGCTTCTTTTACATTAAAAACAATAACTAAAGAATCAACTAAATTATCACATTCATCAACTTCAAAATAAATTGTATTTGTAAATGTACCTGTTGCAGCACTTGCTTGGTTATATCCAACTTGAATATTAGAACTATTTCCAACTTCAACTACTTCATTCAAATAGGACAATGTATAGTCACTATTTGTTGATTTGTAAGTCACATTCTTAATAGTGAAATCAATATTAGATTCATTTCGTAAAGATAAACTTTCAGCAAAACTATCATTTAAACATAAATCCACTTTCAAAGTATCATTAATTAAAGTACCATCACTTCTATACCAATTTACTTTCAAATTACTAATATCAACATTATATTCTATTTTATAAATATCATCAACACTTCCCAAATTTTTTCCATAGGGAATTGACAAAGTATTTGAAATAATTCCCACTTGACCAGGTGTATGAGTATATCTTACTATAAATCTCATAGAATCTTTTTCTTCAATTGGAACATCTACTGAAGGAAATAACAAAGTAAACCCATTATTACCATTATCCCAAGTATGATCTTCCACAAATAATTCAGCTCTATATATATTACCTCTATTTTCTACCCAAACTGTATCGTAAACCACACTTTCATTGCAAGTTGATAAGTACATATCTCTTGGTTGGTCACAATACAAATCTATAGCAGCTATTCTAAATATATTTCCAGCTGCTTGCGATAATAGTCTTTTGGGTACTTGTTTGTATTCTTCTTCACTTCCAGTATATTCAGTTGATTGTACTGCCATACCATAGAAAATCGTATCAGTATATGCACTTAAATCAATATTAAACTGTTTTGTAGTTTGAGGTATATCAACAAAAGAAAATGCTCTAAACCACTCTCCATTTTCCGGTTTGATATAATAGTCCATAACTTCATTTGAATTCTTCTTAACAAACAAACTAAATTGTCTTTCAACATAGTCAAAATCTTCAGTTGCTATTGTTGAAATACTTTGACTTTGATCATTATTAGGAGGAATTATAGATGGAAAATCATTTCTTGAATCAAATCTAAATCTACCATATCCAGCTCTACTATTTCCACGTGCTGCAGATACGGAAACATTATTGACATTACTTTTTACACCTACTTCTACATATCCTCCAGATCCAGCTCCTCCATTAGGACTTCCGCTCTCTCCAGAATTTCCATCGGCTTCAAAAGTAACATCATTAATATTTGTGGCAAAAACCCTTATGGCACCACCACCGCCACCTCCGTAACCAGATTTAGCAACAAATAACGGAAAACTTCCTTGGGGATTCCCACCACCACCACCTGAGCCACCAGATATTGGGATACCATATCTATTTCCATGAGCTTTTCCACCATTATTTGCAGATGTACCACTTTCATTTTGTGCTGATGTTGAAAATCCACCTGAACCACCAATTCCTCTATCTTTATTACCACTACCACCACCATATTCACCTTCACATTCATCACATGCAGCCCAAGAAGCTATTCCACTTTTTCCAAATGGATGTCCTGTTCCACCAGCAGATGATTCATAAGCACCAACATTACATATTGCTCCAGGTACACCATTTAAACTATATCCTGCTATATTTTGACCATTTGAATTAATTTTATAAACACTTCCGGTACCTATACCAGGTAATTCGTAACTGCCACTTCCAAGTGTATTTCTTCCTCCATTTCCACCTCCAGAAAAACCATCACCACCATTCGTTCCATTATCTAAATCAGCAAATCTACCACCACCACCACCACCACCAGGTCCACCATTTCTACCTGATGCACTTACACTTATTTTAGAGTTACTTGTACCTTTAATATCACCTTTTGTTAATAGAATAAAAGGTAAATACCCTTGATTTCCATCAGTATTTGGGTCGCAATCATTTTTAGAAACTGTGTAAGTATCTCCCGCTAAAATCATTTCATCAACTATCATTGCACCACGGGGTGATCTTTTCCCTAAATTTCCTTGACCTAAAACTCTTTCAGCATCACCTGTTCTATCACCAAAAGGAAATGGTTGTACTATATAAAATGTATGATTTTCATTTGCTAACGGAATACCATTTTTAACTATTTGAATAGGTATTTTCCATTCATTAATAAGTGCACTCCAGTCCCAAGAGTTAGGAGTTAAATCAGGTTTCACAAAAATCTGACCACTAATCATTCTTCCATTCCAAGAAACAACAATTGGTCCAAATGTAACTTTATTAGTATCAATTAAATTGAAAGGCAAAACTCTTAATGGATCACCTTCTTCATTATTAAGAAATCCATCTGTGCCATATACATCTTTTAAATCATGCACACCAATAATTTCATAATATATTGACATTCCGGGAGACCCAATATCAGGAATCATATAGCTTTGTTGTGATTTAGCAATATTACTAATCATTACAAATAAAATAACAATAAATATGCTTCTCATTTTTTATAAATCCTTTTAAAATATACGTAACAAAATTAATAAAAAAAAACTAAATACATTGTATTTGTTAATAATTAATTACATTATTAAAAATTTTAAATAATGTTAAATTAAAAAAAGTAGTTCCAAATTTATTGAAACTACTTTTAAAAATACTATTTACAATTACATTTTAATTACTCTAAGTATGTATAACCGTATAAACCAGAACGATAATTTGCTAAATACTCTTTTCCTTCTACTGAACTAATAACTCCAGATTTAACGGACTTTGTAACCCATGTTTCCATTTGTTTTACTAATGACTTTGCGTTAAATCCAACATAAGATAATACTTCATCAACTGCTTCACCTTCAATTATTTTAGTGATTTTATAAGAATCTTCTAAAATCTCAACATGAGCAGTATTAGTATCTCCAAATAAATTATGTAAATCACCTAAAATTTCTTGATATGCTCCAACCATAAATGCAGCCAAATAATAAGTTTCACCTCTCTTTAGCTTATGAACTGGCAACCATTTTTCAATATAATTATGTGCGACAAATTTATCAATCTTACCGTCCGAATCACAAGTTATATCTTGTAAAGTAGCTCTATTTTCTGGCTTCTCATTCAATCTATGAATTGGCATAATAGGGAAGAGTTGGTCAATTGCCCATGAATCCGGCAAAGACTGAAATATTGAAAAATTACAAAAATACTTATCAGTTAATAACATTGAAGCTTGGTCTAATTCTTCTGATTTAATATCATTCTCGATAGCTAAGTTTCTAAATTTATTAGCAATAGACCAAAATAATCTTTCAGTTAAAGCTCTTGTTTTTAAATCCAAATTAGTCAAAGTAAACAAAGTATTATTTTCTTCTCTAATTTGATTAGCATCGTGATAATGCTCAAACATATTTTTAAAACTAATAGTCTTAAAAATATTAAATAACTCTTTCACATTTTCATGAGTATCTTTTTCTAATTCAAATTTTTCATCAATAAACGGTGGAGTCATTGTTTCCAACACATCAAAAATTAAAACGGAATGATGAGCAGTAATAGCTCTTCCTGACTCAGTAATTATTTTCGGATGAGGTAAATTATGTTTATTAGAAATATTAACTATTGCAAAAATAATATCATTTGCATATTCTTGAACATCATAATTAACAGAAGAAGGATTTGATGAATTAGTTCCATCATAATCAACTCCTAATCCACCTCCAACATCAACATACTCAACCATACAACCTAAATTTCTAAGTTGATAATAATATTGAGCTGCTTCTCTTAATGCTATTTTTATTCTTCTGATTTTTGTTATCTGCGAACCTAAATGAAAGTGAATTAACTTTACACAGTCTAACATATCAGCTTCTTTAGCAATCTCAACAGCATCTATTAATTCTGATGGACTTAATCCAAATTTACTTTTATCACCACCTGAATCTTCCCATCTACCTGATCCAGCACTCGTTAATTTAA
This sequence comes from bacterium, assembly GCA_030431515.1. Taxonomy (GTDB): domain Bacteria; phylum Bacteroidota; class Ignavibacteria; order Kapaibacteriales; family UBA2268; genus JAJRPT01. The sequence goes on from JAUIIX010000026.1 coordinate 20,384, forward strand.
TCCTAATTCCAATATTAGGCCTAATATTTCTTTGTTTAGATATTTTAATAATAAGTTTTAATTCATTTAATTTTTCAACTACAATATGTATATCTTTACCCATCTTTTTAGCAAGTAAAGCTAACTCTATAAACTCTTCATCTTTATAACCATTACATATAATCGGTGCTTTATCATTTTCTGCAGTAGCTAATACTGCATGTAATTCAGGTTTTGATCCAGCTTCTAAACCAATATTATATCGTTTAGAACAACTAACAACTTCTTCGACAACTTGTTTCATCTGATTAACTTTAATCGGGTAAACAGTATAAGTTTCAGAAGTATAATTAAATTCTTTCGCTGCATTTTTAAATGAATCCGAAATTAGTTTAATTCTATCTTCCATTATATCTGGAAATCTTAATAAAATAGGGGAGTTTATATCTTTAAATCCTAAATCATCTATAATATCAATTAAAGGAATTTGATTATTATTAAATGGAGATTTAACGTTAACATTTCCTTTCTCATCAATAGTAAAATAATTATTTCCCCAACCATTCAAATTGTAAGCATCAGAAGCATCGTTTATTGACCATTTTTTCATATTTTTCTACACTTTTTAAATAAATGATAATTTTAAAACTCTAATTTAACACCATTTTTAAATTCATAATCAAATTTTTTCAATTCTCGAATTGGTGGCTGATTGTCATATCTATAATTAAATGATAATACAACACTTAACATTTTATTAAATTTTATATTTATACTGGAGATATTTAAGAATCTATAATCCTTATAATTAAAAATATCCCATTGATAGTATAGAACCGAAGATAGATTGAATTTATTGTTTGGAATCCAAGATATATTAAAATAACTTGAAGATCTTATTAAATTTGTACTATATTTATCCTTAATATTAAGCAATTCATTTTCATACATTATTCCACTTCCTAAATAAATATGAAATAATCGTTTAACACTATCTTTTATATCAAATGAAAATCTTACACCTCCACCGATTAAATTTCTATCTTTTAATCTTTGAAAATAATCAAATTGTTTTTGCAAATAAGCTTCTTTCGAAAAATATTCATCCCATTTTTCCAAATATCTTAAATGTATAAAACCAGCCCTTTGGAAAACACCATTTTTATTATCTTGATAAGATAAATTACCTACGCCATAGATGTGATTACTATCAGTAACATAATCAGCACGATAACTTAAAGATAAAGCAAAATATTCAGTATTTCCTTTTTTTAATCCAATATTTGTTAATAAATTTTGATTTAGTCCAACTTCTGAGTCAATTTTTCGTAAAGATTCTGTATCAACTTGAGAATAGACTATTTGTATTGATAATATTATACTTATAAGAATAATTTTCATTTATTGTTCAAAAGAAATTTAATTTGAAAAACATTAAATTTATAAAAGTCAATATAAATTATTAATTTGAATTTTTTATTTCTCAAAATTATAAAAATTAATTGGAAAAAGATGAGCAACAAACAATTAAAACAGATATTCGGACTACTAGCATTTGTAATAGCAACGACTGTTTATTTACTAACCGTTCAAGATTCAGTACCTTTTTGGGATTGCAGTGAATTCTCAGGAGCAGCAATTTGGCAACAAGTGCCACACCCTCCAGGAGCACCGTTATTCTTAATGATCGGTAAAATGTTTGATGTCTTAATTCCTTTTGGCGATCCAGGTTGGAAAATTAACTTAGTATCTGTATTCTCAAGTTCATTTACTGTGTTCTTACTTTATTTGATTACAACTTATGTAATTAAAAATTTTAAAGGTGGCGAACCTAAAAACACTGCAGAAGCTTTTGCAGTATATGGTGGAGCTTTTGTAGGTGCATTAGCATTTACATTTAGCGATACATTTTGGTTTAATGCTGTTGAATCAGAAGTTTATGCAATGGCTACATTATTCGTAGCAATCGTTGTTTATTTAATGATGTTATGGAACGATAGAGCCGATGAAGTTGGAAGTGAAAAATATTTAATGCTCATCGCTTATATAATTGGATTATCGACTGGTGTCCATTTGCTTGCTATATTAGCAATATTTTCAATAGTTTACTTAGTTTACTTCAGAAAATATACTTATAGTCATTTAGGACTAATATATACTTCAGTTATTGCCTTAGTTTTATTTGCAACAATTTACCCAGGTGTTGTTAAATGGATTCCTGCTTTACTTGCGGGTCATACTCCTGATAGAAACGCTGCAAGAGAATATATGATTAGTGATAGTACAGGATTAACTTTTGTAACTATTATGTTTATTGTTGGAGTAGTAGCATTATTCGTATATGGATACAAAAAGAACAATCAAATAATTAAACTTGTTTCCTCATCTTTCTTGCTAATATTGTTAGGATATACTACTTATACTCAAATCTTAATTAGATCAAACTCAAACCCTCCTATGAATGAAAATGAACCAAAAACATTTACTTCATTAGCTTCATACTTAGGTCGTGAACAATATGGTTCATTAGAAAGTTGGCCAAGAAGAGCCCAAAACGAAGATAGATTCATTCAAGAATACAGAAGAAAAACTGCTAATGGTGAATATTATTATGGTCCTTGGGAAGAGCCAGATAGAGAAGAAGTAAGAACAAGTGATGGTAGAGGTTTTTATAAAGAAGTTTATAATGATATTAATATCTTCAAAAAGCCAGAAATATTCTGGGGAGAAGTAAATTACTTATGGAAATATCAAATTGACCACATGTATCTCCGCTATTTCTTATGGAATTTTTCTGGAAGAACCTCTGATGTCCAAGATGCAAGTGCATTTGTGCTTTCAGCAAATAAACAAGAATTGGAAAGAGACAACTTTAACAATGGTTATGCTCATATATTTCCTATTAATTTCTTTGCAATACCATTATTAATTGGTCTTTTAGGATTATATTTCCATTTCAGCAAAGATAAAAAAATGGCTTTTATATATCTATTAATGTTTTTAATGATGGGTGTATTAGCTGCAATAGCACAGCAACAACAAAATCCTCAACCACGAGAAAGAGATTACTTCTATACCGGATCCTTTATGATATTCTCTATGTGGATTGGAATAGGAGTTTATGCCTTAATAGAAATGGCATCAAATAAGAATTTTAAATCAGCTGTATCATTAGGAATAATTGCCATATCAACTGTTTTAGTTCCAGTAAATATGGCTTATGGTGGATGGGAATTACATGATAGAACAGGTAATTATGCACCATTTGATTATTCATATAATATTTTACAATCTGCTGAAGAAAACGCTATAATTTTCACAAATGGTGATAATGATACATTTCCTGTTTGGTATATCCAAGATGTAATGGGTGTTCGTAGAGATGTTAGAATTGTAAACTTATCTCTTGGAAATACACTTTGGTATGTAGATCAACTTAAAAATAGAAGACCTTGGGGAGCTGAAAAAATTCCTTTAAGTTTCTCTGATGAATCTTTACAAGTAAAAGATGAAATGGATGAAAATGCTCTTACTTATGAAAGAGCTAAAACGAGAACATTAAATATTCCAGTCAACAGAAAAATTCTTGCTAAATATACAACAGATAATGAAATAGTTGAAAATGGAATGTTCACTGCTGAAGTTACTGGACGTGCTTATGGAGAAGGATACTATCTTTATAGAGTCCAAGATAAATTGATTTTTGATATCCTTGAGCAAACTAAATTTGAAAGACCAATTTACTTCTCTACAACTGTAGGACCTGATGCTTTTGCTGGTTTAGAGCCATTCTTTAGACATGAAGGGATGTTAATGAGAATTTGTCCAGCTCCACAATTTGGATCAGATAGAAGCCCTGCAGTCGATATTGATATAATGATGGAAAGTTTAATGAATGTTGATAATACTGAAAATTATAGTAAAACACCAAAGTATGGATTCAAAATTCGTAATTACAGTAACTTAGATGTTTATTATGATGAAGTACATAGAAGATTATCATCTACTTACAGAGAATTATATTTAATGCTAGCAAAAGCCATTATTCAAGAAGATAGAGGTAATCAATTAGCTATAGATGTTTTAAATAAAATGGGTGAAATGATTTCAAATGAACAATTCCCAATGCCTTATTATACATCTTATGAAATTTCTGAAATTTACAAAAATTTAGGAAATACAGAAAAAGCAGATGAATATAGAAATATAGCTATTAAAGATTTGAATACAATAATTAACAATGATAACATTGAAGTAAGAATAAAAACAATGGAAGCTACTCAAAGGGTATTAGGTCCTCATAGATTAGCTGCTATGATTCATGCAGATGCAAAAGATTATCTTTCTGCTAAAGAAGTAATGAAAAAGTTTATTTCTTATATGAAATCTTATGAAATGGCTCTAAGAGGAGATGCTCAAGCATCTCAAATGTTACAAGCAAGTATAATAGACTCAGAATTACAGCTTGTTGAGTATGAGATTGATGCATTAGTTGCGAAAGATAAATTCAAAGAAGCTATGGATTTAATCAACAATGAAATAGAAAAATACTCTGCATCTGGTGAAGAAGGATTAATCAGGTATGTTGGTGGAAGATTATATCAAAAAACATCTGAAATCAATCAAAAAATGGGAATTAGAGATAAAGAAATTGGTGATTCAATCTCTGAAAACTAAAATCCTTGTATCTTTGTAAAAACTTAAAAGGAGGCGTTTAGTCTCCTTTTTTGTATTGTATTTTAAATTTATTTCTTAAGAATATTCTTTTAATTTCTTAATTTACTTTTTTAATTAAAATATTATTAAAATGAAATTTAACCCTAAAAACTTAACTAACTCACAATTAATTGAATTTTATACAAAATTACTATATCCTCGATTAGTAGAAGAAAAAATGCTTTTACTATTACGTCAAAATAAAATATCTAAATGGTTCTCAGGAATTGGGCAAGAAGCTATTTCTGTTGGAACTACTTTAGCACTTGATCCTGATGAATATATTTTACCAATGCACAGAAATTTAGGATGTTTTACTACAAGGGAAATACCTCTAACTCGACTTTTTTCACAATGGCAAGGAAAAGCTAATGGTTTTACAAAGGGGAGAGACAGATCATTTCATTTTGGAACTAACGAATATCATATTGTAGGAATGATTTCACATTTAGGACCTCAATTAGGCGTTGCCGATGGTATAGCTTTAGCTTCAAAATTAAAAAATGAGAATAAAATAACTACGGTATTCACAGGAGATGGAGGAACATCGGAGGGAGATTTCCATGAAGCAATTAATGTTGCAGCAGTTTGGGAATTACCAGTTCTATTCATAATTGAAAATAATGGATATGGGCTTAGTACACCTTCTAATGAACAATATACATTTGATTCGTTTAAAGTAAAGGGACCTGCTTACAATATAAGTTCTTATTCCATTGACGGTAATAACTTGCTTGAAGTTTACAAAACAGTAAAGAAAATTAAAAAAGAAATCTTAAAAACTCAAAAACCAGTGATACTTGAATGCAGAACATTCAGAATGAGAGGTCATGAAGAATCTTCTGGAACTAAATATGTTCCTCAACATTTATTTGATGAATGGATAGAAAAAGACCCAATTTCTAACTACGAAAAGTTTATTTTAGAATCAAATATATTAAGTCCAAAAGAAATAGAAGATATTAGAAAATCAATAAAATCTCAAATTAATGAAGATATAGATAATATCTTGAATGAAGAAGATATAAAAGTTGATACCGAAACTGAATTGTTAGATGTTTATGCACCTCATGAATTTATTAAAGTAAATGAAAGTTCTGAAACAAATAACTTAAGATTTGTTGATGCAATTAAAGAAGGACTTGACCAATCTCTTGAAAAACATCCCAATCTAATAATTATGGGTCAAGATATTGCAGAATATGGTGGAGTATTCAAAATTACTGATGGTTTCCTTGATAAATATGGAAAAGAACGAATTAGAAACACGCCATTATGTGAATCTGCAATTCTGGGAGCAGGTCTTGGATTAAGTATTAAAGGGATGAAAGCAGTAGTTGAAATGCAATTTGCTGACTTTGTTTCATCTGGTTTTACACAAATAATAAATAATTTAGCGAAAATTCATTACCGATGGGGACAAAATGCTGATGTAGTCGTTAGAATGCCAACTGGAGCAGGAGTTGGTGCAGGACCTTTCCATTCTCAATCAAATGAAGCGTGGTTTATTAAAACCCCTGGTTTAAAAGTTGTTTATCCTTCTAATCCTTACGATGCAAAAGGTTTACTAATATCATCAATTGAAGATCCAAACCCAGTAATGTTTTTCGAACATAAATACTTATATAGAAAAATATTAGGAGAAGTTCCTTCAAATTATTATAATTTTGAGTTAGGAAAAGCAAAAATAGTAAAAGAAGGAACTAAAGCGACAATCATAACTTATGGTGCTGGTGTACATTGGGCATTAGATTATATTAAAAAAGAAAATTTAGATGTTGAAATTATTGATTTACGCACATTAGTTCCTTTAGATTGGGAAACTGTAGAAAAATCGATAATCAAAACAAATAGATGTTTAATATTACACGAAGATACTGAAATTATTGGCTTTGGTGCAGAATTATCAGCTCAAATATCTCAAAAATTATTTGCTTATTTAGATGCACCTATAATGAGATTAGGAAGTCTTAATACACCTGTTCCATTTGCAAAAGGGTTAGAAGATAATTTCTTAGCCAATAGAGGATTAGGGGAGACACTTAATAATTTATTAACCTATTAAGAAATATTATTTATAAAAATATATGCTTTGTCTAATTTACCTTCTTTTTCATAAGGAATATAGTCAATGATATATTTATCATTTATTTTCAAATTTGTAATAGTTTGATTTTTATCAATTAATTTAAATAATTCAAATGTAAAAATATCTAAATCTTCATCAATATGACCACCACTATTTTCAATTAAATAGTTAGTATTTTTACTATCAAATTTCAATACATAATAAAAAATACTCTTGTTAATTAAAACATCTAACCATTTTAATTTATGACTGTTAGAATCTATTTCATTTGTAAAAGACTTGATTTTTTGAATATAACTATTATTTTCATCTTTATATTTGTCAATCGTGTTTCTAAATTTTCTTAACTCATATTTCAACCTATTACTTGTCCTATGAGCTAATATTTGATGCATAAAAAATAAAATAATAATTATTATATAATTCAAATTAAACATAAAAACAATATTGCTATAACTATATGAAGATATTTCGCTTATATTTCCTTTGGTAAAGTAATCAACCCCAAAGTAATTTAATAGATACTCAAATGAAAAATATATCAAAATATTAAAGAATAAAGCAGGATAGAAAACTTTTTTATTTGAAATTGGTATAAATATGGCAACTGCAATAAATGCAATTATTAAAGTAATCTTTGGTAAAATATATTCTTCAATTCCAACAACTTCTAATTTTTGCTTAGCAATAATATTAGCAACTAAAATAGCGAAGGAAAGGAAAAAACCAATATTAAAATAGTGCAAATACTTTTTAATATTACCTTTCAGAAATAAATAAAGTACAAATGTAAAAAGAAATGCAGAAATAGCTAATGCTTTTTCAACATTTCCAATAAAAAAGTATAAATAGAAAATTGCAATAAGAATAACTGGAGCTGTTAATAACACAACTACATTCATCAATTTCATTTTCTGAGTTAATTCTTCATCAAATGTATTCGAATCTAAATTAATCTTTCCAATCAAAAACAATATATTTTCTAAAAAGGACATTTGTATTTTAAATTGTCAAAACTATAATTAAAAAAATAACTTATTTTTGATTATTTTCTAATTTCTCATAAGCACGAATAATATCAGCTACTAACTTATGTCTAACTACATCATTATTATCAAAATGAATAAAATCTATTCCCTTAATTCCTTTTAAAATACTTTCAATTTCAACTAATCCTGATTGAGCTTTTCTTGGCAAATCAATTTGAGTAATATCACCAGTAATTATTGCTTTAGATTTAAATCCTAATCTTGTTAAAAACATTTTCATCTGAGAACTTGTAGAATTTTGTGCTTCATCTAATATAATAAAAGCATTACTCAAAGTTCGTCCTCTCATATATGCTAATGGATTAATTTCAATAATATTTCGTTCTTTCAATGACTTTAATTTTTCTGGAGATAACATGAATTGAAGTGCATCAATTAAAGGTCTCAAATAAGGATCAATTTTTTCATTTAAGTCACCTGGTAAAAATCCCAAAGATTCTCCTGCTTCAACAGCAGGACGAGTAAGTATAATACGACTCACTTCATTGTTCTTAAGAGCGTTCAACGCCATTGCAACAGCTAAAAAAGTCTTTCCTGTTCCAGCTGGACCAATTGCAAACACAATATCATTATTAAGCACTTTACTTAAATAATCTTCTTGTTTTTTATTTTTAACTTTAACTGAATCTTTATATCCATTATAAACTATTTTAGTTTCAACATTAACATAAGTGTCAACATCTTCATCTTTTTTAGAAAAGTCTATTAATTTCTTTAAATCTTCATCAGTAATACTTCCATTTTTAATATAAATGTAGTTCAATTGATCAATAATCTTTTCAATCACTTCAACTTCACTTTTCTGACCTACAGTAATTATACTATTACCTCTTAAAATAACAGTAGAATCAAACCTTCTTTCAAGTTGATCAAAGAATTGCTCTTGACTAAAAGCACTAACCAAATCTATATTATCTAATAAAAAAGTCTTCTTAATTTCCATATTCCTCTCAAAAAAAAAGTCTTTTGTAAGAAAACTCACAAAAGACTTTTATTTAAAATAATTTAATATTATTATTCATTACCAACTGTACCAGTTTGAGCATCTTGACTTACAGTTTCTTTTTTCATTCTGTAATATTTTCTTTCTGCTTTTAACTCTTCAGCATTTTTAGGAGAATTGTTAGGTAAAGTTAATACTTGACCAGGGAAAATAACATCAGGGTTTCTGATAATATCTGTATTAGCTTGCCAAATTTTTGGCCATAAATGTGGGTCATTGTATATTTCTTTTTTACCGGCAATGTTCCATAAACAATCTCTGTTTTCAGCCCAAGTACCAACTGTATAAGTAGTAACTTTTTTCTCTCTGTATAAACCTTTAATATCTTTAGCTAAAGATATAATTTTATTATAAAATTCAGGTAATAAAGAAATTTTGTTAGTTCTTAATTTATTTAATTCACCTTCTAAAGCAACTACATCAGCTCTTCTATCAGCTAATTCATCGTTAGATAAACCTTGCATAGCTCTAACTTTACCAGCGATTATACCTAATTGTTGTCTGAATGCATCTAAATCAGCTTCGTTTGCTCCAAGCATTGCTAATAAAGCATCTTGACAATCTTTTAAATCACGTTTAGCTTGTTCAATTTCTTGCATTAAAGAAGTCTTATCTGATTCTAATTTTGCTAATTTGGTTTCCAATTCTGTAACTTTTTCAATCCAAGATTTTATTCTTAGAACTGCTTCTTCTTTAGTTAATTCCACATCTGGTTTAGATGCTGGAGGCATTTGCTGAGAGAAACCTAACTCAAATGCAAATACTAAAATTATTAATGATATTATTATATTCTTCATTTTCATTCCAATTGTTTAATAATTATTTATTTTCTGAATTAGGAGACCAATCAGGCCATACATCAGGCCAATTCTTCATTTTTTCTTCTACAAATGCTTTATCTTCATTGCATTTTTTCAAATCACCATTTAATGAGCTTAATTCTGCTCTTAATTTTGATAATTCAGAATTTATGTCTGCAATTTTATCGTTTAAACTGCTTTCACGTCTTTTTAGTTCTTGCAACTCTTGTAGCTGTTCTTGTGTTATTTTAGAAGTACAATCTGTTATTAGTAGTGTACTTGCGAATAACAATGACGAAGCTACAATTGTTCTAGCAACATTTTTAAATCTCATTATTGTTCTCCAATAAATATTATTAATTAGTTAAAATTATAACGCAAATATACGGAAATTGTTTTATAAAATAAAAAATATTTTAATTAACATTTGAATTTAAAATAACTTAAAATTCATATTTTAAATAAATTTTTAAACCTTTTAGAAATAATATGTAACTATTTCAACTAAATTTTGTTATTAGTATATATGTCAAACTAAATTTAAAGTGCCTTATGAAACGTATTTACAAAATCAACATATTGATTTTCTTGTTTTTTGCCTCAAGTATTACTTATGTATTTTCAAATGGAAGTGGAAAGACTGGACAAACTAACACTGGTTGTGGGACAGGTTCTTGCCATGGTTCATCAAACTCAAATACTACTGTTACTGTATCAAGTGCTAGTGGATTTGAAGTTGATCCAAATTCTACAGTTAATTTAACTGTTACTGTTGAAAACTCCTCTGGTCAATCAAAAGCAGGAGCTAATATATCTGTACAAACTACATCAGGAGGAGGTTCAAATATTGGAACATTAACAGCTGGGAATGATTTAAAAACTCAAAGTAACGAATTAACTCATAAAACAAATGGAGGAAAAGCTCTAACAAATAATAAAGCTACATTTGATTTTGAATGGAAAGCACCTTCAACTGCAGGTGAATATTACATAAAAGCAGCAGGAAATGCTACAAATGCAAATGGCAATACTGGTGGTGACCAATGGGCATTAATGATTCCTAAAAAAATAACAGTTAGAGGGATTACATTAACTTCATTATTAGGTGGTCAAGAATTATGTGCAGGGACTTCAACTAATATTACTTGGAATCAATTTGCAATTGCAGATGTTAAAATCGAGTTATCTACTAACGGTGGATCTTCATTTGATGAAACTATAGTACCTTCTACTCCAGGAGCTTCTGGAACTTATGTTTGGAATATTCCATCTAATTTTAATGCTGATAACTATAGAATTAGAATTTCAGATGCTTTAAATTCTAGTATAAACGCTTCTTCGACAAGTAATTTTTCAGTTTCAGGTGAAACCGCAATTACTACTCATCCTCAAAGTACACAAGTGTGTTCAGGTGAGAATGTTAATTTATCAGTAATTGCAAGTGGGAGCAACTTAACATATCAATGGTATAAAAATGATAATAAAATGACTGGTAAAACTGCAGATAATTTAGCATTTACTAATGTAATTTCTGATGATGCAGCTGCTTACTATTGTGAAGTTTCAAGTTCTTGTGGGAATCCTATTAATTCAAATATTGCAAATCTAACAGTATTAGAAAGTCCAAAAATTACTTCAATTTCTAATAATAAAAGTCTTTGTATAGGTGAAAATTATTCGATTGAAGTAATTGCTACAGGTAACAACCTAACTTATCAATGGTATAAAGATGATAACATTATCCAAAATGAAACGACTTCAATCCTTCAAATTAATAATGCGAAAGAAAGCGATGATGCAAATTACAAAGTTCAAATCACTTCTCCTTCATGTGGAAATATAACATCAAATCTCGTTAAAATTACAGTATTAAAAGAAGCTCAGATAGTAAATCATCCATTAGATACAATAGTATGTGAAAGTGGAACATTACTTCTATCTACAACGGCTACTGGTTCAGCTTTACAGTATCAATGGAAGTTAAATAATCAAGATATTCCAAATGCTAATAATCCTAACTTAATAATAGAAGGATTCTCAAATAGTCACGTTGGTAAATACAAATGTAGTGTTAAAAATCTATGTGGAGAAATATTTACAAATGAAGCAAATGTTTCTATTAAGTTCTTACCAACAATAACTAATAAATCAAAAGATGTAAGTGTAAAAGAAGGAGTTGCAATTACTCTATCTGTTGATGCTACTGGAGAAGATTTAATTTATGAATGGTATCTCAATACAAAGAAAATTAGTAATCAATCAGGTAAAGATATTATTATTAATAATATAAGAAAAGCTGATGCTGGAGATTATGTATGTAGAGTTTATAATGATTGTGGTTTTGTAGATTCTGAACCAATTAAAGTTACTGTTACAAACCCTGGAACTGGAGGAATATTAACGTTGTCTGAAACTAAAATAGATTTTGGGCAAGTTTTAATTGGACAAAAGAAAGATTTATTATTCAAAAAATTCTTTAAAAATATTGGTGATGATATAATTACAGTATCAAGTGTAAAAATTAAATCAACAAACTCAGTATTTTCTTTAAAAGAAATATTTTCATTTGGATTAGATCCAGAAGAAGAAAGGGAATTATTAGCAACTTTTAGACCCACAAATGTCTCTGAATTCAAAGATACATTAGTAATTACTATAAAAGACCAAACTGAACAATTATTAATTCCGATGAGCGGTATTGGAGTTGAAGTTGATAATTCAGCTAATGTAGTTGCATCTGCTTCTTCTTTAAATTTTGGTGATATTGTTGCGGGTACTTTCTCAGAGAAAGAGCTTGAGCTTGATAATAAATCTACTAATAATTCAGCAACATTAACTTCTATTGATTTTTCAATTCCAGAGTTTAAATTAAAAGAAAGTTTAACTTTTCCTTTAGTGCTTGATAAATCTTCTAAAATGAAATTTGAACTTATGTTTGCACCAACTAACGAAGGTGTGTTTGAAGGAAAAACTACTTTTAATTTCTCAAATTCTGATAAAATTGATGTTAGTTTAAAAGGAACAGCAACAATTGCATCTGTTTCAAATTACTTTGAGTCAATAAATGTATTCCCTAATCCAAGTAATGAGTATATTACTTTAAATATTAATTCTAAAAATCACCAAGAATTTACTGTTAAGATAATTGATATAAATGGTAATTTAGTTTATAGTTTAGGTAATCAAACCTTTACTAAAGGTAACAATAAATTAAATTGGAATGGATATGATTCAAATGGAAACAAAGTTGCAAATGGAGCGTATAACTTGTTAATTATGAATGATAAAGTTAATATTGTAGAAAAAATTATAGTAAAATAACCTCCTTATTATTTTACTCTTACCAAACGGGCTTTCTTTTAAAGAGAAGCCCTTTTTATTAAAAAACACCAATCAGTAAATTTGATTGGTGTTTTTATTTTAATTAATATATTCTTTAAAGTTTTAATTAATTATTAGTTTACTTACTTTTTGATTAATTCCATTAACTCTTATAAAATAAACACCTTTATTTAGTCCTTTAGGTAAATTTGTAGAATGACTAAAAGTACCTTCTACTAAATTACCTTCAAATACTGAATATCTAATAGTCCCAGTAAAATCAATAATATCAATAGAATAAAAGCCGTTTTTTTCAATTTCAACATCGATATTGAGTGCTTCAGAATTAATAATTGGGTTAGGATAACTCTTTAATCCAGAAACTTCGATTCTGCTATTTACGTTTAAAATAATACTATTTGTTTGAAAAAATGAAAATGCTTCGTTTAATCTAACTGAGTCAGGTTGAAAATCTAGTTCAATACTATTAACTTTATATTCTTCATCAACAATCAAAGTATCTTTATATAAGTTACCATCTATGTAATAATCAATAACTAAAGGGAATTCATACATATCCAATGTTTTAGAGTGTTTTCTTGCGTCATTTTTTTGTATTTGTTTTACATTCATATTAAATATAAACTTATCTCCATCTGGTAAAATTTCATACCTGAAATCTATAATAGGATGTCCTGCAGAATACAAAAACTGGTCAAAAAACTTTCTAATTGGAATTAATGGGTTACTTGCTCTATCTTCAAAATATTTTATCATAACTTCACCATCAATTGAAGTATATGCATATTCTTGTAAATAATCTTTTAAAATTTCAAAAAATTCCTCTTTACCAATAAAATTTCTCAATTGATGATATATCCAAGATGATTTCTGATAAATAATATACCATCTATTATTTCCAAAAACAGTAGATTCAATATCTTCAAGATAAATAGGGGGTTGTGCAATACCCGTATTAGGAGCATATTTTAAATAGAATTGTTTAATATCAACCATTTTATAGTTATAAGCACTATCATTATTTCTTCCTTCCCAAAGTGCTTCAGACCATTGAGCCCCACCTTCATTTAACCATATATCTCTCCAGGTAGTAGGACTTATTAAATCACCCAACCACATGTGAGCTAACTCATGAGCTAATAATCCATCTTCACCATTTAAAGCACGTCGTCTAATTGTTTGGATAGATTGATGTTCCATTCCTGCAGCCCAAAAATTTTCTACAACTACTGTCCCAAATTTTTCAAAAGGATAAGGTCCAAACAAAGTTTGAAAATATGTAATCATATCAGGTAATACATCTAAAGTTTTATCAGCATAATACTTAGACCCATCATCATCGCTCAAAGTATAATCAACTTCCCATATATAATTATCAATTAAAATTGAATCTTGATTATTCTCAATTCTAGCAACTTTATTTTCATAAGTATAAAATTTAGACGCATTTGCTACCATCAAATATGATGCTATTGGATATTCATGTTCCCAATAAAACTCGTTATAATCTTTATTAAAATTCTTTTCTTTATATAGACCATTCGATGCACCTATAAACTCACTTGGTACTCTTAATCTTAGTGTAAACATTTGCTTTTCATAAGGAGTATCATTACATACTAACCAATGTCTTGCATCATTAGGTTGCGACATTGTATATGCTAATCTTTCAGGTGCATCTTCTTGACCGACTAATACAAAACCAATATTTTCTTTACCAATATAAGTATATCCAATATCAAAGATTAAGGTATCTCCAACGATTAAATCTTCTTGAAAAGTTAATTCTAATTTTAAGTTATTTATAAAGTTAAATTTATAGTTTTTATTACTTAGTTTTACCGAATCAATTCTAATACTTTTAACATCAAATTCTATTTTGCGAGTATTCGCCGAATCAATTACTAATGTGATTTTTTCATTTGCTGACCAATATCTATCAGTTCCAACAGTTGTTTCTGCATTAAGAGGATTTCTCCAATCCATCTCTAAATCTATCTGTAATATATCATAATTCCTTCTATTAAATTCAATTGCTGAGTTTAGCTCATAAGATTTTATATGTTTGAAGTCATGAAATTTACCACAGCCATCATGCTGATGCTCCAGACTTTGAGAATACAAAGCAGAACTAATTAAGAAAGTAAATAAAACTATGTACCTTAATGACATAAAAATTCTCCAATTCTAAAATAAAATAGGCAAGACGTTATTAATCAAAAATAATTATTTAATCCAATCGAAATGTTAATTCCTGACTCTGGCATTATATCTTTTATTCTTGATAAGTGATTTCTGTAACTTGTATTAAATATATTCCTTACATTTAATACAATTTGATTTTGAGAACCAAAAAGATAGATATAATAATTAGATTTTAAATTAAAAATAAGATAAGAATTTGTTTTTGTTTCAAACTCATCAATTTTACCTTGTTTATTAGCGAATTCTGAAATTATACTAATATCATACTTCTCTTTTTTAAATTTTATTTCTAAAATATTTTTTAGTGGTGGTATCATAGGTAAATAGAAATCACTTTCTAAATTTCTTCCGATAGTATATTGTACTACGTTTTTAAAAATAAAATTTTTATAATTCAAATTTAATTGATATTCAAATCCATTTAGATTAGCTCTAATTCCTTGATTTTCATAAATAGGAAGTCTTGTTTTTATTAAATCTATTTCGCCAGTGTTTCTTGGAGTGATAAAATTAAAAAAATAGTAATTAAAGAAATTAAATGAATTTTCAATTTCTATTTCCTTATAACTATTTTTAATACTGTACATTAATTCTACATTTAAAGAGTTTTCAATTTTTAAATTTTGATTACCAATATCATAGGAATATGAAGCCAAATGAGGTCCCATTGAATATAGTTCTTCTAAAGTAGGGATTCTTTCATCATAAGACATAATTAAACCTAAAATAGAGTTCTTTAACTTTTTATAAACACTAGAAAATGAGAATGTTGTTATATTATAACTTTTGTCATAAAAAGTTGAATTTTTGGAAACACTTTGATCTTTGTTTGTTAAGTAATTTTTGTTTTCTTGTCTTAATGCAAATGAAATATCAAAATCATTTAGTTCATAATCCTGAATAAGATAAAAAGCAAAATTAAAATCTATCACTTCAGGAGTTCTAACTGCAGCACCTGCATCATAATAATTGCGAGAAAAGTTAACTCCAAAATCACTATCATCTGCACCTAAAATATTTTCAGATTCAAAATCTAATCTAACTACATGATTTTGAACAATATATTTTGCACCTAAAATTCCACTTGATTCATACTCATTATGTTCTAAATGATTATACAAATAATTGAATTTTATGTCCTTAATAAACTTATTATCGTGAAAATGATAATTATAATTAGTTTTAAAATTATTTTTGAACATTTCTATATTAACACCCTTAGAGTGTGTTCCTTTAGGACCTGGAGGTATTCCATAATCATTTTGATAGTAATCATATACAACACCATAATCATAGTTTTTAGAATGATTACCTAAACCAATTGAGTAATTACTTGAATTAATTTGAGAGTTTATTAATTCTAAATCAGGAGTATTTATATTTTGCGAATTTACTAATGATACTTTTCCTTTTATATTAATATCTTCATAAATATTAGAAGTATTTTCTATATAATTCATTACTGCTAAGTTATTACTATGATAATAGTTTTTGATGTCAGTAATGCTTTTATCTACTTTTTCTATAGGAATATCATTCTTCACTAAATCTATTACACCAGCTGAAGAAGATGAAGAATATTTAAGTGTTTTAGGTCCACGTAAAATACTAATTCCCTTAATCGATTGAGGGTCTATAGCTACATTATGGTCTGGTGAATTTGCTGATAAATCTAAATTAGCAAATCCGTCAGAATTAATTTTTAATCTATCATTAGATAAACCTCGAAAAACTGGGCGAGTAGGGGCAGAACCCATTGCACGAATATCCACACCTTTAATTGCCTGCATCGACTCACCAAATGATGCTTGTAAATTTGAATTAACTTCTTTACTACTTAATTTGTAAGATGATAATATAAAAGAATCCAAAGTGCTGTGTTCTTTCTCACCACTTACTATAATATTATGTAAATGAAAGTCAAGAGGATGCATTGGTAATATGAAAGTGTTATTAATATTACTCAAATCAACGTCATAATGTTCAAACTTATAAGACAATTTATATAAATCTATGTGAACTTTATTCTTATTGCTTTTAAATTCAATGATACCCTTGTCATCTGAATATAAAGTATCTTTATTATCAATAATAACTTTAACTTGAGGTATATATTTTTTAGTATAATCATCAAAAATACTGGCTTTGTATTTGTTTGCAAAGCCAGTACTTATTAAAAGAACATAGATTGAAATTAATAATTTCATTCTATGTAAATAGGAATTTGTGGGGTAATAATATCTGAATGATCACCATGCATAATAATCAATTTAAAAGCAGTACTTCCTTTAACTAAGGAATTTATAGTAAAAGCAAATTTAGATGTACTATTTGTATTTTTGTTTATTGAAATAAAACTATCTAAAATCTCCCAACTAAGACTAATTTCATCTTCATCAGATTCAATGAAATTTCCATCTTCATCTTTAAATAAAATATCAAAATTTAAAGTATCATTTAGTTTTAAATTTATCACTTTATTATATTCATCACTAATTACCCCTTTATCAATGTGCATATAAGTTGTATCATTTTGAGTTATAATCCATTCAACAGGTTCGAAATGGTCATCATGATGCTCGTCTGCATCTTTATCTTCACATGAAGAAATTAAAAACATAGCTGTAATAACAACTAAAAAAAGCCATACTTTCTTAAGCATAGTTAAATCCTTTATTTATTATAAAAATGTTATTTTTAGAAATAGAAACTTAATAAAAAGGATAAAAAGGGGGGGCTTTGATTGAAAAGAAATAATCTAGTATTTCTAATTTTAATGATTCTAAAATTATATTAGTATCAATTCTTTCTACAAATAGAAGAAATGAAAGCTGTATATTGCAACAGAATTGTTTGTTGGACTTAATTAATTCACATAATTTACAGTCAATTATATCTTCAGTATTTGTTAATTTAGTATTTGAATTATAATCTATATTATGGTGATGGAATACCCCTATAGAACTTATATTAGTAAACGCAAATAATAATATATATATAATTAATTTCATTAATATTTAGACGAATTATTGATTATAATATTATAGATGAATCGCCATAAGATAAAAATCTAAAATCATTTTCTAAAGCAAATTGATATGCTTCTTTAAATAAATCATCACCCATAAATGCAGCTGTTAAAAGAATTAAAGTACTATATGGTTGATGGAAATTTGTAATAACAGAATCAACTAATTTAAATTTATATGAAGGAACAATAATTAACTGAGTATAACCTATCAATCGTTTTAAATTCTTATTCATCATATACTTTTTTAAATTCTTCAATAAGCTTAGTTTATCTTCGAACTTCATTTCATAAGATTCCCATTGTTCAATAAAAACTTCACCTTCGTAAGAATTTAATAACTTTTGAGAAAAAATCATAAGTGATTCTAATGTTCTAACTGACGTAGTACCAACAGCTAATATTTTTTTTCTACTTTTTACTTGTACAATCAAATCTTCAAGAAACTCCAAACTAACTGAGAAAAACTCTTCGTGCATCGGGTGTTCTTCTACCAACTCAACAAAAAGTGGTTTAAAAGTTCCTGCTCCTACGTGAAGTAATATTTCATTATAAGTAATATTATTTTCTTTCAGATTTTTAAATACTTTCTCTGTAAAATGAAGTGCAGCAGTAGGTGCAGCAACAGAGCCATCTTCTTTAGCAAATACAGTTTGGTATCGTGTTTTATCACTTTCTTCTAAATCTCTTTCAATATATGGTGGTAAAGGAATTTGCCCAAGACTATTAATTATCTCAAAAAATGAAGCATCTTCAGTCCAATTAAACTCTAATGTAAAATGACTTTCAATAATATCTAAGACTTTAGCACTTAATGTGTTATATTCTTTTGAAATATTTTTAAACTCATCACCGATTTTAATTTTCTTACCTTTTAAAATACAATTCCAAGTAACTTTATATTTCGCAAGTAATGAAATTTGAGGGTCAATAGAAGGTAAAATAGGATTTAAACAAAATATTTCAACTATCTTGTTATTTTTCCTTTCCATATAAAACCTGGCGGGAATAACCTTAGTATTATTAAAAACTAAATGATAAGTGTTATCAATAACTTTATGTAAGTTTGAAAACTTATCTATTTTAAAAGAATTATCTGCTCTATTAATAATTTGAAGCTTAGATTCATCTCTATTTTCTAAAGGGTATAAAGCAATCTTTTCAGCTGGCAAAACATAATTGTAATCATTAATATTTATTTTTGGAATCATAATCTATTAATACAGCAATACATTATCAGAATAAATCCAACCAATATTGCCATCTGCTAATTTAACTTGATTCCAATTTCTTTCTTCCTTAATCAAGTCAAATGTTGCTCCTTCGTGAAGAATTAAAATATCAGTACTCTGTTGGTCAGGTTCAGACTTAATATAAGCTGAAGGGCTTATAATCACTCCATTAGTCATAGAATGTTGGTAGCTTGACTGTTTGTTTGCAAAGTAAAAACTTAAAACAAATAAAACTGAAAATATTATCGAAAAATTCAAGAATAATTTTTTACTAAACAAATCTCTACTATTATAAAATAAAGCTATTAAAACTAAAGCGATTATAAATATAAAAGTAGATATAAATGTCCAAGTTTTTTCATTAAACCAATTTGAAATAGTAAATGAAATATTATCTAAAAAGAAATCAGGAATTTCGTCAAATTTATCAATTGTTTTAAGTTTTGTTAATTCTAAATTGAATTTAGCATCTTCATTATCAGGGTCTATTTTTAATGCTTTATGATAGTTGTATATAGCATGACCAATATTTTCAATACGATAATATGAATTTGCCAAATTATAATATATTTCAAATGATACTACATTATTATTTATTAAATCTTCATAAATAACTATTGCTTCTTCATAATTTGCACTTTGATACAACTTATTTGCATCTATAAATTTAGTGTCAATAGATTGAGAGTAACAAAGCGAACTAAATAAGAAAATTAATAACTGAATCATAATTTATCCTCCAATTTAGCAATTATATCACTAATCTCTTCATAAATATTGCTCAAATTATCATCTCCTAAATTAGGAGCATATCTAACATACTCGCATTTATCAATA
>JAUIIX010000099.1 GCA_030431515.1 bacterium
TATTAATTAATAATTATCTCATATCCATAAAAATAACAAGTAGTTGTAATGGCAATTCATGAATTGCCACTACAACTTTTAAAATTAATTTTTCAATAAATTTAACCTTTTTAGACAGCCTCTAAAAGTTGAGTGTAGTATATATTATTCATAAACTAAAAAAATATATGTATTTAGAAGATACACTTTATAATATTTAACGGTTATATTAATTCAAAATAGCACGAATATAGCACGAAAAAATTATTCTAATTTTATGAGTTTATTTAATAACTCAATAAAATTTTTAAATATTAGTATAAAATATAATATCATTGTAAGTCTCATATTCTCTAATAGAGTCTTAAAACTATATTTATATTAAAAAGTAGGATGTTCTATTTTTAAATAAATACAAATTGAAATTGCATTAAATTAAAGTATTAAAATCAAAGGAGTAGATATATTTTTACTTCTGTCTAACATATAAAGTAAAAGTTTATAAATTGATTATACCACAATTTATCGTAGATTTATCCATTCTTTCAAAATATTCTTTATTAGTTTGACAGAAATTTCCCATTTCTATAGGGAATATTTTTAGAAGTTCATTTTTAAATTCAACATTTTTTCCAGAACATTTTGTTGAGCTATTACAACAGCAAACCAAATTATAATCTTTTGAAAATTCCAAAATTTTAGTTAAAGTTCTATTACTATCTTCTTTTAGATATAATTTTTTGATTTCAATCCAGTTTAAATAATTTCTATTATCCCAATCAAACCATTTAATTCCAAAGTTATATCCAAATCCTTGATTACTTATGAATGTTCTACAATATTCTAATAAATTATCATTTCCTAAATCTTTGCAATATTTTAAAACTATATAATTTGCTAACGATTCTTCCATAAATTTAATAAAGTCATCTGTTTTGAAGTTATAGCCATAATCTCCTTTACCTGCTTCCAATAAAGCATGTCCTAATTCATGGATTAATACTTTTGCCAATAATAGTTTATCATCTCTAATTTTTTCCATACAAAGAAATATAGATTCACATATACTTTCTCCTAAATCTATATAATCATAATAACCTAGAAATTCAGTAGCTTTATCATCTTCTTTATATTTTGTAGGCATCTGATATTCATTAACTAAATAAATCGGTATTCCTTTTTTCCAAACTAAATTATTAATAGCTTTTACTAAATCTGTTGAATTATTAGGAACATTTTCAGGAATAATTTCTTTCAAGTAATCAATAGTAGCCGCTGGTAATCTATCGAACTTGCTATAATGATTTACTGGAACTTCTTTATTTCTCAAATCAATTATATTCATTTTAACCCATTAAAATATTTGCATATAAAATTTATACAAATTAATAATATTATTTTAAATTTCAAAATTATTTCACTTTAAATTTTGACCCATTATTATATCTATTGTTATTGAAATATAAAAAAAACAACTCCCTTTTAGCTTTTGAATATAACAAACAACTACAAATATTTATGGACGAGATAAATACTGAAGATTATGAAATTTTAAGTATAATCAAAGATTCTTTTAATAATGGAATTGTAAATATTAAAACAACAGACATTAATTTAAACTATGAATTAGCTAATATTGGAAAGTCAGAGTTTCAGAACCATATAAAAAGAATTGTTAAAAATAAATATCCTAACGTTAATGATAAAGCTATAAAAAACCTATCTAAAAAGTTTTTCGAGTTTCAAATAAATAATAACCCTGTGTTAAAAATTGACGATGGTTTTAATGGTGAGATTTTTAGAATGTCAGATGAGGATAAAAAACAAAATATATTTTATTTGCATGGTGCTTTCCATATTTATGAATTAGGCAATTATATTAAGAAAATTTTAAAGACCGATGAAACCAGTTTTAATGATAAACTTGAAGACATCTTAGAAGATGAAACAGAAGAATTAATAGTAGTGTTTCAGTCAGAAAATAAATCTGATATTATTGAGGGTAATGAATACTTAAAAAAATCTTTTGATAGACTTGGAGAAATTGAAGGTGATATAGTAATCTTTGGTAGTTCATTAGAAGACAATGATAAGCATATTTTCAATAAAATTAACACAAATGATAAGATTCATAATGTTTATATTTCATCAAGTAAACTTGGATTTAAAAAAAGTTTTGAAAGAGCATCACTATTATTTCCAAATAAATCTATTTATGGATTCGACTATGAAACTGTAACTTATTCTAAATGTAAGGATAAAAAATGAATGATGCTTATATATCAGAATGTCAAAAATATAGATATTCTCTAACAAGGATTTGGGATGATAGTAAGGATAGTATTATGTTTGTAATGCTAAATCCTTCAATAGCTGATTCTGAAGTTAATGATAGGACTATAACGAAATGTATAAACTTTGCAAAGTCTTGGGGATATGGTGGAATGTATGTTTGTAATTTATTTTCTTATAGGTCAACTGACCCCTATGAACTATTGAATGTTTCAAACCCAGTCGGTGATGAAAATGGAAGAGTTATTCAAGAGATGGCAGAGAAAGTAAATTTAATAATATGTGGTTGGGGAAAAGATAAAATAATAAATAAGTTATTTAAAGATTCTTCTCCATATAAAGAATTGCTATTTGCCAAATCTAAATTACATTATCTAAGAATAAATAAACCTGGGAATCCTTCTCATCTTTTATATTTGCCAAATAACTTAACACCTATTGAACTATCTGAACATATTGATATTTCAGAATAAATATTTATGTATATCTTAAGAAAGGAAACGAATGTCATCAAACTTTATAACCCAGAAGAAAAATAAAAATTTAAAGCATCGAATCAATACATTGATTGGGATTAGCTCCGAGTTAAAGTTTTTAGTAGGATTCTTCTACTTTTCGGGGTGGCAGGAATTATACCTGAAGCTCAAAGAGAATGAGAATATAAAACTTAAACTTCTTGTTGGACTCCAAGTTGATAAGATGTTAGGCGACCTTGTTAAATTTGGAGCTAAAACTGATTCTATGTCATACGATGAGCAGTTCAGTAACTTTATGAAATCTATGAACCATGCTCTAAATAATAATGAGATGGACAATAAAGAATTTTATGAGCAAGTAGATTTCTTTATGAAGATGTTGATTGATGATAGGTTAATAATTAGAAAAACCCTAAACCCCAATCATTCAAAATTATATATCTTTACTTGGGATAAAGTTAATCAAGAGAATATGGGTAAAGATGGAAATTTTATAATAGGGAGTTCCAATTTAACAAGGTCAGGACTATCTACACAAGAGGAACTAAATGTTGAGATTTCAGATTATGGATATGAAAGTGCTGAATCATATTTTCAAGAAAAATGGGAAACAGCTATTCCTATTACAGAAGATATTGTCCGAAAGGAAACATTAATAAATTTCGTTAAGAAGAAAACCCAAGTAGCAAGAGTAAGTCCTTTCGAGGCATACGCATTCGTATTGAAAAACTATATCGACCTTAGCAATATCAAAAAGATAGAACCCCAAGTAATCAAGCTAATTGAGAAGAATGGATTTAAAAATTATAGCTACCAGATTGATGCTGTGGAACAAGCCCTTACAATCTTAGATAAATATAATGGTGTAATCATTGCAGACGTAGTAGGATTAGGGAAGTCTGTCATCGCATCATTAATTGGAAAATCATTAGGAAAGAAAGGAATTATAATTTGCCCTCCTGGGTTAATGGGTAATAAACGAGATAAAACAGGTTGGTGGGGCTATCTTCATAGCTTCGAGTTGAATAATTGGGAAGTTGAGAGTAGAGGTCAATTAGAGAGCTTAGCAAATAATATCAAAGATGAAACATTTGAGGTAGTAGTAATAGATGAAGCCCATTATTTTAGAAATCAAGACACAGCCGACCACGAATATATCAATGTGATATGTAAGAATAAGAAAGTGATATTGCTGACTGCAACCCCATTTAACAATAGTCCAATGGATTTCTTATCTCTAATCAACTCATTTGAAATCCCTAAGAAATCTAATCTAATTTTCAATGGAGATTTGGAAGGTGAGTTTCGTGAGATAAATACAAAATTCAAACACCTATCATATATCAAGAAATATTATAACTCCTCGAATGCTGATAAAGTCAAGAAAGCAGAGATGTATTATCAAGATAAGGTTGATAAAAATCTACCAATAGATATTAAGAAAACTGATGAAGCAACAAAGGAACTATCCAGTAAAATCAGAAGTGTTATCCACCCTGTTCTTATCAGAAGGAACAGAATAGATTTAAAGAATGATAAGCAATACTCATCAGAGATACATGATTTTTCTGTTGTAAAAGACCCAGTAGAACTATACTATGAATTGACCACAACCCAGAGTGCTTTCTATGATAAAATTATTGGGAAGTATTTTTCAGAGTTTGGAGATTTCAATGGAGCAATATATCAACCCTTCACTTATGAAAAAGCAGTTGTAGATGATGATAATTTAGATGAAACAGAGAACCGTCAATTCCAACAACAACGAAACTTGTATGACTTTATGAGACGATTGTTGGTAAAGAGATTCGAGAGTTCATTCGGAGCATTTGAAAAATCAATAGATAGGTTTATTAAAGTTCATAAATTGGTATTAGATTTTATAGATAGTTCTGGAAAATTTATCTTAGATAGAAAATTGATGGAGAGAATTACTGGGTTAGATGAAGAAGAAATCGAAGAAGCATTAGAAGATTTCCAAAACAACATCAACCCCAAAAGAGCTAAGAGTAAGACCATATATGAAGTGAATAAATTTGTGCATAAGGATAAATTCATTTCAGATATAAATGCAGATTTGGAATTATTCATAAGTATTAAGAATGAATTAGATTCTATGAATATGGTTCAAGATGACCCTAAACGTTCGGCTATTTATGGCAGGATAAAGGAACTTTTAACCCAAGATAAGAATAGGAAGATTATTATATTCTCTGAATATGTTGATACAGTAAATCATCTTGATGTATATCTAAAAAAACAACTGGGCGATAAACTTTTAGTTTGTGATGGTAATGTAAGCAAGAAATTGGCTGATGATTTAGAATCAGACTTCAATGCCCAAACCAAAAAAAGTATGACAAATAAATATCAAGTTCTACTTACGAGTGATAAGTTAGCCGAAGGGTTTAACCTCAATAGAGCAGGAGCAATAGTGAACTACGATATACCTTGGAACCCAACCAAAGTGATTCAGAGGGTTGGACGGATAAATCGTATAGGTGAGAAAGTATTTGATGAGTTACATATTTATAACTTCTTCCCCACAGAAGCAGGAAGTAACGATGTAAAGGTTAGAGAGATTGCAAGTCAGAAAATGTTTCTCATACATAATGTTTTAGGGGAAGACTCAAAGATATTTGATGTAGATGAAGAGCCAACAGCATCAGCCCTATTCACGAGAATCAATTCCAACTACGAAGAGTTTGAAGAGGTCAGTATAACTACTAAAATTAGAAACTTATATGCTGAAATCTGTGAAAAATACCCAGAAGTAATTGAAAAAATATCCCAATTGCCTCCAAGAATCAAAAGTGCTAAGCAATATACAGAGGATAATCTATTAGTTCTTAGAAAGAAGGCACTAACTCTATTCTATCATCAACTAACTACTGATAATAAAATAATAGAAATAACCATAGAAGATTTATTATATAATATTCAATGTGAGTTTGAAGAGAAGAGATTAGAACTATCCCCTAATTTCTGGGAGAATTATGAGAAAGTAAAGAGATTTACCAAACATTACAAGAGTAATATTAGCGATAAATATTTGACAAACAAAGCAATTAAACATTTAAAAGAAGCCATTCGGATAAATATCAATGATATAGATGAACTAAATTCATTTATGGCTGACCTAATAGATGATTTAAAGAACTATAAGACATTGTCAGAGCATACGATAGGAAGGATTGCGAGAGTTTCTGTTAAATCCCCTAAGAACCCTCAAGACATAAGTAAGTTCTTGGAAGAGGTAAATAAAATTAGAAGATTAATTGGTGATAAATATTTGGAGTCAGTAAAATCTAAAGTTAGCAGTCAAGAACAAGAAGTCATTATAGCAATTGAAAACCAATTAAGAGATTAAGAATGAAATTAGATATGGATTTGGTTAGAGATTTGTTGTTACAGATAGAAGGTCTAAAACCTTATCAAGAAATACTCCAAATAAATACAGATAATTTAATTGAGGCAGAGCATTTAGAGTTATTAATTGAATCTGCGATAGAAGAAGGCGAAACATTGCCAGAAGTTAGAAAGTTTGCCATATCTTCTTAAGTTAAAGCGATTACGCTGCGCGTAGCCTTCGGATCGCATTACAGAATAAGAAACTTTGTTAAACATATAAACAGCGATCGCACCTCTGACAGCTTTTAGATCTCCTGTTCCAAAAGTTCGGTCATTTTAATAGATATTCTTGTTCAAGGAACGAATAGTTTGTTTATTTATCAGTATATCCACAACAATCTTTAAAACTTCTAGGTACTGTATTTTAATGTGGTCGCGCTCACATATCGATCCTTCTACTTTACTAAAACTTAGTTAATAGTACTCTGCGCCTTGAACTTCATCTTCAGAAATATTTTCTAATTCTGGTTCATATATTTCTTTAGCTTTACTGAGTAAAGCTTTAAAAATACCTTGCTCTTTGCCATTCAAATC
>JAUIIX010000027.1 GCA_030431515.1 bacterium
ACTATCTTTTATATCGGCATCGCTAATAAATTTTATCGAATCTTTTAAATCACCAATTTTTGAACTAATCACTCTAACATAAGCAGTTAAATTCTGCCCTGGATGAATAGTATATTTGTTGAGTTCAGATAAAAGAGGTAAACCAAATACATCGAAGTCATTTATATTAGGGTATATTACTCCTGATAATATCAAATCAACTTTGCTTTTATTATAAATAACAAATTGTTTGACCTGTTCTTGACCAACTATTGCATCTTGAAAAGAAATATCAGATACTTCAATAATTGGTGAAGAAATATTTATATCAACTATACCTAACTTTTGAATTAAACAATCATCACCTGTATAAATATTAGTTCTAAAAGTTGTGTCAATTTCAGATGTAAATACTGCAATAACTTTAATTTTTCCATTTGCAATTATATTATAAGTACTGCTATTATTAAATTCAATCCCATCTATATAAAAGTCAATATTATCATAATCAGCGTAAAGATTAGTTAAAATAAAATCTTCTTTACTATTATTTTTAATTTCAAAATCAAAAGTATTTTCAACATTTGATTTTGAGTGAATTGTAAAATTATTAGGGTTTAATGTGATATTTTGAGGCGTATAAGTGATTTTAGTATCAGTAATATTACCATAAACATCCCAAACTCTAATTGTACCAGAAGCAGCTTTCTTATTATCTTCAATGTCTATAGTAAATTTAGCTGGGTTTTTAGATTTATCTAATACAATCATATTAGTGAGATTAGAATCAGGAATTAACAAATTTCCTTTAAGATTGTCTTCTAATATTTCACCTTCAAATTGAGAATTACAATTAACTGACCAATTAACTATGGGAGCTATTGTATCAATTCCTTGATTTAGAACTAAGTTAATATTACCAGGGTATCCATAAGATTTGAATTCTGACACACCATAGTTAATCAAAGTAAAATTGTAATCTGATTTGAATTTAAAATGTCCATTATTAGGAAGTTTAAAGTTAACAACGCCATAAGTCATGTTGTTGTAGGGAATATTGATTTTTTGAGCTGATTTTATTCCAATATTATCTTTAATTTTTTCCCATTTGAATATATTACCACTTATATATCCTATTTCAAATGAGTTTGGAATATTATTTGACTCATCTAATTCAAATAAAAGATTAACATAATTATTATTAAAGCTAACATCTTGTGGAAAATTAGGAGATGAAATACTAGTAAATTTAGTCATATTTTCAATTGATGGTAAACTCATCATAAAAGGACCACCATTTGGTACATTTTTCAAATCCTCTTCATCACCAGTATTATATGATGTAACAGAAATTGCTTTATCAGAAGATATAATAAATGGCTGAAAGAAATTATCTAAAGGTCTTTGTAATTCAATGTATGATTTTTCATCTTTGCTGAATACATTATTAATCTCACCAATTAATGTTCCATTTTGATATATTTTAGTATTATTTTCTGCTGCAAAGATTCTAATAATAGGCGAATATTTTTTAAAATCATACTTACTTATTATATATGACTTACCCCAATATTGAGTAGGTATTTCCATATTCATAATAAAGTCACACCATTTATTATCATTTGGAATATTAGCACATTGATTGGAACTAATTACACTAATTGCTTTATTTGAAGTAATTCTTGCATTAGACAAATCATCATTTGCCATTACACTTGATAATATCCAAACATCACCTTCTTGTAAAGTTCTTTTAAAAGTATTACCAGAAACTTTAAGACCTCTAACTTCAAATTTAGTATTTTCAGAAGGATAAAAGAATTCAACTTCAGTATCATCTTCAGTTGCGATTATCATAGCATTAGATTTTAAAGAATTAAAACCTTCATAACGATCACTTGCATCTGAATATGAAGATACTACATATTTATTGCCTAAGTTTTCTTTAGGAATAGCTAAATATGAATCGGAAGTATTTTCAAAGTCAGATAAAACAACAACAGATATAGGATAATCACTTTTAATAATTGTAGCAGCATTTTTAATCTCGAGGTCATAGAATAAATCTACCATTCCTGTTTTTATCAATGGTTGAATTGTGTTAATATTTATTTTCAAACCACTACTAACATTCGCTACAAGTTTTAATTCTCTTCTAAATCCTCTGCTTGGTACCTCGATAATTACATTTGCATCAAAAGGACTAAAAAATATAAAGTTTACAAACTCTTTATGGCTTTGATTTTCAAAACTAAGGTTAGGCGGAACAGACAAATAAAATTCTCTCCCAAAGTTATTATGGCCTATTTCATTATAGCCAATATTCTCTTGGGAAAATATCAAATTTGAAAAAATTAATATTAAAAGTATTATTCTCATATATACATAGACACAATTTTTGTACTTTTATCACACAAAAAAGCAAAAATAATTTTGCACAATTCATTACTTAAAGCATATCAACGAATTAACTTTAAAAATATTTTTAATTAAAAATAAAAAAAATGCAAAATTTGCAAAAAATCAAACTTTAGGTTTCCAAAATTTCTCTTTAAAATCCACAACAATATCATTTTTTACTTCAATTCCTTCAGAATTAAGCAATTCTTCCATTGTGTTTTCACCTTCAAAATTATGCTTTCCACTCAAACAACCTATTCTATTTACTACTCTATGGCAAGGATAATCATAATTTCCCTTTAAAGTATTTAGGATATAACCAACATATCTGGAAGATGATTTCATACCAGCAGTTTCAGCAATTGCTCCGTAGCTTGTTACCCTTCCAAATGGAATTTTAGACACGATAATTAAGACTTGTTCGTGAAAGTATTTTTTATCCATACAATTTTAAAAATAATGCAAGAAAAAGAGTTTATAAATTACTTGTCAAAAATCAAAAAAGAAGACTTAATCGGATTTGAAGCACATAAAAAAATGATACCTTTTAAAACAAATCCAAATATTAGAGAATTTACTCCAAAAGACGATTCAAAAGAAAGTTCAGTTTTAATATTACTTTCAGAAACTGAAAAAAATAATTTAGATATTACATTTACATTAAGATCGAGTAAACTTCGAAAACACTCTGGACAAATTAGCTTTCCAGGTGGAAGAAAAGAAAATGGTGAAACTCATATTGATACTGCTTTACGAGAATGTGAGGAAGAAATCAACCTCAACGTAAATGATATAAAAGTAATAACAGAATTAAGTCAATTATTTGTTCCACCATCGAATAATATTGTTTACCCAATAATTGCATATAGCAATAAAAAACTAAATCTAAAAGCAAACCCTGATGAAGTTGATGAGATTATCCCAATAAATTTCAAACATTTTTTAAATGAAAGTAATAAAAAATATTCGAGAAATCTTTATCCGAACCAATTAACCGAATTTCCATATTGGGATATTAATCATAAAACACCATTATGGGGAGCTACAGCAATTATGTTGCAAGAACTTTTAGATATTTGGGAAAAATTCAAATCAAACAATTAATTTAGGCATTTACTAATAATACTAATAGCTTCATCAATTTCAGATTTACTCACATTCAAAGGAGGTCTAAATCTAATTGATTTTTTTCCACAAGCCAAAAGAATTAGTCCATTTTGCATAAAATTAGATAATAGTTCTTTTCTAAAATCTGGATTTACGTCAAAAGCAACAAACAGACCTCTACCTCTAATATTAGTAATCTTATTAGAATTTATATTTTTAAGTTTATTCAGTAAATATTCGCCTTGAATTTTTGCATTTTCAACAAGATTTTCTTCTTCAATTATTTCGAGATATTTAGTGATTCTTACCATGTCAACTAAATTTCCACCCCAAGTAGAATTTATCCTTGAAGAAGTATGAAAAACATTATCTTTTACTTCATCAATTCTATTGCCAACTAAAATTCCACAAGTTTGCATTTTTTTTCCAAATGCAATAATATCTGGAAGAACATCTAATTGTTGAAATGCCCACCAAGAACCAGTTATACCAACTCCTGTTTGCACTTCATCAAAAATCAACATAGCATCATTTTCTAAGCACAAAGATTTAAGTTCTTGTAAATATTCACTTCTAAAATGATTATCACCACCTTCGCCTTGAATTGGCTCTAATATAATACACGCAATGTCATCTTTAAAAGATTTAAAAGCTAATTTGATTTGATTTAATGAGTCTTGTTCTCTTTTTATTAAATCATCAATATTTTCTTGATTTAAAGGAAATTCAATTTTAGGGTTATTTACTTTTATCCAATCGAATTTAGGAAAATACATTACTTTTTCGGGAACTGTATTTGTCAACGACATAGTATATCCACTTCTTCCGTGGAAGGCTTCATTTAAGTAAATAACCTTATGACCTTTTTCTTCTTTATAACCTTTCTCAAAATTCTTTCTAACTTTCCAATCAAAAGCAGTTTTTAGTGCGTTTTCGACAGCCAAAGCTCCACCATCAATAAAAAATCCATATTTGAATTCTTTAGGAACAGCAATTTTAAAAAAAGTATTTACAAAAGTAGCATACTCTTGGGTATATAAATCCGAATTTGAGGGTTTATTTAAAGCAACTTTTCCAATATAATTTATAAAAGTAGGGTCATTAAGTTTAGGATGATTATATCCTATAGGCATTGATGCAAAACATGTGAAAAAATCTAAATAATCTTTATTTGTATTTTTATCTCTTAGTTTAGTTCCATTTGAATTGTCCAAATCTAAAAGAATAGGCATACCATCAGCTAATATATGTTCTTTAAGAGATTTTACAACATTATCAGAATCAACATTATATTTTGGTGAATAGAAATTCATTTTAATCCTCAATTTATTATTAAATATTTTAAAAAAACTACAAAAACTAAATAATATTAGAGTCAGTAGCACTTCTATGATAAATATTTAAAATAAAAAGTGAATTTTGATATTGGAAAGACATAAACGAACTTCCTCTTATTGTGCCAATAAGAAAAAGACTGGAATTAGCATTAATTGTATTATATCTCATATCTAAAAGTATAGAAGAATCAAACATATTAATATTGTATGAAGATAAAAACATTAAATTAATTTTCAACAATCATAGTGTAAATGATAGTATTTTGAAAAAAAATATACTTTTTTAAGAAAAAAATTGGTTTAAAAGATTTTTTTTTTTAATTTATCATTTCTAAAAATGAAAAAATAAATTTTATAATTTAAAAATGAGGTAATATTAATGTCAGGTGCAAAAAGCGAGACAGTAAAAATTGGTTTTGTCCAAATATTTATAGCTCTTATAATGACTTTTGGAATTGGTTATTTTTTCCATTTCCACTTAATACCAGCAGGTAGTGCTGATTTCGTGGTTCCTTTATTTGAACCAGAACAAGATATGAGGGATAAAATTGGTTTTGTGCATTTTGAAGGTGATGGTTTAGTTTGGGCTTCTACTTCTAGAGAAAATGAAGAAAAAATTGAAGGAACAAACCCTAAAATAGCAAAAGAATATATCAATGGTGAATATATTTTTGATTTTACTTTAGATCCTAAAAACAAAGCTGAGCATGGTTATTCTAAAACTGATTCTGAATACTATGTAAAAGCTCCTGCTTTAGGTGAAAATGCCATTTTTATTGAACCTCATAAAGCATTTACTATTATTTCATTTGTAATTGGTTTTGTTTTTATGATTTTATTAACGATATTAATGCCATCATCAATGGGGCTTTTTGCGGCATTGTTTGAAGAACAAGTACACCATGTTAAAACGAAAATTAGACTTCAATCAGGTTTCTCTGATGAAATCGTTGAAGTACTTACTTTACCTGATGGTGACTTAGGTAATGTTGATAGAGATAGATTAGAATCAAGTTTCAGAGTTGTATGGAATAAAACAGTATCAGAAACTGAAAAAACTGCTGATCACAGAATTATGTTCGATGATGTTTGGGATGAAGATACTGATGTTGTATTTTTTAGAAATGTAGCTTTATACCAAAGAATTAAAGAGTATTTTTCTGAATTCGTAGAAACAGAAATTGTTAACTGTAAGGATGGTAGATTATGGTCTAAGAGAAGATTTATGATTGGTAAAGGATTGAGATTATATATGGCTCACCACTTCTCTCATAAATATGCAAACAATGTAACTGGAGCTGCTTATGGTGGTGCCGCTGTACTTATTATAGCAGTAGGTATTCGTGGATTGAAATTTATCCCTGCTGTAAGACCTTCATTTATCTTAGGTGCGATTTTCTTAGAGTTCACATTACTTGCTTTAATGGCCGTTACTTTATTCTATACTGAAGAAGAAGAAAGAATGGATAAGATGTTAAAAAGAATGGAGGATGCAAACCGTTCTCAATTAGACGCATTGAAAACTCAACAAGAAGATATTCACAAAATGTCTAATGCTTTAGTTGGTCAAAATTCTGAAGCTATTAAAGCAAAAATTGAATCTACTATTTCTGAATACTTGACTTCTGGTGAGCAAGTAAACAAACAAATAGCAGAAGCCATTGCTTCTAAATTAGTTTTTGATATTTCTTCTAAAAAATAATTTTAGATAAATATGTTTTTATAAAACCTGATTTGAAACAAATCAGGTTTTTTTTTGTATTAATATAAAATTATTTATTTTTTAATCGTCAATTCTTATATGAAAAACATACTGTTTTATATAATATTAATACTTTCACCATTAACTATTCTTTCAGAAAATTATAAAATATCTGAAAATGAATTTGTTTTGGAATTAAATTTTAAAGATATTTTAGAAGAAGATACTCTAAATTTACCTAATTATTTGAAAAAGGATAAAGAGGGAATAAAGTATTTAAAATTTACATTAGCTTTAAATAATAATAACATAAACGAAGTAAGAATTAATAATAAAAAAATAGATTATACTTTAGAATATTTTGATAATATTAGAAATATAGAACTTTATAATTTATTAATTCCTCAATCTATATTTACTAATAATTCAAAACTTGAAATATTATATGATAAACAAGTAGAATTAAGTGATAAGAAAGAGCTTGCTGCAAATTTATTCTCTACAGTTATTAATAAAAAACATCTGAACACATTATTAAAAAAGAAATACACTAAAGCAAAAATAAATCTTTTAAATAATGATGATAAGTGGTATGATTACGAAACTAAATATTTAAAAATTATCACAAATCGAGATGCAATTTATAAAATTGATATTAATAGAATTATAGATGAATTTGGTGCAATAAATATTTCAAACTTACATATTTCAAATAATGGTTGTGAGTATAATAATTTCTTTATCAAATCAAATGACAATATTATTTCAAGTGATGACGAATTTTATTTGTATGGGCATATCGCAAAAGGTGATACTACCTATTATGAGCATTACACTAGTAATGTTATATTTTATTTATACTATGACGCATCTAAAACTAATAATTCACTAAAACTTATTGAAAATAATAATCCTAATGAACTAAAATATGTTAATAGGAATATCCATTTTGAAGAAGAATTAGAGTATTCCTATGGTGATGATTTTAGAATTGTATCTACCAAAAACAACTACAATGAAGGGTGGGTTTTGAAATCCCTTGATGCTTCAGTAAAAGATTTAAAATCATTTACTTATAATTCAATATTTTTTCCTTATAATAAAGAAATTGAAATAGTTAATAGATATTCTACTATTAATTCATTTTATAAAGATAGTTTGTTTAATATTTTCAACATTCACCATCATCTAAATAATACTTTGTCTGACACGAGCTTAGTTGGTAAATATCAAAAAATTGATTACAAATATAAAGTAAATAATTCACTTTTGGGTGTTAATTCACTAAAAGTAGAAACTAAAGAATATTTGAATAATTTTGGATTATACGAACCAAGTAAAATTGCAATAGATTATTTTGATGTTAATGGTAAATTCTATCCAATAGCAAATGATGGACGTATTGAATTCACATCTAATGAAAACAATGACAATTTTGTAAATATTCTAAATTTGACTGATAATAAAGCAATATCTATTGATACTAACAATAAGACAATAGAGTTTGTCAATGCAGTTAATGAAGATTTTATTTCTGGTGGAATTAATTTTCTTTCAAATTATTCAACTTTAGTTTATAATTCAACTTCAATACATTCGAATGAAAAATCAATACTTATAATCTATAGTCTAAATGATGAAATAAAAAGTTTATCAACTAAATCAATAGATGAAGTTAATAAAATATTATCTTCTAATCTTAAAAGTTTTGTCATACTATCAAATCTTGAAGATATAGGGAGTTTAAATAATACATTAAAAGATAAAGGTATTACTACGAGTTCTAAAAATTTTATTGCCGGTAAATTTGGGAATGAAATTAAATATAAAGATCTGAGTATTAATGATAATAATTATATTTCGACTATAAAATGGGAAAATGCAATATCAAAAACTGCAAAAGTTAATATTAATAAAGGTAAAAATCATATATTTGTCTCTGACTATAAATCATTATTAAATCCTGAATACGAAAAAACTACATTTGGTAATTTAAGAAGTTCTGAAAATAGAGCTGATATTCTTTATGTAACCCATTCATCACTTAAAGATGGAGTTCAAAAATATCTTGATTACAGAAAATCTACTCATCCAGACTTAACCTTTAAAGTAGTTTATATTGAAGATATTTATAATGAATTTTCAGCTGGAAAAGAAGGTCCTCAAGCTCTTAAAAGATTTTTAGAATATGCCTATCATAACTGGGAATCACCAAAATTCTCTTATCTTTACCTTATTGGTGAAACAAGTTGGGATAGTGATCTAAAAGGAAAAGATGCGAAAGTAATTAGTTTAGTTCCAACTTTTGGACTTCCTGTATCAGATATTTGGTATAATAATTTAGACACAACTAACAAGAGTAAAGAAGAAATTTTTACATCACGATTAACCGCAAAAGATAATCAAGAAATTGAAACTTACCTTAATAAACTAAAAGAATTTGAAAAGAATACTGCAGCACCTTGGTTTAAAAACACCCTTCAAGTTATAGGAGGAGGGGAACATGAAAAAAATACGTTAAGATACTATACAGATATTTCATTTAGAGAATTATTTAACTCTAATTTAGGGGTTGATACTACTATAATTGCTTCTACTACATTTAGTAAATGGAATAATGAATTAAGTAATGAAATAAGAAAAAAAATTAACAATGGTGTTCTTTGGACAAATTTTGCAGGTCACGGAGCTGTAAAAGTTTTTGATTTTGATGGTTGGGCAGAAACTCAGTTAAATAATTTTGGAAAAACTGGAATACTTAGTACAATATCTTGTAATACTCTCGCTTTTGGTGAGTCAGCTACTCCTTGGTCTAGAAATGAAGCTTATATAATGTATCCAAAGACTGGATTTGTATTCACTTATGGTGGAACAACTTTAGGTACAGTTGGTATTCAAAATCATATATTAACGGAAATGCTGAAATCACTTTCTGATGAAAATTTGAATCTAAGAAATGTATTAGAAATTAAAAATTATGGAACAAGTAGTATTGAAGGATTTGATGTCACTTTTCTAACATTTAATACACTTGGCGATCCATTAATTGAAATCCCAATTTCAAAAAAAGTTGAATTATATTCATTGGAAAACGAAGTACTAATATCAAGTAAATCTAATTTTATATCAGTTGATGATACTCTCGTTAATCTTTCTGCTAAAATTTATAATAATGGAATATGTACAGATTCAACAGTTAAAGTTAAGATTATTCATACTTATGGAGAAAATCAAGAAGAGTATTATACTACTTTAGAAAAGATTTGTGCCTATTCTGAATTTAATTTAGATATAAAAACGCATTCATATTTAGGATTACACAAAATTGAAATTAATATAGATCCAGACAATGATTATGATGAAAATGATAAAAATAATAATATTGTTACAATCACATATAACGTTTTTGCTAAAAATATTTTACCAATAGAGCCAAAAAATAATTGGAATATTTCATCTTCGAACCCTAAATTCAAATTCTTTGACCCAAGTTTTGATAAGAATAAAGAATACAAATTCGTTTTATCATATAATGGAAAATCAATTGAATCTAATATGGAAGAATTGATAATTGAAGATGAAGCATTTATTTCTTGGATTCCTAATATTCAGATAGAAAATGGTATTGATGTAAAGTTAAATTATGAAATATCAAACGACGAAAATTCAATAAAAAATCAATATTTACAATTACACACTAAAGAAGTATTAGAGAATAATACAAAATTGAAATTAGATTTGAATAAAGTTATCACAAAGAATTTAACAATGATAAATAATTCTTTCCAAATAAAAGATGATACTTTGGATTATGCATTCAAATCAAATAATGGACCCTTAAGAGAAAAAGATCAAGACCCATACCACACTGTAGATTTTCAACTTGGTGATGATAAATTGTTAGCACTTACGGTTGCTGAGACTGGAATCTATTCTGTAAGAGTTAGTAAATATAATAAATATGAACCAATTGTAAGATATTATGAGACATATGGATATAAGGGAGCTGATAAATTTAAAGATGATGCTATTGATTTTATAAAAATGTTGAATGATAGTATAAGTAATGATGATTATATTTTCTTAACAGTTATTGGGTCAGGGATGCACGGCTTTCAAAAAGTATGTGGACGCAATGAATACTGCTATATCGACAGTTTAAAGGAAGTTTTAAAATTCAAATTCAATGCGACATTAACAGATACTTTAAAATACAACGATGATAATATTTATAGTGGTTTAGTAGGATATACTTTATTTTCCTCTCCAGATTTTGATTCTTCTGAAGTAAATGAGAAAGTTGGCTTATATGAAAATGAGATTTATACACGCCCAGATATTGAAGGTAAATTATTACAATATAATTTAGATGCAAGTATCGATATTCCAGTAACTAATAATGTAGAACATTGGCATTCTATAAAAGTTGAAGGTCAATCAAACAATTCTACAATAAAATTAGAAATTTATGATGAGTCAAATAAACTAATTGAAGAAATAGAAAATTACAATTTTAATGAAGAAATAGATTTATCAAAGTATAATAATCAAAAAATATCATTCAAATTAAATTTACAAAGAGCTTCTAAATCAACTAATTTATCAATAAATGATATTATTCTATCTTACAAAGCATATCCAGAATTAGGAATAGTAAAAACAAATAATGATATTGACACTTTACTAAGAGGAGATGATTTTTCTATAGATTATTCAATCAAAAACTACTCTTTTAGAAATGATATTTTTGACATTAAATATTCACTTAGAAATAATAATCAACTTATTTTTGAAAAGAATATCGATACTTTAGCCAAATCAACTTCTATTCATTTAAATGATACTATTATTACGAATAACCTATCGACTGAAAATATATTTATACATAATTTGAATAATCATTTCAAAAACAAAGAAGATATATCAAATAATAATCAGATTCAAAAACATTTGTATATATATGAAGATACAATTCCTCCAGTTTTAAAAGTCTATTATAACGATCAACTTGTATATGACCAAATGTATATATCAGAAACTCCTCTTATGAAAGTAGAAATGTATGATAACTCAAAATTACCTATAAACGAAGTAAGTAAATTTAGTAGAGTAAAACTAAACAGATTTATTGATGAGAATGAATTAATATTTAATAATGATTTTAACTTTAAAAAAGATGGAAACTTAAAAGCAACTATTGAATTTACAAGCGATTATATTGAATTTGGAGAATATAACACAAACTTCCTAACAATAACTGCAGAAGATGCTTCTGGAAATGATACTACAGTTTCATATTATTTGAATTTAGCTCGATTAGTTTCAATCAAAAATTTCATTCCTTATCCAAACCCATTCTCAAACGAATTGTATTTAGAATTTGAATACAAAGGAAGTATAGAGCCAATAGAAGGGGAGATAATTGTATTTGATGTAAGTGGTCGATTAATTAAGAATTTACCAATGAAGGATATCAAAGTAGGTAAAAATTCAATCTTATGGGACACTTACTCAAATGAGGGATCCACTATCGCCGTCGGGAATTATATTGTACTTATAAAACTTAACAATGGCTTAAATCAAAAAGAATCTGCGATTATTCAGAAAAAATAATTATTTTGGTATAGTCTTTGCTTTTTATATTATATTAAAAGTGAGGAAATATGATTTTACTATATATTAAAGCAGCATTTGTTTTTACATCTTTAATTACTTTTCTTTTGATAACTAATCCAAGTTTATTCAAAAGAGCTTTTAATTTAGCTTATGCAAAAGTTAATTTTACAAGAACAAACAATAATCAAAATAGAAAATGATATACAGATTAAGCATATTATCTGTAATCATATTAAGTGCTTGTACTAGCAATGTTAGATTCTCCTCTGATAATAATCAAAATCAGAAAATTGTTAAATCTAAGAAAAGCAATTCACAAGAACTAAATTATAATTACAAAATTGACAATAATTCATTACAATCAAGTGTAGTGGAATATTCTAAAGATTGGTTAGGAGTACCATATCAATATGGTGGAACCACCAATAATGGAATTGATTGTTCTGCTTTTGTTAAAAATGTATATAAAAATGTTGGATATGAATTACCCCGAACAGCCGAAGAGCAATTCGATTTTACTAAAAAAGTATCAAGAAAATTAGCAAAAGAAGGTGATTTAGTATTTTTCAAACGTAGAGCAAAAATCTTCCACGTTGGGATATATTTAGGTAATAACCAACTAATTCACGCTTCTACTTCAAAAGGTGTAATCATCCAAGACCTTGACGATAATTGGATTAAAAGCAATTTATATGCTTTTGGTCGTATTCCTTTATAATTTATTCACTTGAATAGCCAGCTTTTTGAAGTTCAGATATAATTACTTCAGAAATATGTAATCCCCATTCTTCACCTGCTTTGCTACTTTCATCAACTAATTTTGTAGTTAGTTTAGAGAATTTTTTACCTGTTTCAGAACTATAAAACTTAATTACATAATCTATATCTTCTAAAGTTAAGTATTTATGATATATAGGTGCTAATCTATTTGCAAAGTCTTTCAAATATTCTTGTTTATAATTTGCCAAATGCTCTTTCCAAAACTCATCCGGAACATTAAAATAGATACCTTTATATTCACTAATCATATAATCTATAGAAGATTCTATACTTTCGTAAGAGCCACTTATTTTAAAAAATTCCACTATTTTATCTACATACTCCGGACTTTGTGCTTTCAAATTTATTGAAGACACAAATAATACTAAACAAATTAAATACTTCATTTTATTTTCCTTTTTTTAATTTTTGAATAACTACAAATAAATATAAGAAGATTGATAATACAAATAAAATCTTCGCAAAAACATCACCAATAGAAACATAAACACTTTTTTCATTAAGTTTCGGTACATCAAATGAAATCGCTT
Organism: bacterium; assembly: GCA_030431515.1. Taxonomy (GTDB): domain Bacteria; phylum Bacteroidota; class Ignavibacteria; order Kapaibacteriales; family UBA2268; genus JAJRPT01. The sequence continues at coordinate 13,452 of JAUIIX010000027.1, forward strand.
CTTTACTCATTATTGTTGCTTCTTTCAAACTTTCTCCAATAGGGGAGATGAAGCCGCTTATACCAGAATTAGCAGAACGTGCAATGTATCTTCTATTCTCAATTGCCCTCATCCTTGCTATATTATAATGTTGCAAAGGTCCAGGTGTGCCATCATACCACGCATCATTAGTAATGATTGCTAATACTTCGGCTCCTCGTTCTGTAAATTCTCTACAAAAATCAGGATAAATAGATTCAATACAAATAATTGAAGCTATTTTTGTATTCTTTCCATCTTTATTATATTCTAAATTAAATTTTTCTTGACCTAATCCCCAAGCTGAAATACCAACACCCCAACTAATAAACTCTGTTAGAAAATTGAAATACTCTAAATTTGGAATTCTTTCTGCAAATGGAGTTAATTTACCTTTATGATAAACTTTATACAAACTATCTTTTGGGTTAATCATAATTGCGGAGTTAAAACTCTCTTCCCATAAATCATTATATTTATCATATCTTGCAGATAGTTGCCTTGATTCGCCTTCTTTATACTCGTAAGTATGAATAAAACCAGATAATAAACTTGTATTACTTTTATTAACCCAATTTTGAAGAAATGATAAGTTTAACTCTTTATTAAATTCATCAGAAATTCTTAAAATAGAAGTTTCTGGCAATATTGCTAAGTCAAAATCATCATGTTTGCTTAATGAATCTTGTAATCTTAAAAGATAATCAATTTGTGCTATTGGACCAGAAGACCATTTTTCCCAAGGATTTATATTCGGTTGTAAAACAACTATTTTTATGCTTTCATTATTTCGTTTAAGTTCTTCATGTTCAAAATTATTAACTCTAATAATACCATAAATATTTGGAGCAATTACCAAGAAAAGTATGCTAGTTATTTTAACAAAATCATATTGTTTAGTTTCTTGATATTTATAATAACTTAAAAGGATTAAAGAGTTTACCATAGCAATTATAAAAGTAATTCCCCATACACCAAATAAATCGGCAATTTGAACAAAATAAGTATTATTAATTTGACTATTTCCTATTGATATCCAAGGATAAGAAAGCTCTCCAACAGAATGAAAATATTCAAAAGCAGTATAAATCACTGGGAATAATAGTATTGAAATATTTCTACTAAAATAACTTCTTATCTTTAAATAAAAATACATTGGTATCATTAAAATAAATGGGTGAAATAAATCAACTGCAAAACCGGAAGCCATCAGAAATGGGTCAGTCTGCTCTTGAAAACTCGAAATCCACCATAATGTACTTAAATTAAAAATGAAAAAAGTTAAATATAATTTCCAAAAAATTCTTTTTATTTCACCTTCTTTGTAAGATTCAACCCCTAAAAGTAAAAATATAAAAGCAAAGAAGGAAGTAAAAAACAATGGAAAAGGGGGAAATGAAATAGCAAGTAAAATTCCACTAATGATAAAATAATATATTTTTTTCATTTATAAATGTGCCTTTTAATTAATTATTTTATCACAAACTACACAAATATTCTTGTCGTGATAATCTTTCATAAAAAATAAATACTGTTTATTATTCTCTTTAATACTTAATTTCTTTTTAATATTTGACAAAGTATCGTCAAAATTTCTAATCTTAATAATTCCAGAATCAATACCTTGAGCTTTAAATTCCTTTTTATTATAATGTAGTTTACTTTTAACCTTGTAAATATTACCAGGATATTCATTATTCAAAACATCAGAAAAGTAAAAATGAGTATTCATATTTAATTTATTTAGATTAAATTCTTTGCCAATCTGATCTTGTAAATTTGCTTTTAATACTGCTACATCTGGCTCATATAAATAATTAGCAATATTATTTTCTAAATCTAATTTAGTATCAGAAAAATCATAATTGAACTCATTAATATTACCATCTTTAATTATTAATAGTTTAATCTTTCTAACTGCATCGGCTTTTATATGAACTAACAATTCTTTCAACTCATTATCAATAGATATTAGCCAAACATCATAATTATCAAAATACTTATCTAATTCCTTAATTTCATATATTGGAGACAGCTTAATTAAAAATTCTTTAGATTTTAATTTTAGAATAATTTCTAATATATTTGGTTGCAAATCTTCAAGTTTATACAATTTCCGATTACTATCATCTCTTCTATCTGGGTCAATATAAACTAAATCAAATTCAGTATTATTGTTTTCAATAAAATCTGCAGCACTCAAATTTGATAAATTAAAAGTTGGATAATTTAATTTAGCAAGATCATATAAAGTAATATTTTTTTCATTATAATAAGTATTTTCAAAATTTCTTGAGAAAAATAAAGTATCTATTCCTAATCCACCTGTCAAATCTAAAAAGTTATTTCCTTTAAAATAATTTGACTTAGCTTCGGCACTTTTTTCACTCGAACATTGCTCAATAGCTTTAGAATTTTGAGGAAATGTAAAATTATAATTTTCAAATAAAGAAGGCAATTTACTTTTAGTTTTTTGCCTCTTTCCAATCTGATTAATCAAAAATCTTTTGTTTGTATCTTTGTGAAATTTGAATAATAGTTTGCTTGTATCTGCATTAATATTCTCAATTATAAATAACTTATCTTCTTCATTCATGTTTGAAATACTTTTTATATTTTTTATCCTTGAATTTAACAATATATAAACCATTTCTCAATGAATTATAATCTTTACTTAGAACTATTGAGCCATAGCAATCAACAATATATTCAATATTATCAAGATTATTAAGAAGCTCAACAGATAAAGGCATAGCATTTTCAGTTACTTCCACTTCTGATATAAAATAAGTTGTATCTTTACAAAAGTTTTTTACTAAGCAAGTGTAAATACCAGAATCCTCTTTAAGAACTTGTTTCTTATTATAATAAGTAGTTTTAGTAGTGTCTAATAGAATCCCATCTTTATACCACACATAGCGTTGAATATTCCCTGTTGCACTAAATATAAGTGTTAAATCGCTACCTTCCTTTAATGAAATAAAATCATTACTCTTATTTACTAACTTTGTATCATTATAAATACTTAAATCTGCAACTTCATATTTAAAAGTCCTTCCAGCAAAAGTAATTTCACAAAAGTATTTTCCAGTTAAATTATTAGTCATCACTTCTTTTATAGTGATTTCTATCTTATTATCTAAGTACTGACTAATATAATTTATATCTTCTCCATTAGTATTTCTTAAAGATATATTGAAGTTACTTGGTAATGATTTTTTATTAATCTCTTCGATTGTAAATTTATATTCAAATTCATGATTTTCGCAAATTGTTGTTAGATATTTAAATGGAGCTTTAATATTATAAAAATCAATCGAGTAACTTGCGGTATCTTTACCGCAATCGCCTTCAATCACACAATAATAAATGCTATCACTAATTGTTAAATCTTTTATACTAAGTAAATTACTATTTGCACCTGAAAATCTATCATCATTATTAATTAAATTCCACTTATTATCATACCATTTTGCATCAATAATTTGCTCACTTACATCATTTATATCACATTTTAACCTTAAAGTCTGCCCTTCAAAAGAACTAATATTATTAGTCTTATTTATAATATTAGTCTTTGATTTTGAATTAACTAATATCTCTTTAGATTCTTTACTTACATTTAATAAGTCGGTAACTCTACAAAAATATCTACCAGAATTTTCAAAAGTTAACTTTTCAAAAACAACAGAACTATTCTTTTGGTCTAATAATTCAATACCATCTTTAAACCATTGATATTGCAAATTATCACTATCGGCTAAAACATATATTTGTGCAAATTCATTTTCACACACAGATACATTGTTTGAAACTTCAACAATTTCAAATGAGTTCAAAAATGAACATAATATTATATAAATTGTTATCATTTTTTTGATTTAATTTCGTTTAACAAATAATTAACTGCTTCTTTCATTATCAAATCATCTTCACCAATATATACTTTTTCAACTTTTATATCTGGTTCAACCAACTTAAATGATAATTTATCACCTTTTGGATTACCTACACCAAACACACTCATCGAAAAATTATAATCAAGTGGTAGTGGAACAGAAATTATATCATGAGGCATACCAGCTGTCTTTCTACCAATTAGAGTCCCAACTTGGTAGTATTTTACCAAATTCATCACAAACTCTGTATATCCAACAGTATTTTCGTCAATTAGAAAAACTACATTTTTATTCAATCCATCTTCTAATCTTTGCAAGAAAGGTTGAATGCTTTCATAATTTACATTTTCTCTTTCAGGTTCAATTATATAAGGTATTTTTGTTTGATTAGTCTTTACATCATTTTTCAAAAAATAACCAAGAAAATGTTCGGATAACAAAGTATTTCCTCTTGCATCAAAAATAAATCCTTTAATATCACCTAATTCTTTAGCAAGATATTTAAAGAACTTATCATCAACCATTGACATATTAATATAAATAATGTCATCATCTGGTTTCATCATATCAATTTTTTCAGTATCTAAATATTCTGAAGGAATCAGACTTCTTTTAATTTTTATCGATTTACCTTCGAATCCTAAATCCAATACTTTTAATGAATCACCAATCAAGAAATTAGAAATTGCTTTAGTTATTCTGTTTTCAAGATTTATTCCGTTTATCAACTTAACTTCTTCATTAATAAAGTCTTTTATTTTAACTCCGTCAATCGAAAGTAGTTTATTACCTAACTCAACACCTATAAAACCATTATATATTTCCGTTACTATATAGTCATTACCAAATTTCTCAATTTTAAATGGTAAAGAAAATAAATTTTCATCATTTACTTTCCATACTTTCATTTGAGTATCATCAAAAAGTGAAAGAAAGTGTTTAATAACAGTTTTCAAATCCGAACCATTTGCAATTAAATCCAATGAAGAACTAAACTGTAAATCTAAATCAATGCGTTTATCTTCTAATACATAAAAGTATTTAACATAAGAATACAATTCAACTATAACAGAAATCTTAGAATAAAAATCATTTTCATTCAAATTAGAATTATCAGTGTTGTTTATAAAATCTTTATATTTAACTTCATTTGCAATAGGTAAAGTGCCGATATCATTTATCAATAGATATTTAGGAAAATTTATAAACAAATCATCATTCAACTTCTCAGTATAAAACTCATCTAATTCTGGATAATCAATAACAAATGAATTTTCTGTTGTAATCTTTAATGAATTTTTGCCAGAACTTGATTGCTTATTATCAACATATAAATCATAACCAAACTCCTTAACAGTATTTGGAATTATCCAGTCTTTAGGATATCCCATATATTTTAACTCATCAAAATTATCTTCTCCACCTTCTAATTTTATTAATTTTCCATTTTCATTTACTGAAATTTCAATATCATCAAACCAAGCATCACCATCTCCTATCAATACACAACCGATTGTAATTTTTGCAACATTATCTGGAATTACTTGGCTTAACTGAAAAGTTTTCCATTCTTTACTAATTATAGGATTATCCATCATATATAAATTAATATCGTCTCCTTCTTTTCTAATAACTCTAAGCCAAAGTTGTGCATTAGAATATACATTTTTTAGATTAGTTTTAACTTTTGCAGAAAAAACTAATTCCTTACCTTGTAAACCATTATAATTAATATATTTCATCATCAAACCTTCACGAGTTTTATCTGGCTGAAATACATTTTTAACTTCAGTTTTAGTACTTGTAGGGTAGCAGTCATTATATCCAACTCTATGTTTATAGAGTACAGCTACTTTATCTATTTTATTATCACTATAAAGTTTATTTTGAAAATTATTTACATTAGAAAACTTAACAGCCGGAGAGACATTGGCAAATAGACTGTTCAAATCACTAACTAAATCATTTGAATTAATAACTTTATTAATCCCATATCTAATAAAATTATATTTATTTAAAGATTGAATTTCAGAACTAGATTGAAAATACTTCGAAAGCCCATAACTTTTAGTAAATGCAAGAATATTATTTTTTTGCGTTGAACTTAATTTAAAATCATCTACAAAACTATAATTATAATCTTCAATAACTTCTACTTTGGCATTATCTATGTAACTAACTCCATTACCAAGCATTACCATCCCAATAGAAATACTATGAGCAAATTTACTAATATCCATTTCAACAGAAAAGCTATCCCAATTCGATTGCTGGATTGGATTATCAATCATCTGTTCAATCTTATTAGACTTGTTTAACTCATTATATTCGTTAATAAATAACCTAACACTACTCGTATCATTAGGAAATTCAGTTTTTATATTTGCAGAAAAACGAAGTCTTTTACCTCTATATCTATTTGCATCAAATCTTTGATATACAGTACCATACATACCTTTAATCAATGGGGTATGGTTATAAATAACTAAAGAACGCTTACCAGAATATACTTCAACTTCGCTGGATAATGAAAAGTATTCATATTCAGTACTTTTGTTAGTCATTTCCCAGCTATAAGGCATAGCGGGTGGGGAGCCAATTTCAAAATCTAAGTTATACGGATGAAAAATAATATTCTGAGATTGTAAGTTAGTGAATAATATTATACTTAATATAAAAGTTGAATAGATTAATTTCATTTTTTCCTTTTTCGTTTTATTTTTAAAACTAAATTAACAAAAATTATAATTTTATTACGAAAAAACTATAAATTGAGTTCTTTAATTTACTCCATAAGACGATATTACTTCACTTAAATTTAGAATAATTTTACTTTCCTTACCATTACTTTCTATATCAAATAATATATTGTTCTTTTTACATAGATTTGAGATTATTCTTAACCCAAGCCCTGTACCTTTTTCATTATTAGTACCAAGTTTTGGATAAGTCTTTTGTTCATTTTTAAAATCTTCAACTTGACTTAGATCAAACTCTTTTCCTATATTTATAAATTTAAGCAAATTATCTTCTAAAATAATTGAAAATTTTGAGTTAAAATCAGCAAATTTTATAGCATTATTTATAATATTATTTAAGATTATTTCAAAACTTAACTCCTCAATTATGATATTAACTTCACCTATATTCAAATCTAATTCAATATTTTTTGATTCAAATAATCTATTAAATTCTAACAACTTATCAGATAAGAAGTCAAATAAATCTACTTGAACTAATTGCATTTCTAACTCGTCTTCTTCTGAATTAACCCAGACTAAAACATTTTGAATAAGGATATTCAATCTTTGAAGTGAATCATCAATTTGACTTATGTAATCATCACGTTCAATTTTATCTAAATCTTTAGTTTTCATCAATTGTATTGCTTTCGAAGTAAGTAATACAGGAGATTTAATATCATGTGCTAAAAGTGAAATCAATTCTTGCTTCCTAATTCCTATCTCTTTTATTTTATCACTTTGCTCAATTAATTGGTTATTATACTTTTTGATTTTCTTTCTTGATTTATTATTATTGTAATATAAAATCCCTATAAAAACTATAACAATCCCTGTAAAGAGTAAATAAAATACTGACTGCTCATATTTATCTGTAATACTTTCAAGTTCTTCATCTTTTAAGTACATATCTTCTTTCAATCTTTTTACTTCAAGAACTTCTTGCTGTTCAATCACTTTATTTGTAAAATCCATATTAAAAATTGAATCGTTCAATTTTAATTTTCTTTCTAAAAAGAATAAAGCTAAATTCACATTTCCATAATGCTTATAATAAAGATATTGTGCTTTATTCAGGTCTGCTTCTATCTTTAGATTATTCTTGTTTTTAATAAGCCCTAAAGCATAGTAAATCTCTTTATTTAATTCTTTATCATCAAAATTTTCTAAATCTAAAGACTTTAAAGCATAAAAAGAAATTATTTTTGCAACTTCACTTTCCATCTTTAAGTTTTTAAATATACTTATACTCTTATTATAATATTTTTTAAAATTAGATAAATTTCCTTTTAAATATTCAATATCACCTAATAATCTATTACTCCGAGCAAGAATAATAGAATCAGGTCGTGTTGCGGCAATATTAAATGCTAAATTAGCATAATGAAAAGCACTATCTATCTGATTTAAAGCTAAATAATCCCTTCCAATTTTATACGCATATTCAATAAAATAATATTCAAAACTAAGACTAACATAATTATACTTTCCCTTAACTTTATTTAATTCAAAAATTTCTTTTATTTCTGAATTTCTTTTTAATGATTCATTATATTTGCCATATAAATAATCAATATCTGCAATTCTCTGATTTACCTCTAAATAATTATAAATGTAAGCATGGATTTCACCAATAGGATCTAAATTGTATTTTTTAATTAGTTTATTCAGTTCAATTTTTAATTGACCTTTATCTTTCTGAGCAAACAGAAAATCATATAACACTGGGTTCAATTTTTTTAAGTCATTATGATATTTTAATCCAATAGATTTGCCAAACTCCCTAACTACATCCATTGCCTTAATATAATATACATTTGCAAGTAAATACTTTCCTTGTTCTTTGTAAACATCTCCGATTTCTATATAGTTGTAGCGAAAGCCGTGCATATCATCTGCATTTCTCAATGATAATGATAAGTTTTGGTAAAATAGGGCACTATCATAATGAGCGGTTCTTCTTAGGATTTCGCCTCTAATAGCATAAGCTTTTGCTAATTTAAAATTATCATTTATTTTTGAGTAATGAATTGCAGAGTCGGACATTATTAAAGCACTATCTGTGTCAAAGTTAATAAAGTCATAAGATAAATCAATATAACTAATTGTAATTTCAAAATCATCATTAGAGTTTTTTATCTTTTTTAGATGACCTTTAATAGTTTCATACTGTCTTCCTCTATTCCCTTCAGAAAAAGCAATAGAACTAAATAATATTATAAAGCAAAGCAGTTTTAACAAGTTTAGTTGATTTGTTAGTACCAAATTTCTTAAAAAGACTTTTCTTGTGGAAGTCGATAGTATTTTTTGACACATATAATTTGTCCGCAATTTCACCTGAATTTAACCCTTCTGATATTAATAATAATACTTCTAATTCTCTTCCACTTATTGATTCTTTCAATTCAATTGGATTAATAATTTCATCATCATCTTCGAGCACTTTATAATCTTTGCAATCAGCACACAAATATACTTTATCATTTAAAGCATATTCGATGCTACTTTTCAATTCATCTGGTACAATATTTTTACTTAAAAATCCATCTGCTCCATTAGTCAAAGCTCTTTCGACATAGCTTCTTTCAAAATGTGAAGATAATATAATAACCTTAACATTTTCAACTTCATTTTTGATTTTTAATAAAATATCAAAGCCAGTTAATTTTGGTAAATACAAATCTAAAAAAACTATTTTAATTTCATTCTCTTTTATTTGATTTACTAAATCAACATCATCATTATTCCAGAATATTTTGTCAATAATTTTAATCTCATTCAAAAAATTGCTAATCAAACTACTAACTAATTTTTCATCATCTACAACCAAAACATTCATAATTGCTCCTTATTTTCTTCAAAATTATAAAATATATTATAAATGCCACCTACTTAAAATAGTAGTTCTTGAAATTCTTAAACAATTTTGGCAAAGTATTTGTAAATACATATTATTATGAAAACTATATTAATTTTACTTACAATATTAGCCATTTCTTGTACTCCTGTAAGAAGATCATATTTTAAGACTGACCCTAACGAAGTCGAAGAAAACTATGACCTTACAAATGAAGAAATGAGTGAAGACGAAGAATCTGAAAATGATAATGTTGAAATTCAAGATGATGAATATCAGCCACAAAATACATTTTCTGACACTCCTATCAAAAGATCTGATATTTATTATCCAGATAGTGATACTTTAATTGATGGTAGTAATTCCAATTATTATCAACCACAAGGGAATGGTCAATTTAGTCAATATTCTGACGATGATACTGAAATCTTTTCTGAAACTATTATATTATCTGATAATGCAAATCCAGATAAATTTGATATAGTTAGTGATTACGAAAAAGCTCTAAAACTCTTTGATATGGCAAATTACACTGCTGCTGAGAAAAAACTAAAAGCTCTTAGTGAAACATTGAAAGAAAATGACACATTAGTACACGAAACTAAGTTTTATATCGCTGAATGTCATATTGCTAAAAATGAATTTACCGAAGCAACCGAAATATTAAAGAATTTAGATAAAAATGTCGATAAGAACTCAGAGATTACACAAAAAACTCTTGTTCGACTTGGGCAAATTTATTGTGTTCTTGGTATGAATAAAGTTGCTGAAGATTACTTCAAAAAACTAAAAGGCAATTACCCTAACTCTGTTTATAATAAGTTAGCTAAATGCAACTAAAAAACTACTATTTATAGTAGGTGCAATTGATAAGGATATTCATTAATATTGCATAATTGAATTGAAAATAATATAAAAGGATTTATTATGAGATTATTTACCCTATTATTAGTAATTTTTACTAATATTACCTTCGCAAATTGGATTAAGCAAAATCCACCCTCAGTTGAGAATTTCAACGACATATATGTTTCCAAAACTTCCGACCTTGCCTATATTGTAGGTAATAATGGTATAATGTATTTATCAGAAAATGCTGGTACTACTTGGTCACAAAAGTCAAGTAACCTTATAACAGGGAATATTAACTCTGTATTCTTTTATTCAAATAATGTTGGATATGTTACAACAAGTGATGGAGGTGTCTTTATAACTTTAGATAAAGCAAACACTTTTTCTAAACAATTCACAAGTAATAATAATGAAAGTATTAATGATTTAACATTTAGTTGGATAGATTCGTCTTATGTGCATATAGTAGGTAATGATGGTTTATATAGGAAATCTACTAATGGTGGGCAAAGTTGGGTGGTAAAAACATTTTCAACTGAGAAATTAGATGTAAACTTTGGAAATATTGTAGGTAATAGCGGTACTGTATATTATACTACAAATGGTGGTAATGACTGGACTTCCAAAACAATAACAGGTATTACTGAAAACCTAAATAGTATTGACTATACAGGTGCTAATAATATATTTATTACAGTTGGAGATAATGGTAAAATTGGAAGAACTACTAATAGCGGTCAAAACTGGCAATTAATTACATCAAATACAAATAATAACCTACTTAGTGTGAACTTCACTACTAATCCTAATATTGGATATATCGTTGGAGATGGTGGGATAATTTTAAAAACAACAGATGCTGGGCTAACTTGGAATCAACAAAACAATGCTGATAATACTAATCTAAATTCAGTAGCGTTTAAAAATAATGCAATTGGAATTGCTGTTGGAAATGCAGGAACAATTCTTAAAACAATTAGTGGTGGACAAAATCAATCTTTAACATTAAACTACCCACTTGGTAATGAAACATGGAGTATTGGAGAGCAAGTTAAAATTAGATGGTCACAAAACGCACTTACTAATGTAAAAATTGAAATGACTAAAGATAATAAAAACTCTTGGGAACAATTATCAACTGTGGATGCTAATCTTGGCGAATATTCATTTACTGTAGGAAATCCAATTTCAGAAGATGTTTTTGTTAGAGTTTCTGATGCTGACAACCCTGCTTTATTTATGGAAAGTGCAAAGTTAAGAATTACTAATTTTTTATTGACTTTAACTTCTCCTACTTTAAATCAAGAATTAAATATTAACTCAAATCATTTAATTAAATGGACAAGTACTAATATTAGTCAAGTTGATATATTATTTTCATCAAATAATGGAAATACTTGGAATTTAATTGGTGATAATATTCAAGCAAGTAACAATCAGTTTTCTTGGGCAATTGGAAACACTCCAACTCAACAAGCTAAAATTAAAATAGAAAATAGTGCAGATGCCACTCAATTTGTAGTTTCTCAACCATTCAAAATTATTGGAGCGAGTTTATTTTTGCTTAATCCAAATGGCGGTTCTTATGACGCAGGCGACGTAGTAAATATCCAATGGCAATACCAAAATTTAGATAAAATTAATATCGATTATACTACTAATGGAGGAGTTTCTTGGGCAGGAATTGCAAATAATTTTAATGCAAGTATTGGTGGCTATTCATGGATAGTACCTTACAAACCAGGTCAAGCACAAATTAGAGTAATGAGTTCAGCAGATAACACATTATTCGATATTTCTGAAAATTCATTTACAATTAATGGATATAACCTTACAATATTAAACCCACTTGGCGGCTCATATTCAGCTGGCTCTAACATCAATATACAATGGCAAGCAGATCCAAGAATTTCAAATGTTAAAATCGAGTATTCTTCAAATGGTGGAACAAATTGGACAGTTATCAATAATTCAGTTCTTGCTTCTAACGGTTCATATTTATGGACTACACCAAACACAGCAGGCGAAAATTATAAAATTAGATTAACAGATAATTCTGGTCAAATAATTAAAGTATCAAATACATTTTCACTTTCTTCATTAAGAATAACATCACCTTTAACTAATACAACTCTAAAGGCAAATACTGAGTATTTAGTTAAGTGGGAAGCAATTGGGTTTTCGAGTGTTAAACTTACTTACTCTCAAGATAATGGAAATACTTGGAATATAATTGCTCCAAATGTATTAGCTCCTCAAAACCAAATAAATTGGACAACACCTAATATTAATCAAGCAGTTTTACTAAGAATTGAAAGTGCAAGTGATAATACTAAAAATCACATAATCAATCTAAACTTAGAAAAAGCAATGATTACTGTTACTGCTCCTGAAACAAATTTATTTAATAGAGCAGGCGAAAAAATTAATATTAATTGGAATTCTAATTTAGTGGAATTTGTTAATATTTCTTATTCAGTTGATAATGGAGCACCAATTTCAATCGCAAATAATGTATTTGCAAGTCAAGCTTCATTAACTTGGACCGCTCCTAATATTGAATCAAGTCAAGTGAAAATTAGAATCGAAGATGCTACAAATAATTTAATTTTCGGTGAATCTGGCTATTTCGGAATATCTAATGATGTAATCACTATCTTATCTCCAAACGGCAATGAAATTTGGAATCAAGGTGAAACAAGAGAAATTAAATGGACTGCATCTGACGCTACTTTAGTAAATATCGAATTATCAAACGATAACGGTCTAACTTGGAAAACAATCGCTACAGATGTAAATGGACAAATGCCTTACCAATGGAAAATCCGCACTAATCCAGGAGCCAAATCATTAATAAAAGTATCAGATGCTAATAAACCAGGCATCTATGACAAAAGTGGTTTGTCTTTTGTGATTAATGGTTTAGACTTGATTTCTCCAAATGGAAATGAAACTTACATTTTAAGTACAATGGAACAAATAACTTGGAAATCTGTTGGTGTTAGCAAAGTTAACATTTATTATTCAAATAATAATGGAACAACTTGGAACGAAATAGTTAAAAATTATCCATCTGCTTCTGGTTTCTATAATTGGAATATTCCAGCTGTTACAGGAAATCAATTTAAGATTAGAGTTCTTGACCCAACAAAAACAAATTTCTTAGACATAAGCGATAACACATTTAACATCAATGGAATAAAAATCACATCTCCAAAAAGTGGCGATAAATTACTTTTCGGAACAAATCACACAATTTCATTTGATAAATATAGCATTCAAAATGTAAAAATTGAACACAGTACGGACAACGGAACAACTTGGTACACTGTTATAGCTCATCAAAACGCTTCAACAGGTCAATATTTATGGAATGTTCCAGAGATGCCAGGCACTTTAAATAAACTAAAAGTATCAAGCATCGAAATCCCAACCTTATATGACATTACATCTGGTAATTTTGAGATAATGGAACAAGGAGTAGCAGTTATATATCCAAATGGTGGAGAAAATCTAACTGCAAACGCTTCACAAACAATTACTTGGGCATCAGCAAATATTGATTCAGTTAAAATAGAGTATTCTGCTAATAATGGTCAAACTTGGAATTTTATCACAAATGCTACTAAAGCATCTAATAAATTCTATGCTTGGACAACGCCAAATATCAACGGAGTAAATTATCAAATTAGAATTACTGACACAAAAGTCGCTGAAATCACAGATATTTCAAACTCAAACTTCTCAATTGTCGGTGGTGAGAATATTCTACCTGATGATTGGAAATTTACAATGGGAACTGGGAAAAATAGCCATATCATAGTACCTGCTAATATAAATCCTAAAGTTGGAAATATTACTATTGAAGTGGGCGATGTTATTGGTATTTTCCATAAAGACAATGGTGTTATGAAGTCTGCTGGATATGGTACTTGGACAGGACAAGACATTGCTATAACTGCATGGGGCAATAACTCATTAACTACAGTAAAAGATGGATTTGACGACAACGAAACATATAATGTTCGAGTTTGGGATAAATCTACTGGTATAACTTATGATGTAACAGTAACATACTCAACTGGAAATTCCTACTTCCTTGAAAATAGTGTTTCAGTTATATCTTCATTCGAAACTCAAAGACCTTTCAATATCAACTTAGAAGGTGGAACTTGGCAATTAATTTCATCAAATTTAACACCGATAAACTCTGCTATTACCAACGTAATGAAAGACGTTAAAGATGAAATTGAATATATGAAAAACCAACAAGGACAAATTTACTACCCAGACCAAAACATAAATCAAATTGGAAATTGGGCTGTTAAAGATGGTTATCAAATCTACTCTAATAATGATGCAACATTATCAATTATTGGAAATACTTTAACTCCATCTGATTATTCATATACTTTTAATGCTAACTTCTGGTATATAATATCTTATTTGCCATCTGAAAGTAGAAGTATAGCATCAGTTTTCAATAACTTAAACAATGTAATCTTAGTTAAAAACTCGGCAGGGGAGATTTACTACCCAGCATTTGGAATCAATCAAATAGGTACAATGCACCCAGGCGAAGGATACCAAGTAGCAGTTAGTCAAAACTCACAATCATTCTCATACACTAATAATCCACCAGTAGCTCCAGCAATTCCTGGTGTTATTCAAAGCGATGAAAAAGAAGATACTTACTATCAAACTGAAATCAAAAAAACAGGAAGTTCTGCTGTCTTAATATTCAATAATATAGAAATGTGGGACGGAGAAATCGGAGTATTTGACTCTTATGATAGATTAGTTGGTAATGGCAAAATTAATAGCGAATACAACTCAATTACAATTTGGGGAGACAATCCAATTAGTTTTGACAAAGACGGAGCAAGAGACAATGAAAAACTTAGATTAGAGTTTTACGACTATGGAACTCAATCAGTTAGAAAAGTCGAAATAGAACAAATATTTGAAATGACTACAAGTGCAAACCTTGGAAAAGAGTTGTTATACAAAAAAGATGCAATATTTAACATCGAAGCAACTAAAGTTTACGCAAGTATTACCGATAATTTACTAAGAACATCAATTTATCCAAATCCAAGTCAAGAAACAATCTACTTGAACATAAACGGAGAAGGTAAATACGATATTCAAATAATTGATATGACAGGAAATGTTTTTTTATCAAGAAATGCTAATATAACAGGACAATCAACATTGAAATTAGAAGTTGGTAATTTATCAACTGGCTCATACATAATAAATATTATTGGAAATAGAAGTATCAGCACACAAAAATTTATAAAAATCGAATGATACTCCTCCATAATGTCATTGATGGCGAAGGCGAAATTAAATTGTAGTGGGTTTAATTTACGCCTCCATCAGTGGTATTTACAAGCTCTACAAAAAACTAAGTCATCTTGAGTACACCTCTCGATGACTTATTTTATTCCTATTCTTATAGCCGAAGAATCTCCCAGAAATGGCTAACATAATTCTTAACCTAGTTCTTACAAAAAACAAAAAACACCGATTTTACTGCAAAAACTTCAGAAAAGTTACTTAACTCTTTATTTTATAATTTAAATTAAAATTAGATTTGGTTATAAGGATTTAATATAATAATTATTAATTAAAACTAAAATCACTGCAATTTTTAGCAAATATTTGTTAATATTAAAAGTACATAATTTAACTTATTAATAATATAAGAGTATTATTTTGTAACTTAAATCTTATAGCTTCCGTAAATTAAGCAAAAATATATAATAAATTTTAATAGTAAGGTAGATAATGAATATAGATTCAACACAGAAAAAAAGCTTAGTAATAGGATATTTATTATCTTTAATTCTAATTATTATGACATTAATCTCGAGAAGAGGTGTTTTAGAAGTCCAAGATGCTAATATAATAGTTTTCTTTATTGGTTTATTACTTACTTTAGCTTATTTAACGAGCTTACAATTAAATAAAGCAGTAAGATTTAGATTTTGGAAAACTGATAAAGCATTTTTAACTATAACTTTGTCACATTTTCTATTACTCTGTTTTATATTAAATAATAGTATAGAAATATTTGGATATTTTCCTGCTTGGGTAATGGTGTATCTAATCTATTTTATCATTTCATTTCAAGCTTTTGGTATAATAAATCAGTTTAGCTCTCATTTTAAAAATATAATATATTTCTCTCTTGGAGTTGGTTTTATTTTCATATTATACTTAGCTTTGTTTTTAATCCCTTACTATTTTATTGGACTAATTGGGTTAATATTCTTAGGTTTAACAATAAATTTATTCATTCCACTAATTATCGTAATTTCAATAGTTACTATGCTTGTAAGAATTGAGAATACTAAAAAAAACATTATGTTTTTTATAGCAGGAATAGTGACTCCTTTGCTTTTAACTTCAATATTTTTAACAAGATGGAACTCTCTTCATAAAGAAATACACAAAGCTCATTCTTCAATTATATTAAGACCAGATAACAATCTTCCAACTTGGGTATTGTTAAGTCAAAAAATTTCTTCTGATTCATTTACAGCTGATATTATTAAAGGAGAGTATGTATTCGATACTTTTTCAAGAGTTTGGGGAGGAAACGGATTTAATAGAAATTTTGATGAAAGAAGAACTCATGACCCTCTTGTAAATATTGGAATTTCACTTTTTGGTGAAGTCAATTTAGATATAGATACGAGAATAAAACTTTTAAAGTCGAATTTTAATGCAAGACACCAGAGCCATCGAAGGTTATGGTCAGGTAGGAATTTATCAACAATAGATGTATTAAATAATATTAAGGTTTACCCAGACTTTAGACTTGCATATACTGAGAAAATTATCACAATAAAAAATAGTTCTAATTGGTCAAATTATCAAGAAGAAGCAGTATATACATTTCATCTACCTGAAGGTTCAGTTGCTACATCATTATCACTTTGGATTGAAGGGAAAGAAGAAAAATCTAGATTAACAACAAAATCCAAAGCTGATAGTGCTTATGTTAGCATAGTTGGTGTAGAACGAAGAGATCCAGCTCTTTTGCATTGGCAAGAGGGTAATCGACTATCGGTTACAGTTTTTCCTTGTACTCCGAAAGAGAATAGAATATTTAAAATTGGAATTACAACTCCTTTAGAATTTGATGGGGAAACTTTACAATTAAATAGTATATATTTTGAAGGACCCTACCTTAAAAATACACTTGAAACAAGCGTAATAGAAATCGTCTCTGACAATAAAGTAGAAATTATAGACATCCCAAGTGGATTCAATAAAGATGAAGGTAATAAATATATTTATACAGGGGAATATAGAAATGATTGGAAATTATCTTTGGAAACGCCACCACTCTCTAAATCAAAATTCTCTTATGGTGATTATAGTTATCAAATGATAGAAAGAAAAACTGATTGGGAATCTAAAGAATTTGATAATATCTACCTCGACATAAATAAAAGTTGGGATGAATCTGAATTTAAATCAATAATAAAACAAGCAAAAGGTAGAAATGTTTATGTTCATTATGATAAAATGATTAAAGTTGAAAATATTAATGAAAACGAAATATTTGATAAATTAAATAATAGGAATTTTAGTTTATTTCCTTTTGATGAGATTGTTAATCCTAAAAAATCAATTCTTATTACAAAGTCTGAAGAATTGTCCCCAAATTTATCAGATATTAATGATACCAAATTCTATAAAAACTTGACTGAAGGATTAATGAAGCATAAAAATAAAATAAATATTTTACAATTAGGAAGAGTTAGCTCACCCTATATTAAGACACTAAAAGAATATGAATTGTTTAATTTTTGTAATGGAGATGAAGAGAATTTGACTAAAGTATTATCAAAGAACATTTTCCCAAAAGGTGTAATGGATACTAACAGAATTGATATTGATATTGCTGATTTAAGTATCATAAGAGATACAAACCTAGTTAAATCAAAAGCCCCAGATCATTTATTAAGATTATTTGCTTATTCAAACTTAATGAATAAATATGGTAATGATTATTTTAATAGTGTCAACAAGGAGGTTGAAGAACTAGTAAATATAGCTAATGAAGCTTATATCGTTAGTCCTGTATCAAGTCTTATTGTATTAGAAACAACAAAGGATTACGAACGATTTGGTATTGATGAAAATGAGAATAGTCTAAAAAATGCATCAATGAAGTCTTCAGGAGCTGTACCTGAGCCACATGAATGGGTATTGATTGGAATATTCAGTTTGATATTAATTCTACTTTATAGAAAGAGGTTTCTGTCTTGAAAGTAAATTTAAGCAAAGAAAACTTGATATCAATTGCTTCAATTCTTATAATACTTGCCTTAGGATATAATCGTCTTAGCGAGTATTTGGTATTTGATTTTAGTCTTATTTTGTTTATAATGGTACTACCATTTTTAATTACATATAAAACTAATATCATTTCCTTTCGTTATGGAATTGTATCTTTATTATTACTATCTTTGTTTTTTATTTTCAAATTAGATACACTTTATTTCTTTTCAGTTGTAAGCAGTTTGTTTTTTATCTATGAATCAAGATTTGGGAAATTAACCAACATTCCCATTTTATTATTAATGATAATTTCTCCAACAAGCCAACATCTAAATAATGTAGTTGGTTTTGAAATAAGACTTAAGCTAACAGAATGGGCAGGAATAATATTAAATTATTTTTACGATGATTTAAAACAAGTTGGAAATCAAATTTTAATATCTGGAAATCCATTTTCTGTTGACCCAGAGTGTATGGGCTTAAATATGATGGTGATAAGCTTTTTTATAGGAATAGTTTTTATTGCTTTAGAACAAAAAAAGAATAATTCAAGATATAGCTATTTAAGTATATTTAGTATTCTATTTTTATCTTTTATTCTTTCATCACTATCCAATTTAGTAAGAATAATATTATTAATTATGTTTGAATCACCTCCAAATACAATATCACACGAATTTATTGGTGTTTTCTGTTTTAGTTTGTACGTAGTAATTCCATTATGGTTTATAGTTAAAAGAATTCCTAATAAAATCTACTATCCAGAAAAAATAAAGAATATCATTCATTCAAAAAAATCCATATATTTAATTTTAACTCTTATATTAGTTTTATTTTTTTCTATTAAATTTGGAAATTTTAAAAAGCAAGATAACAATCAGCTCAATTTTAAGTCAATCAATATAAACACATCTGAATTTATTTGTAATAAAGAACGATTAGGTGTTCTAAAATATGAAAAAAAAGATATATTACTTTATATCAAACCAAGTGTAAACTTTTATGCATCAGATCATTCTCCAATAGTATGTTGGAGAGGTAATGGTTATAATATCCAAAATGAAACAACCATAAAATTAAATGGAATTGATATCTACTTTTGTACACTTTCTCAGAATAACGATGTTTTATATTCAACTTGGTGGTATGATTCAGGTGAAGACAAAACTAAGTCTCAATTTAAATGGCGTACAGAAACTTTGATAAATGGTAGAAAATACAGATTAGTAAATGTAATAAGTTATGATAAGGAGAAGTTACTATCCGAAACTGAGAAGTTATTAAAAACAAAATTATTTAATAATAAAGAATGACGAATAAATAATCATTGAAAGACTAAACAAAAAAAAAACCGAATTATTATTCGGCTTTATTCTTAAATATAAAAATTTACTCTTTATGTTTATCAAATGGGATTTGAGATGCCCAAAGTAATTTTTCTTTTAATAAGTCAAAATATGAAGAGTTTAGTGGTTTTACTAATTTGACAACAGCATCTGATTTTTTAATCAAAACTTCATCTCCATCTTTGATTACAACTACATCTTGCCCATCAATAACAAAGTTTGATTCACCTGTTGGAGAGGATACAATCATTCTAACTTCAGTAGTATTTGGAATTACAAGTGGTCTTAATGTAAGCGTATGTGGAGATATAGGCGTAATACAAAATACTGGTGTACCAGGTGCGATAATTGGACCATTGCAAGATAAGGAGTAAGCTGTTGAACCAGTAGGAGTTGTCAAAATCAGACCATCTGCTCTGTAATCAGCAACGTGATTTGAGTTAGAATAAGCACTGATTGTAATCATTCTGGAAGTATTCTTTTTCTCGATAACACAATCATTTAATGCGTAATAAAGTTTATCTTTGATTGTAGTTTCCAATACACTTCTTTCTACAACTCTATAATTACCACTTGTTAAAGCAACAAGAGATTCTTTAAGCATCGAAGTAGGATACTCAGCTAAGAAACCTAATTTACCAACATTGAAGCCCATTACTGGAACTCCTGTATTGATCAAAGTTTTGGCTGCTGTTAGCATAGTACCATCACCACCAAATGAAATTACCATGTCAGCTTTTCTTTCAAAATCGCAGTCAGGACATTCATCAATAAATGGCACTTCTTCGGTATTAATAGAATCAAGAAATGATTCATTTGCTATTACTTTAATACCTAATTCGTTTAATATTTTAGCAGCTTCTTTAGCATACTTTCTTGCTTCCGGTTTAGAGGGAAGCGTAAAAATCGCAATTGTTTCCATCATTATCTATTATGTTTTAAATCTTTACTTTGAAATATTTTTTCATACAATCCAATTTCTATACCAATATAAAAATTAGAAAATTTTGTTAAATCTTCTAAGACACCAGATGCTCCACCTAATCCAACATCTATTCCTCCAATTGGATCACCAGAAGAATAACCTAAAATAAGACTTCCATTAAACTTACCAGTTCGAGGAAATCCTAAAGTAATTTTAGCACCAATATTATAAAATCTTGAAGGATAATAGTTATACTCAATAAATGGATCGACAAATAATTCATCTTTTAATATCTGTTGCATCCAACCAACTCTAATTGGTATAATTCCTATTCCACCTGATATTCCACCTAAAAACATTACGTTTAATAACGAAGTACCAATATAAAGTCTTTCATCTAAAATAGGAAGTGAAATATTAGCATTTAATAGTTTTAAGTATCCACCTCTAATTATTGAATTGGAACTTGTGGAATCTGACTCGTTACTGAAAAATGAACTTTCTGCATTACTATTTAATACTGCTACTTCAGCTACTCCAACTCTCCAAGCTGAATGTTCCATATCTTTCCATTCTCGGTAAGTCTCAGGAACTACGTTAATAAAGTCAAAATATGAAACTCCAAAACCACCATAAAATGTGGTTGGATAAGTTGCTTCATTTGCAAAATCATTGCTATTAATTAATACAGTTGTTTCCATATTCATCCCAGCCGCAAAGCCAAGATAAGCTCTAAGGTTTAATCCACCTATTGAGCCTAATTCTGCAAATCCTTCAAGTTTTCCATATTGTGATGGAAATACACCCATTCCAAATCTTGCACCAAGTGCAAAGTAAGGAATATCTGTTTTGAAGTAAAATCTTTTTGTTAAATTAAAAACTCCAAATCCCATCAAACCATTTTCAATATGAGCATCTGGCATTATTAATTCCATACCAGTAAAACCCCAAGTCCAATTTTCAGAATCTTGGAACCATCTCAATCTTTTTTCCATAATTCCAAGTCTATAAATTCCACCTGTGAATAAGGAAGATTCTGTTCCTCTAAAGTCATTTTTCAAATTTTTAGAAGGGTCTAAGTAAACACCAAATATCCCACCATCTAATCCAACTTTAGAATCACCACCGAAAATACCAACACTTTCGAATAGACCTAATCTAATAAAATCAGGATATTCACGTTCGACAATACTGTCATATTGCAAAACAGTATTATCTACTATAATATCCCTTGTAGAAGGATTTACAACTCCATCTTCTTTATTTCGAGGAGAGTTAGAGTAATAATGTCTTTCAGTAGAATCTTTGATCGTATGAGTATATTTATCCTTTTCAATTCTTGTATGTTGCTCTTTAATGCTACAAGATTGTAGTATTATTAAGGATAAAATAAGTAATATTACTATTTTCATAATACTTCTAATTCCCAATTTAATTTATTTTCAAGAGTAGCTTTTATTTTATCTTTCGAATTTAATTTTCCTACACCAGCAGGTGTTCCAGTCATAATACAATCACCTTTTTGTAATGAAAATCTTTTAGAAATATATGAGATAAGTTCTTCAATTGAAAAGATCATATCATTAGTATCGCCAGATTGAGTCAATTTTCCATTTAAACTCATTTCGAATTTCAATCTATCTATGTTTATATTATCAATATCAATAATCTCAGATAATGGTGCAGATTGATAAAAACTTTTTGACAATGCCCATGGTAAAGATTTCTTTTTTAACTCTGACTGAATATCACGCAAAGTTAAATCTAATCCTAATCCTATCCCAGCAATATATTGACGAGCATTTTCGGCTTCTACATTGTGAATATCTTGATTAATAACAACTACTAATTCTGTTTCAAAATGAACATCATCCGAAAAATCAGGAAGTGCAAATTTATTTTCCAAGACAGCTGATGTTGAAGCTTTTAGAAAAATGATTGGTTCACTCTCAGTAGATGCTCCCATTTCTTTGGCGTGGTCAGCATAATTTCGACCTACACACCAAATTGAGTTGATTTTTAGAGATTTACCATTTACAAATTTGTAATATTTATCCATATTCCATTTTTATTTTTACAAATTTAAAAATAATATTTTAAAGAAATAATTTATTTAGTTTTTATTTTCAATTTGCTATTGTAATAAGGTGTAATATAAGAAGATAAATATATATTGATTTTACAAAGAAATGAAATAAAAAATAAATTATTAATCAACAATAAGAGACAAATTACTCTTTTTCTTGATTGTAAAAATTTTATTTCTTATTTTAGTTTTTTAGAAAATGAAATTTAAAAATAAGGATTTTTTAAAATGAGTAATGACACACAATTAGACTTATGGGAAGTATTCACTCAAAGAAAGTCTGGGACACCATTTATTCATGCTGGTAGTCTGCATGCTTCAGATAATGAAATGGCTATTCAGAATGCAAGAGACGTATATGCAAGAAGAGACAAACCCTATGCACTTTGGGTAGTACCTTCTAATTCTATTACTTCAACTACACCAGAAGATAATCCATCATTTTTTGAATCAAGTGAAAAAGCATATCGTCACCCAAAATTTTATAAAATTCCAAAAGGAGTAAGTGTTGATATCGACTAATGAATTATTTAACTATTGCTTAATGCTTGCTGATGATAGATTAATATTAAGCCATAGATTATCACAACAATGTGGACACGGACCTTATCTTGAAGAAGATATTGCACTTACTAATATTGCACTCGATTTACTTGGTCAAGCAAATGAAATTTATACTTATGCTGGAACTTTAGAAAATAAAAGTGCTGATGAGTTAGCTTATTTACGTACAGATACTCAATTTAAAAATGTAATTATTTCAGAATTAGAAAATGATGATTTTGCTTGGATAATTGCTCGTCAATTCTTTTTTGATATTTCTGCATATCATTTATATACTGAATTGCTAAAAAGTAAAGATGAAACACTTGCTGCAATTGCCGAAAAATCTCTAAAAGAAGTAACTTATCACTTACGTCATTCTAAAAAATGGTTCCATATTTTAGCAGATGGTACTGATGAAAGTAGAAATAAACTTACGGATGCAATTGACGATTTATGGTCTTACACTTTCGAATTGTTTGAAACAAATCCGACTATTGATTCATTAGCAAAACAAGGTATTGCTGCTGATTTGAAAATTGTAAAAGAAAAATGGCTAAAAGATATAAATGAAAATTTTGCAATACTTAATTTAACTGTTCCTAAAAATACTTGGATGCATTCAGGTGGAAGAGTTGGAAAACATTCTGAACACTTAGGAAGAATATTAACAGAAATGCAATATCTTCAAAGATCTTTTCCAAATGCTGCATGGTAAATATTCACAATATATATTTTTAAAAGAAGGGTAGTTTTAACTACCCTTTTTAATTTCTATGCACTTGGATAGTCAGTATATCCTTTTTCATCTGGGGTATAAAGTAAGTCGTAATTTACTTGATTCAATTCTAGATCATTTGAGATTTTATTGACAAAATCAGGGTTAGCTAAAATAGGACGACCAAAAGCAACTAAGTCTGCTTTATCATCATTCAAATCTTTTTCAGCTCTATCTTTATCATATCCACCTGATAAGATTAATGTATTTTTAAAGTTTTTTCTAACAAGGTCTTTAATTTTTTGTGGAACTTCAGGTGAACCCATGCTTTGATGGTCAACCATGTGAATATACCTAATTCCAATATTGTTAAGTTCTTTAGTTAAGTAATCATAAGTTTCATCTAATGAATCATAGATTGTAATATCATTAAAAACACCATAAGGAGAAATTCTAATTCCTACTTTTTCTTTCCCAATCGCATCAGCTACTTTTTGAGTAACTTCTAAAGCAAATCTCGTTCTATTTTTAACACTTCCACCATATTCATCTGTTCTCATATTTGAATCTGGGCAAATAAATTGTTCTATCAAATAACCATTTGCACCATGTATTTCAACACCATCAGCACCTACTTTTATGGCATTGATTGATGCATCAACATATTCATCTATGGTACTTTTAATTTCATCTTTAGTCATTTCAGTAGGAATTGGATAGTCTTGTAAACCTTCTTGATCAGTCCACATCTGTCCTGAAATTTTAATTGAAGACGGAGCTAAGACTTTACTTCCTTTAGGCATATTAAGTGGATGAGAAACTCTTCCAGTATGCATTAATTGAACAAAAAACTTTGCACCTACTTTATGAACTTCCGATGTTACTTTTTTCCATCCTTCAACTTGTTCCTGTGAGTAAATACCAGGTATTCTTGAATAACCAATTCCGTTTGGAGAAGGAGAAGTTCCCTCACTGATAATAAGACCATTTGATGCCCTTTGTCCATAATAAGTAGCCATCATTTCATTAGGGATATTGCCAATAGCTCTACTTCTCGTCATAGGAGCCATAACAACTCTGCTCGATAATTCTAAGTCACCTAAGTGATATTTTGATAATAATTTCATAATTTAGTATTTAGTTAATAAAACAACTTTATTATATTGACGAGAGTAAATATATTTTAGTTTGTATGACAACTATATTTTTTAATTTTCAATTGATTGGTGATTAATGGTAGATTCTGGAATAAGTCTGGATTGTTGGAAAAAAAAAGAACTTCCGAGGAAGTTCTTTATGATTATTTTTTTAATAAATCTCTGATTTCTGTAAGTAGCAATTCTTCTTTTGTTGGTTCAGGAGGAGC
>JAUIIX010000100.1 GCA_030431515.1 bacterium
ATTGCATTCAAAGGAACATATTCAGTATTCTCAGTAAAAAGCAAATCCCATTCATTATTAAACGGCTCAACTATGATTTCATCATCAGGAGTTGAGAAATTAAAATAAACAAAGTTATAATTATCTACTTTTTGAATAGTCTTAGTGAAAACATCGTCTAATTTCTTTACGTTAGAATACTTAAAAGTAAAAGAGTTTTCATCCCAATCAATAATCTGAAACTTGTAAATACCCAAGGGTCTTCTTCTTTCGTCTCTACCTCTATCGATATAGAAGACTTTGCTTTTTTTAATTTCATTACCACTTTGGTCTATCCACCATTGTCCAAAAGCACTTTTGCTTAGATCACCATTTGGCTCATCAATATACAAACTATCAGGTTCATTCTTGTCAGTCAAAAACTCAAAATCATAAGTATTAACATAAGCTGACTTTACTGGTCTTGCACCATTCATAATAATAAAATTATTATTGCAATCAAACGCTAAATCCCATGACCCTTTAAGATTGTAAGAAACAAACTTATTCGATGATAAATCAAAGAAACCTTGATAATCATAAATAGATTCTTCCATATATCCAGATTGCAAGTCACCTCTATCCTTCGGACTTACTGGGCTTTCCTCTGGTATGCAAGAACTAAGAGCTAAAACTATTAATACATAAATTGCTTTCATAATGTTACAAAAATACAAAGGAATATCCAAAAATTGAAATATTTGCCTATATTATACATTTTTTGTGATAAAGATGTGGTTAATGTTTCTATTTAGCTTATTAATCTAAGTAAACACAATTATACTCTTATTATTTTTTATTTAATACTTCCAACTTCATAGTTATTTGACTTGAGCTATTACTAAGATTGAATCTTGTTCTTCCATCTCTTTATAATTCTCTATGTTTAATATATTATAGTTTTCAGATATTATTTGTTCCAATTCCTCTTTAGTGTAATATTTGTGAATTATATTTCCAAAGTTATCTTGCCCAGTCCCTGCCCAAAAGCTATGACAAATGATACCCGAATCCTTTAATATTTCTTTTTGTGATTGTAATGATACTTTTAATTCTTCTTCGTTTAAGTGTTGTAACACTTTATTTGAGTATATTCCATCATAGTGGCAATCTAAAGTGATGCTTTTAGCATCGATTAGCTTAACTTCCACATTTGGATATTGGGTCTTAATATATTCTAAGAATAGTGGTGAGAAATCAGATGCTGTTAATTTATAATGTTGCTGAAGTATAGGAATGTCATTACCAGAACCTGACCCTAATTCTAATACATGTCCTTCTGGTAAATATTGTATTAACTTTTCAATTAAACTTTTTCCATTATATCCTTTTGCCATTTGGATATATTGATTCACTGTTTCTTTCGTTTTGTAAAACATTATTGCCTTAAATTTAATTCTTTAATATATTAATTTTAACTAAAATTCTAAATCTATAATTTTTATTTTCTTTCATATTTTTTTATTATTCATCAATTTTTTAATTAAATTACAAACAAAAAAAAGCATCTATTAGATGCTTCTTTAAGTAAATTAACTATCTCTTAATTGTCCTTGATATTTATCTTTTAGCATTTTGATAATTTTATCAATTATTGGATTAATATCTTGGTCAGTTAAGGTTCTGTCTTTTGCAGAGAATTTAATATTAAATGCAAGTGATTTTTTTCCAGTTTCAATATTTTTTCCTTCATAAACATCAAATAATGTTAAATTAGATAAATATTTTCCTGCCATATTTTCTATGTCATTTAATATTTTTCCAGCATCAACTGTTTTATCTACTAAAAATGCTAAATCCCAATCTACAACGGGGTAAGGAGATACTTTATTATATAATTTTTCTACTTCTTTTTTTGTATATAGTTTTGATAAATTAATATCTAAAATTAAAACTGGGTTGTCTATTTCAAATTTTTCAAGGATTAATTTATTTATATATCCTAATTTTCCGATTTCATCTTTTTTATCATAAATAGATAATGAGTCAGCAGAAAATACAGAAAAATCTTTATTTTCTTTTAATTTTAAATTCAAGTCATACTTAGAGTTAAAATCTTCAAATATTCCTTTTAAATCATAAAAATCAGCTTTGTTTTTAGAATGTGACCAATTTTTAGAGTGCATATTTCCAGTTAAAACAATATTCAAATAATCTTGTTCATTTATATTTTCAATAAAATTACTTTTATCATTTATACTTTTAAAACATTTTCCAATTTGAAATAATTGCAAATCTAAATTTCTGAAATTCATATTTTTAGAAACTACTTTTAGCGTTGATGGTATCATTGAAGTACGCATAACACCAAGTTCAACCCCAAGCGGATTAGCCATTTTCACTACTCTATCATCAAACAAAGAAGTAATTTCTTCAGATATTTGATTTGGTGTTAATATCTCATTGAATCCATTGTCAATTAAATAATTTCTTATTTTATCTCTTTTTACTGGTTTTTCTAATACTTTTGGAACTCTTGCTTTAGAGTGGTCAGAAACTGAACGGAAATTTGGCTTAATATTATTATAATTAATAAAACGAGCAACTTCTTCTATCAAATCTTCTTCTATTTTAATATCAACTCGATAAGAAGGCGACTCTACCTTAATATACTCGTCATTTACTTCGTAATTCCACTTTAAATTATGGAATACTTGAATTATTTCATCATTACTAAGATTTAAGCCAATGATTTTTCTACACCTATCAAATCGAATAATTACTTTATCTTTTTTTATTTCATTTGGATAAATATCTTTAAAATTAATACCTACTTCCCCACCACCATATTTGGTAATAAGCATAGCAGCTCTATTAGCAGCAAAAAGCAAATTATCATAATCAACACCACGCTCAAACCTGTAACTTGCATCTGAATGAATAGATAATTTTCTTGCAGTTTTACGAACAGAACTCGGATTAAAGTATGCCGCTTCAATTAAAATATTTTTTGTTTTATCAGTAATTTCAGAATTTTCGCCACCCATAACTCCTGCAATTGCAACTTCTTTTTCATTATCACAAATCATTAACATTTCAGAATCTAAAGTTCTTTCTTTACTATCTAAAGAAATAAATTTCTCATTATCAGAAGCATTTTTAACATTAATTGTTTTATCTGCAATAGTATCTAAATCAAAAGCGTGTAGTGGATTTCCTGTTTCCATCAATACATAATTAGTAGCATCAACAGCAATATTTCTTGGTCTTAAACCAAGTTGTTTTAAACGATTTTTCAACCAATCAGGTGATTCAACTATTTTAACATTTTGAATAACCATAGCTAAATATCTTGGGCAATCATCTGTATTTTCGATGTTTATATTAAATTCATTTATATCATTATCATATTTATTATACTCTATCTGAGGTAAAGTCAAGTCAAGATTATAATAAGTAGCAAGTTCACGTGCTATTCCGATATGACTATTGCCATCTGCTCTATTCGGTGTGATAAATAAATCAAAAATCACATCATTCAGACCGAGATATTTGCTTAATTCTTCACCATTTGGTGCATCGCTTGGTAATACCCAGATACCATCGTGGTCTTCGCCAAGTTCTAATTCTGCTTTAGAGCAAATCATTCCGTTAGATTCAACTCCTCTGATTACTGCTTTAGATAATTGAAATTCACCTTTTGGTACAATAGCACCAGAAAGTCCTAAAACAATATTTTGCCCTACATCAACATTTGGAGCACCACAAACAACAACTTGCTCCTTATCTCCGTATTTAACTGTACAAAGATTAAGTTTATCAGCATTTGGATGTGCTTCTTTTTTTAAAACGTTTGCAATAACAAAATTGTTATATTTATTACTGTAATCAATGATTTCTTCAACTTCAAAGCCAAGCATAGTAAGGGTTTCGTCCAGCTCAGCAGGAGATTTGTCAATATTAATAAGTTCTTTTAGCCAATTATAAGAGATTTTCATAAGAATAAAATAGAATTTGTAATTAAATAATTTGTAAAATTAAGAAATAAAAATGAGATTTTCCATTTAACATACAAAAGTCAATGTATTTCAAACATTGACTTTTTATTATTTTATATTAATAAAGAAATATAGAAAAACTATTTATCCAGAATACAACGTGGAATATCGTGTGGTAAGCGAGTAAGCAATTCATAATTTAATTGATTACTTAACTCCGAAAAAGATGCTACAGTTACTTCCATATCGCCTTGACTTCCAATCATAATTACCTTTTCGCCAATTTTAACATCGTCAATGTCGCTAATGTCGATTACCATTAAATTCATATTCACAATACCAATAACAGCTACTCTTTTTCCTTTTATCAAAACACGACCAGTATTGCTTAAGGAACGTGAAAAACCATGTGCATACCCAACAGGAACAATTCCGATTGTAATGTCCTTGTGGGCTAAGTATGTAGTTCCATAACCAACAAATTCGCCTTCTTTAATATCTTTGACGCTCATTATTTCACTTTTCCAAGAAATCACTCTTTTAAGTGGGTCAGTTTTTACTTTTTTATTTTTTATATATTCAATAAATGTTTCTTTAGATGGCCAGAAACCATATTGCAAAATCCCTATCCTTACTAAATCCATTCGAGTATTTGGGTATCTAATAGAAGCAGCAGAACAAGCAGTATGATGTAATTTTGCTTTTAGTTCATTTTTTTCAAAGAATTTAATTGCTTTCTGAAAATTCTTTTTTTGCTTTAATACTCTAGCGTAATTAGCTATGCTTTCAGCACCTGCAAAATGAGTACATAAGCCAGTAAATTCTATAAATTCACTATTAGAACTTAATATATCACATACATCTTGCCAATCTTCTAAATCAAAACCAGTTCTATTCATACCAGTTTCAACTTCGATATGTACTTTTGCTTTTCTATTAAGTTTCTTTGCAACTGTTAAAGCATTTAGAAGCCGTTCAATTTCAAATACAAAGAATTCAATATCATTTGTAATAGCCCATTCCAGTTCATCAGTGCTAATCATTCCCATAACTAATATAGTTGAGTCAGACTTGCAACAATTTTTTACTATTGCAGCTTCTTTAGAACTAAAAACTGAGAAATGATTAATGCCACAATTTTCTGCTAATGGCACATACTCCCTAATGCCATGACCATAAGCATTACCCTTTACGACGCTACTTATTATTCTATTTTTACCAAAGATTCTGCGGAGGAATTTGAAATTATTTTCTAATGCTGATTTGTCGAGGTAGATTTTTGAAGTTGAGTTCACTAATTTTATATTTTATTTACAATACTATAATAACGAATAATAACTTGAAGTATTATAAATTAATTAAAAATATTTCACGCAAGTTCTTTATTCTTTTCTTCTTTATTTTCTAATAAATCTGATTTTATTTTATCAAATTCTTCTTTAATTAATTCTGGATTATCTGCTCTTAATTTAATTTCAGTATAAAATTTGAATTTTAAAACTAATTTATTTTTTTCTATTTCTATTCTTAATATCTTTTCAAGAGGAAAAATAATATTATATTTATTTTCTCCATAAATACTTTTAAGAATAAGATTCTTATTAGTAATAATTAAATTATATTTGAATATTGTCATAGATTTAATATAAACACTATAAGTGAATAATATTTCTTCATCTACTTCAAATTTCCCTTTCCAAACTGGAAAACTACCTAAGATATTATTCAAATGATGAGGAATTAAAGTCACTGACCAAAACACAAGTGACATTAATAAATCTATTTTATACTCACCAGAGAAATAATAAAATATTAAGGACAATACAAAAGGAATAGAAAACTCTAATATTAATATTAGAGCATTATCTTTGTAATATTGTTTTATATTTGATTTCTTTTTACGCAATTTTTTTAATATATATCTTTTCTATGTTTTATTCTAACTAATATTAATTCTTCTTTATTAAAAGTATAAATCATTCTGTGATTTTTTATAATAACTACTCTATATTTATTTTGAAACCCTTTTAGCTTTTTAATATTTAATTCATTGCTAATAGGATTCATCAAAAGAATATTTGTTTTATTTTTTGCATCGGCTCTAACTAATACATCAATCTTTTTTAAATCCTTTTTAAATGAAGGAGCTATTTTTAATTTTCTATTACGCAAATAAATCCTCTAAAGAATCAACTTCAATTAATTCTCCATTAGCAATTTCATTTTCAGCTTCTTCCATATCTTTTAAAAATTCTGCTTTATATATTTCTTCTTTTGGAACATATTTTTCAACTAACTTTTCAATTGTTTTGTAAGCAAGCATTAATTCTTTTATTTCATCTTTTGTTAATACTGTTTCCATACTATCCTTTTTTTCATTCTATATACGATTTTATGATAATATTATTTCACACTAATTCTTTTGTGATTTCTTCTTTATTTGCTAATAAATTTGATTTTATTTTATCAAATTTATCTTTAATTAATTCTGGATTATCTGCTCTTAATTTAATTTCAGTATAAAATTTGAATTTTAAAACTAATTTATTTTTTTCTATTTCTATTCTTAATATCTTTTCAAGAGGAAAAATAAT
>JAUIIX010000028.1 GCA_030431515.1 bacterium
ATCTATATACATTCCCACCATTTCCACAACCAACAAAACAAGAGGTAAAAATAAGCACTTATTGGGATAGTGCATTGCCTTTTACTGCTGATGATGTAGAAATTTATAATTTAGCTGGTATTAAAATCAATACTGAAAATAAATTAAGTATCAACAAAGAAACGAACTATAAGGGACATATTATCTGGGATACAAGTGGCGAACAAGCAGGTATTTATATAGTTAATATAAAACACGGAACAGAAACAAGAACGCAGAAAGTAATGGTAGAAAAGTAAATTAAATGTAGTGAACACAAATTTGCGTTCACTACATTTTCATCGTTACGTCGTATTGAGCGTAGCGAAATATCTCGTTAAAATTACCAACATATTAATCCGTGCAATCCATAAAATCCGTGATTCTGAGAAAATATTCCACCCCAAAATGTAACAAAATCGCCTCTATTTTATTTATAGAGTATATTCAAATTACAAATTTTAAAAAATGTTTTTTAGTTGGAAATATTGTTTATTTTTGTAGAAAGTAAAAGAGCAAATTTATGATTTATATATTTTCATATATTGACCTAAATAACCCTATATATATATATAGGTATGTATATATGGCTCTTGCTTTGCCTTTCATTTTTGTACTCCAATCGCCTAATTATATCAAAAACAAGAAGAAATATCGAGATATTTTATTCAAAATATTTTCAAAAATCAACTTTGAAATCGACATTTTTTACAATTTGTCAAAACAAAGATTTCGGTGTTAATTATTATTTCTAAACAGTTTCTATGTTTTATAAATTTTAAATTAACAATAAAAGGTTTTAAATATGAAAAAAATAATATTTTCATTAATTATTACTTTCACATTATTGATTTTATCAAATGTTGAAAGTAATGGGCAGTGTGCAAGTGGATATTCTTCTAAAACAATTACACTTACTTTAGGAAATTGTGATTATGTTATTGATGTATGCTATAAATGTGAAGTTACTAATCCAGGGTCAGTTTATATCCGTCAAATAACTGAAGTAGATAGTAGCTGTAATAATGCGTTACCAATAGACCAAATAATCGCTCAAGCTTATGCTGAAATTAGTACAGGAGCTTTTATATATTCTAATTTATGTATTGATTCTTGGTACGATGCTCCTCCTTGTAATGGTGGAACAGCATATAAAGAATTTGAGATAATTTTTAATTATTGCTGGCAAATTAGACTAAGAGACAATGGATATCAACATGTATTTGAGTTTATTCCATGTGAAGATAATGCTACTTGTATAGAGACATTAAGATATTGTTTTGCTAATCCAGGATACACTAAATTAACGAGTAGTTATTCAAGTGCACAATCTCCACCATGTGAATTACAATTAAATGAAATTACTCTTCCTACAATTTCAAATCCACTTTCAGAATGTTTTATATTAAATTCAGTTCCTTGTGGAATTGAATAAATCAAATATGTACCCTTATCATAAATTTGATAAGGGAACTTTTATGGAGCAAATGAATGAAAATTTTTTTTATTTTCTTAATTACGATAAGTCCACTCTTATCCCAATGGAAGGAACAAGAAAGACCAATATCTTTATATAGATTGAATAATATTGCCTCTGGTAGTGACTTTCTTGTTGGAAGTCTTGATGATCCCTATTTCAGTTTTGATAATGGCGAAACTTGGGAAAAAAGGACAAATGGATTACCAGAGAAAAGAGGTATTATTGAAAAAATTATTGTAGATAATGACTTTATATATATAAAGTCAATGTCAACAATTATTAATCCAATTGAATTCTTTTATTATACTAAAGATAAGGGTTTAAATTGGTTAAAAGTTGGAGAATATCAAGATTACTCAAATTCTAAAATTTTAAGAGACATAAAAGTTAAAAATAATATTATTTATGTACTACCTTTTAGTTACAGATCTGTAATAAAAAGCATTGATTTTGGCGAAACTTGGGATACTTTAGGATTGTGGGATAAAAATATCAACTATATGAATTATTTAGATGTTAGAAATGATACAATAGTTGTTGCAGATGCTGGTGCATTTGGTTCTGCTGGACCCGTAAATAGTGGAGTTATTGTTTCTATTGATGGAGGTAAAACTTGGGAAAAAAGAAATAATGGATTAGGTTTAGGGAATATTACTTGTTTAAAAATTTATAAAAATAATATTTTTGTTGGAAATAAAGATGGGTTTTACTTTTCAGAAAATTTTGGAGAATCTTATAAAAGAGCTGGAAGTATTATTTATAATACTTATCTAAACGATATTGAAATAATAGACGATACTGTATATATAGCTACTGAAACTGGTCTTTATAAAGCAATTGATTTATGGAAAGAATGGGTAGAAATCCCTCAATTCAAATTACAAAGAGTATTTGAAATTCATTATGGACTAAATAAACTATTTGTTTCTGCTTCTCATAGGAATTACTCAAATTCTAAATCATACTATTCTAAAAACTTAGAACTTTTTGATGTATTAAGATTTAAAAAAGAATCTGACTTAAATACTTTTGAATTTAATTTTCCTAATTTATATTTTAGTACAGAAAATTTTACAGGAAATAGCATATATAAAATTGATGGTTTTAATTCTGAAAATATAGAAATTACAACAGATTACTATGGGGAGTCACTTTGGAATATTAGTACTTATGAAGAAATAATTGCTTGTAAATTAAGACCTTATACAAATAAAGAACCTAAGAATAGGATATTATTATCAAATGATTTAGGTAACACTTGGGAAATAAAAGAAATCCTTAATGAACAATTAGATATAAGAGAGATTTTTGTATTAAACCAGGATTCATTATTGCTAGGAACTAAAAATGGATTATATTTTTCATCAGATTTAGGAACTAACTGGGATTTATTTTTAACAAAAGATAGTATTGTAAATGAAAATTTATCAAAAATTTTGAATATTAAAAAAATTAATAATAAAATTTATTTATACGGAGATGGTAGGATATTAGAAACAGATAAAAATTTAACTTATTGGAAACAGATTCTAACAGAAAAAAGCAACGATTTTTATAATGAGATATTTGATGTATCTAAGTTTAAAAATAATGTTTTTATTGTTAGTTTTAAAGGGCAATTTATTGAGCCCTCAACAATTGATTTTACTCGTTCCACAGATGAAGGTAAAACATGGGAAAATATTGAAAATAGGTTTAATGATTATAACGACATTAGATTTTTAAATGTATATAATATTGAAGATTATGTTTTTGTAGGCACTACTTCAGGTGTATTTTATTCTAAAGATAATGGTGATTCTTTTGAAGAAATTAACGATGGTTTATCGAATAGTGCTATGAGTAATGGAAAAGAATTTTATATATACGATGATAAATTAGTTTATTGCAGTGGTGGAGGTATATTCCATAGAAATTTAGAAGAACTTGGTATTACATTATTAGTAGAAAAAACAGAAGAACGAAACTATCTATATACATTTCCACCATTTCCACAACCCACTAAGCAAGAAGTAAAGATAAGTACTTACTGGGATAGTGCTTTGCCTTTTACTATTGATGATGTAGAGATTTATAACTTAGCAGGTATTAAAATCAATACTGAAAATAAATTAAGTATCAACAAAGAAACGAACTACAACGGACATATTATCTGGGATACAAGTGGCGAACAAGCAGGTATTTATATAGTTAATATAAAACACGGAACTGAAACAAGAACGCAGAAAGTAATGGTAGAAAAGTAAATTAAATGTAGTGAACACAAATTTGCGTTCACTGCTATTATTTAAGATGCTTAAATAGTAAAATGAATTTACTATGTTTAAGCTTTCTTGACAAATTCAGATTTTAAAGACATAGAGCCAAAGCCATCTATTTTGCAATCTATATTATGGTCGCCATCAGTTAGTCGAATATTTTTTACTTTAGTTCCAGCTTTAATTGGTTTCGGTGCACCTTTCACAGGTAAATCCTTTATAACAACAACACTATCTCCATTGCTTAATTCATTGCCATTTGAGTCAAGTATTTTAGTAGTGTCTTCTCCGACATTTTCATTAGGATTCCATTCATTTGCACACTCAGGGCATACATATAAAGTGCTACTCATTGAATATCCGTAAGGTGAATTACATTTTGGGCAAGTTTTTAATTCTTCTGACATATTTCCATTTTTTTATGACCGCAAATGTTTTTGCTTTTAAGTTAGTACTTTAGTTATCTTTTCAATGTTATATTCAAAGTGCATTTACTTACTCAAAACTTATTTATGCAGTGATTATATTCTTATTGTCTTATATTTAAAGTTTAAAAAGGTAGATTATAGTTTTGAATATTATTAATTAACTAAATCTACCAAAATAAGTAATCAAGCTTTGTTTTACTTACTTAGATGACAATAATTAAAACACAAATTTAATGAAATTAAACAAATAAAAAAAATCGATTGTTAGTAATGTATATTAAAAAGTATAAATAAGGATGTAAATTTTTGACAAAAAAAATGCCTTACTATCGGGGGGACGTGACAGTAAGGCATGCAGCATAAAGAGGAAGAACGACTCTCGTCGTAGAGCGAAAGACGGGATTTGAACCCGCGACCCCAACCTTGGCAAGGTTGTGCTCTACCACTGAGCTACTTTCGCTTGTTTTTCTGAAAATCAGAACACAAAATTATCAACATTTTGTGTCATTTCCAAATTAAATTTTCATTAATTGCTAAATTTATTAATAAATGAACTTTTTAGAAATGATTTCACTTCTTCTATATCAATATATGTGCCAAGTTCGGACTGAATTGATGTTACTTTCTTTTCTTTTATACCGCAAGGAATTATATAGTCAAACTCACTTATATCATTTGCTACATTCAATGCTAATCCGTGTGATGTTACCCATCGAGAGCAATGCAGACCCATTGCACAGATTTTACGTTGTTGCTCAAGCCAGACACCTGTATAGCCCTCAAATCTATCTCCTTCTAATCCATATTCAGCAATGGTATCAATTACACAATCTTCTAATTTACGCAAAAACCAATGTAAGTCTTGTTTGAAATCTGCTAAATTGAATATTGGGTATGCTACCAGTTGTTTTGGATTGTGCATTGTTACATCACCTCCTCGATTTATCCAAATTACTTCTATATTATTCTCTTTATAGAATTCTTCGGACTTAGTAAGGTTGTCAGCAGATCCATTTTTTCCAACAGTTATTACAGTTGGGTGTTCGCAAAATACTAATGTACTTTTACCACCTTGTTGAACTTCTTTTACTAATTCTTTTTGTTTATCCCAGGCAGTTTGAAAGTCTATCAAACCCCAATCCACAAAATCAAATTTCATTTATCACCTAAAGTTATAATCTAATTGTAAATACAGAGTATTTCGCAAATTACCTTCTATTTTATCTAAGCCAGAGCCAAGCGATGAAACTGATGGTCTGTAATCAAACGTATAAGCGAAACTTATCAAATAATTTTCAAAAATAGCAATATTTGACCTTATAAGTATTTTGTATCCTTCACCATATAA
This sequence comes from bacterium, assembly GCA_030431515.1. GTDB lineage: Bacteria > Bacteroidota > Ignavibacteria > Kapaibacteriales > UBA2268 > JAJRPT01. Next base: position 5,533 of record JAUIIX010000028.1, read on the forward strand.
AGGTGGAGCAAGTAAATAACCCCTTAGTAAATATTCATAATGCCAAATAGCTTCCTCGAAGGAATCTGTATTATAGTATGTAAGACGAATAGAGTTAGTATTACTTTTAAATAAAGATTGTGAATATTCGGAAAAAAATAAATATCCAATGCCAGCATAAGAAGATTCTAAATGAGAAGTGAAATTTATATCTGCTCTAAATCGTAGTGAATAATCTTTTTGAATTTTATATTCTTGTCTTAAATCTAAGCGATTATTATCATAATAATTTGGTGTGTCTGATTTATTTATTTCTTTTTGAGATTTGTATCTTAGTCTGGTAAGAAGTGATTGCGAATTATTTATTTTATAATTAAATTCATCAAACATTTCTATTCCAGATTGGACAATACCTTGAAAATAATCTATTTTTGGACGTGAGTAAAAATCTAAATAAATTGTATTTTTGATTTTACCTTCATAAAATGTAAAGTAGGTCATTAACCCAGTTTCATTTGAATTAGTTGAATAATTAGATAATATATTATTAAATTGTAAACGAGAATTTGGATTTAAATATCTAAAAGAAATACCATATTCTTGATTAGTATATTTATAAGAATAAACCGAAAACAATGATAAATTGTCCTTATTATCTGCTGCAATTTCACTTATAATAATATGGTTATTGTTTATATAAGATGTATATATTGATAAATTATTTCCATGTTTGCCTTGATAATAATTCTGAGATGAGGAATTTATATTTTTATTATAATTATAATTCAAATAATTAAAACCAAGAGTAAACTTACTATAATTTAACTCAATATTTGAAGCTAATAATTGTTCATTAATTGTATTTTTCTTTTTAATCTCTGTGTCTGTTCTAAATAAATTATTCAAATAAAATGAAGAGATATTATTATCGTCAACTAAAGTAGCTGAACGATTAATATTTGAATAAAATAAATTAGTTTTTACTCGTAGTTTGTTTATCAAATATTCAGATTTATAAGCGATACCTCTTAGGTGTCCTAATGCTTGTAAATTACGAGATGGTGAAATACCCTCTCCAAAGTTTAGTAAGGCATCACCTGGGTTTGAAGATTTACGAATTGGAAAACCAGTATTCATAAGAAGACCTAAACCGCTGTGGAATCTGAAGTCGCCAAGTGTGAAGTTATGATTGTCTAAAGTATAGTTTATATTAGCCGAGTAATCATCAAGATAAGATATTTCGCCTTCATCTTTATTTGTGATAATATTAAATTTTAATTTATCATAATCTACTGATAATCGATTGTATAAATCTACTTTATTTCCATGAAATTTATTATCAATTATTGCATTTTTATTTTCAACATTATGTTTTATTCTCGACCGATAATCGACAGTTAATTCTTTATCTTTTTTAATAATATTGGTGCAGTTTTCTAAAATATAAATCTGAAAATTGGATAAATTGTTTTTAAGAGTTATTTCTTTCCAAGTAATATTATTTTGATAATCATCAAGAATATTTTGTGATAATGTAAATGAAATGTCTGGTAATCGTGATAATGAATAGGGATTAGTATTAGATAAATTAATTGGAAAATCTCTATAATATTCAAATATTTCAATTAAGTTGTTATCAGGTTCATCTAAATTTAGTTCAAATAAATATTGTTCAAAATCATTACTATGTAATTGATAGTAAGTAAAGAAAATAAATATTATAATTAAATATTTAATAATCATAATTTAACTGATAATTTTGTGAATACCCCAATGAATTATGATGTGATAAAAATAAATTAATATAAATATTATTATATCTTAAAGATAGTGAAGTGTTTATAGAGTTAATTAATGATGAATAATCTACTCTTAGAGCTAAATATTTATTAAAATCATATTTTACTCCAGATACTATACCTGAATTAATATTAAATAAAATTTCTGCCCCAATAAATACTGAAAACTTATCTTTAGAATAAGAGATTGCTGTTTTGAAATAATCATTATTATCATAGATTGAACTATTTAAAGGAATATTATTATAATATGCACCAACACTAAAAATAGAATCAAAATAAAATATTGCTCCTAAATTAATCGAAAAAGAATTTTCATTTATATAGTTTTTAATTATATAATTATTATAATTGAAGTTTATTCCAATATTAAATAATTCATTATATTTATAAATAGTACCTAGTGAAAAATTTGTATTATTATTCAAGTCATTATTTAAAGAGTTAATTCTTGCACTAAGATAAATCTCATTTATTTTATAATTTGTAGCAAGATATATTTCATTTAATTCTGATAAATTAAATTTATTTGGAATATAACCAAAAGATAAATTATTATTAATCGTCGCAGGGTTATTATTAATAAAATACAAATCTTTATCCGACCTGCCAGTTGGGTCAGAATTAAATGAAAGTAAAAGGGATTGTATGAATAATAATAGTAGCAAGTATTTTTACTTTAAATAAAGCAAAAATACTAAATAAAATTAATAATTAATAACTATTAATGACTTTGCATTGAGTGCGACTTAGATAGTTTATAATTTACACTAAAAATAATTAAATAATCTGCAAAAGCAGCATCCCCTTGTGTATAAATTCCAGTTGTTTGTGTTTTAAGCTTATCTTCGTAACTTTGAATTCTATTTCTATATAATGCAATAGGTAAATTCAAATTAAGATTGACTTTCGCAAAACTATATGAAATACCAGGTTCAAATGAGATGACATAACCTGGTCTTCGATAACCCTCAGAACTTCCTATTAGGTCTGTGGCAGTAACACCCTCTGCTCTTGCTCCAAGAAATAGACTAAGACCCGAAATCGGAGTGGAATAAAATACTCCAGTACTTAATGCAAATTGGTCAGGACAAGAGAACTCGCTTCTTCCATTTCTAGTTTTTATACCATTAGTAGCTTGAGGATTAATTAAATAACTCGCATTAGAACTTAATGAGAATAAAGAAGATAATGAATGGAAACCGATTAGTTCTACATTTACGGCATATCCACCATCTCCAAGTTGTATTGATTGGTCAACCACAGTGTTTATTGTTTGGTCTTTATCAGCACCTTGATTATAAAAATCATCTTTATAATCATAATTTCCAGTAGGTAGTTTAAGAGAAATTCCTAATGAATAGTTATAATCTTTTAGTGATGCTGGATCTAATAACCAATATGATATTCCTAATCTAATATCAGATATTCCAACAGAACTTGTAATGTGTCTATCACCTAAACCATTAGGAGGGTTGCCACCATGTTCATACATCGATGAGCGAGTATTATTAGCAAATGGTAAACTTATATTAGCAGAAAGGCGATTTGTTATTCCATAATTTAAAGTGATGTCACTTAAAAATGTATTGTTAATTACTTGAGTGCCTTCAGCAATTCGATTTGTTTCTTCATGGTCTCCTCTGAAATGTCTAAATGATTCGAAATACCTACTATTTGATGCTAATAAAAATTCACCTTGACCTAAATAATTTGAATTTAATGAGTTGCCAGAGCAAGAGGAAAATCCACGTATTGCTACACAACCCTGTGCATTCAAATATATATTAAATATAGAAAATAGAAAAATACACAATAAACTCTTAGTAAAAAATTTCATATAAAACCCCTTTTAATGAAAATCAAACACAAAAATAAAAAGTTTTCTTAATTTAACCAAAAAATATAAAACTATAACAATGATTTATAAAATATGTTACAAATGTTTGCTTATTAGGTCATTAGTCCATTCCCATAGTTCTTTTTGTAATTCCTTTTTACTTGCAATTGGATTCATTTTACCTATTTTTAATTTATTATAGTATAGTCCTGTTTTATTATTTAATTCATCACTTGTTGATAGATAGATGTTAGATTCTGCTCCTTTTTCTGGAGAAGTTAATACCCATGAGAAAATTGTCTTGACTATTTCTGGGGTATCTCTAAATATATTAGTAGCGATTACTCCAGGATGATTACAAAAAACGGAGATATTTGGATTCAATTCTGCTAAATATAATGAAAACATTAGTAGATATAATTTTGAGTTTGCATAAGCTTTATTTATTGCATTTTTATTTTCAGAATTATAATTCTTATAATCAAAATATCCATTTTTATGAAGTGCAGATGAAACATTTACAATACGTGGATTTTCAGAATTCGATAATAGTTCGATTAATTGTGTCGTGAAATAGTAAGGTGCAAGATAATTTACCATAAATGTCACCTCAATTCCATCTTTAGAGAGTTCTCTTTTAGATTTATAAACTCCTGCATTGTTCAATATTACATCTATTGACTGATATTTTTCTTTTATCAAAACAATTGTTCTTTTAATTGATTCGAAAGAAGATAAATCTGTAGGAATATAATCTATATTTACTTCCCAATTATATGCTGAAATCTCTGTGTAGGCATCTTTTGAGGTCGATGAATCTCTCATTATTAATATTAGATTGTTTCCTTTCTTAGCAAGTTCTATCGCCGTTATTTTGCCAATTCCAGAGTTTGCACCTGTTATTATTATTGTTTTACCCATTTTCTCACTCAAATGTTATTTAACTTCTACAAATTTAACAAATATTAATAAAATAATAATTTTTTTATACTAAACTCTTATTCCTTTCGTTCGTATTAAGATTTATGTTAATTTTGAATTATATAAAATCGAAAATAGGAAATTTATGAGTGAAGTTAAAGATAGCGAGTTATTATTAAGTTTTTCTGCTAAAATTAAAGAGATAAGAAAAGAAATATCAAAGGTTATTGTTGGTCAAGATGATGTAGTTGAAGAATTGCTAATTAGTTTGTTTGCAAAGGGTAATTGTTTATTAATCGGTGTGCCTGGTCTTGCCAAAACACTATTGATTAAAACTTTATCAGATGTATTGGATTTACAATTCTCAAGAATTCAGTTTACTCCTGACTTGATGCCAGGTGATATTTCTGGTTCGGAAGTAATCGAAGATGATATGAGTACTGGGAAAAAAGTATTCAGATTTGTAAAAGGTCCAATATTTTCTAATATCGTTTTAGCAGATGAGATTAATAGAACTCCTCCTAAAACTCAAGCAGCTTTACTTGAGGCAATGCAAGAACATGAAGTAACTGCAGCAGGTCAAAATTATAAATTGAGTGAACCCTTCTTTGTATTAGCAACTCAAAATCCAATTGAACAAGAAGGAACTTACCCTTTACCAGAAGCACAGTTAGACCGTTTTATGTTTAATATTTGGTTAGAATATCCAAGTGCAAAAGAAGAAGTTGAAATTGTAAGAAATACTACTTTAGAAACTTATAACAAAGTTAATAAAATAATGGCTGGTGAAGAAATTATCAAATTTCAAAATTTAGTACGTAGAGTTCCAGTTTCTGATAATGTTTTAAATTATGCAGTGAATTTAGTTAGAATTACTCGTCCTGAAAATTCTGATGATGAATTTGTAAAAAAATATATTGATTATGGTGCAGGTCCAAGAGCTTCTCAATATTTAATTCTTGGTGCAAAATCTCGTGCAGCATTATTTGGTAGATTCACTCCAGATATTGATGATGTTAAAGCAGTTGCAGTATCTGTACTAAGACATAGAATTGTAAGTAATTTCTCAGCAGAAGCAGAAGGAATTTCTACTAAAGATATTATTAATAAACTACTTAAATAATGACAGACTTTACTAATAAAAATATTGTAGTCACAGGAACATCTTCGGGTATTGGCGAAGCACTTGCTAAGTATTTTGTTAATGCTGGTGCAAATGTGATTGGAATTGCTCGAAGACAAGATAAATTAGAAATTCTAAAAAGTGAACTCGGTGATAAATTTAATTTTATTTGTAAAGATTTGGGTGAGGATTTAGATAATCATCCTAAAATTATTGATGAAATATATTCTAAATTCGGTGCTATTTCTGGGTTAGTTTTAAATGCAGGTATTCAAGAAACTAAACCACTCGCTGTTGTTAAATATGAAAGTTCTGTAAATTTATTTAATATTAATTATTTTGCTAATATTCTTCTAATTAAAGGGTTAAAGAAAAAGTATGTGGCAGAAAATGGAACGTCTATTGTAGCCATATCATCTATAACTTCAAAATTAGGAATTGCTGGGCTTACTAATTATAGTGCAAGCAAAGCAGCTCTCGAGTCTGCTGTAAGAACATTAGCTATTGAACTTGAAAAATATAATATTCGTGTAAATGGAATTTCTTTAGGTCATGTTAATACTGGGATTTTGCAAGATACGAATCTTGGGAGTGGCTATTTAGAAAAACTTAATAATATTTATAAACAAGGACTTATAGAAATAGAAGATGTTAATGAATTAGTTAGTTTTTTGATTTCAAATAATTCTAAAAAAATAAATGGCACTATTGTTAAATTAGATTCCGGTGTTTCTAATAAATTTGGGCTTTAATTATAATGATTGAATTTATTAAAAAAATAGTTCCCGATAGTGTAAAAAAACAAGTTAATCACTATAAAAAAGAACAATTAAAGAAAGAAATAAATAAACTACCGAAATTAAGTAAAGATGGTTTATCTACAATAATTACTGATAAATTAAAAGTTAATTCTGGCGATGTTTGTTTTGTTCATAGTAGTTTAGATAGATTGAACTTAGACTTTTCTTCTTTTCAGGTTTTAGATATTTTACTTGAAATAGTTGGCTCAGAAGGCACTCTTATTTTCCCAACTTACCCTAAATTAACTTCTTATAAATTCTTAAAAGCAGGTGAAGTATTTGATATTAAAAGAACTCCATCTTATATGGGAATATTATCTGAACTTGCCAGAAGACACTCTAAAGCAAAACGTTCATTGCACCCAACAAAATCTGTTGCGGCAATAGGAAAATATGCTGAGGAAATTACAAACTCCCATCAAAATTCGATTTATCCTTACGACAAAGAAAGTCCATACTACAAGGCATATCAATTAAATGCTAAGGCAATAGGAATTGGTATTAAAACAACATTTTTCTCGGCAGTACATATTGTTGATGATTTGAATTTAGTTAAATTGCCATTCAATCCATATAAGCAGGAACTTTTTGAGGCAGTATGTAAAAATCTAAATAAAGAAGAGATTATTGTCAAATCCTATGCTCACGATATGGATAAAATGCACTTCAATTTGGTAAAATTCTTTGAAAGTCAGATAGATAATTCAATTTGTGAAGATATTGATATACAAGGTATGAAATTCTTTAGGGCAGATTTGAAAAAAACAATTGATGAGATGACAAAATTATTAGATAAAGGTATATCAATTTATAGGTTTTAAAAATGGGTATTATAGAAAAATTAATTGGTAGATTATTTTTATCATTCTTCGGATTATTCTATATTTCTATGTTCTTTTTCAGAATACTTTTTGGTGAAGGTATTGATTATAGCGAGATGCTAATTAATTCTATTTATGTTGCTTTATTAGTTTCAGCAGTGTTTTTCTTTTACGCAAATAAGAAAATTAAATTGACTGAAAATAATGAAATTGATGCAAATGCTAGTGAAAGAATAAGAACGAATATTACTAAAGAAATATTAATTAGTAAATTAAACGAAGCAAATAAATCAAAATATATTGTTGAAAATAAAGATAATTATATTAAAATATATACTTACTTTACACTCAAATCTTTCGGCGAATTAATTTTCATAACATTTGAAAAAGATGGATTATTAGTAACATCTCGACAGTTATTCCCTACAATAATGGAATATGGAAAGAACGAAGAAAATATCAAATTTATTGAAAATTTAGTTAAAAAAACTTGATAAAAATGTTGAGTTATCTAAAATAGAAGTAATTTTATCAAATCCAATTATAAAGAGCAAACCAATTGCAATTCCTTTTGCAAACTGAATAATCTTTTTGTCATTATTCCAAAATGTAAATATAGTTAAATATGGGATTATGAGAGAAATTACAATTTTATGTATTTTAAAAAATAAACTTATATCAAATAAACTATCTAAATATTTAGCCAATATAAATTGAATAAATACAATCATTAAAATAGATATTGAATAAATTGAAATAATAAAATAGTTTAATAATTCTTTATATCTTTTTGGATAAAATGCTTTTATAAGTATGAAATGTAGAAGAATGTAAGGAGTGAAATAAGCATATAGTGTTAAGTTGGAATCAAATCCATCACCTCCTAATACAAATTTGAAATGTAAATGTAACAATATGGCAATAAAAGCCATTATTGTTATCATAAACAATATTGGATTCGTGTAAGGTTTAGTTTTTCCTGATAAATATTCATCAAAAAATATCTTTGGCTTACATAAAACAGTAAGCAAAGTTAAAATAAAACCTAATTCTAATTCAAAAATCTCAAAGACTTTGCTAAAGAGAGATTTGAATGTAATTTTCTCAATATATTTTTGACCACAATTATAACAATACTTGCCTGTAAAAGACCTATTGCAGTTTTTACAGGTAAGAATTGATTTTGACTCTTTGTCAATCATATTCATCAAGATAGATGTCATCTATAGAGATGATGCTATCTAATCTTATCTCATTTGGATAATTTTTTAATTTCATAAACTCTTCCTTTGTATGACTGGTATAAGTCTCCAAAATCTGAGTTTGATAGTAAACTTCTACTTCACTTTCTATAAAAGTGATAGTTACTGGTTTTTTTAATGTTATGAAATGCTCAATATGATCGTGAAAAGTACAACTTATAGGAGTATAAACATCCATTCTACCTCGAAATTATTAATTTATTAAAAAATATTGTTTCATTAGATTCTAATTCAACAAAATAAATGCCAGAATTTAAACTATTTATATCTAATTTGAAATTCTCGTTTTCATAAAGTCGATTTAGTTTTATTTTTATTATTTCCTTTCCGAATAAATCTTTGATTTTTATCAAATCTCCAAAATTAGCACTTATCTTTAAATTAATTGAATTTGAAGCAGGGTTAGGGTAAATGCTTAAATATTCTGTATTTAATTTCCTCTCTACACTATAAATATAATCGGTATTTAAAGCGAAAGAACTTTCAAACCCACAATTAATATATTTCCAATTCTTTTTTTCACTAATTGATTCTGGATAACGTGCATCTACAAATGTTCTATTTCCTACTTGCCCACTGCTATTCAAACCCCAAGCCCATAATGAACCATCTTGCTTCAAAGCCATAGTATGCCTACCTCCACATGATACTTCCTTCCAAGTAGAATCTTTTCCTACTTGAGTAGGTCTGAATTTGGAAGCAATTGAACCAACACCAAGCTGTCCATAACCATTAAAGCCCCAAGACCACATAGTACCATCAGACTTAATTGCAACAGAATGACTACCTCCAGCAGCGATTTTTAACCATTTGTCATTGCCAATTTGAGTAGGTGTGTGAAATTCGTTAAAGGAAATATCTCCTACTTGACCTGAATAACTATCTCCCCAAGCCCATAATGTTCCATTTCTTTTTAATGCTAAGCAATGACCAGTTCCAGCAGAAATTTGTAGCCAATCATTATCTTCTCCAACTTGGACTGGTGAATTCTGAGTAAATGTGGAGCCAATCCCTAATTGCCCAAATTCATTATTGCCCCATGACCAAAGAGTTCCGTCTTTTTTCAATGCAGTAGTAAACTCACCACCAGATGAAACTTCAACCCAATCATTCCCTTCTATTTCAACTAAAGAATTTTTATCATCATAAGTTCCATCACCTAATTGCCCAAAGTTATTTCTTCCCCAAGCCATTATTCTCCCATCGTAAACAATTCCAACTGTATGTCTTAATCCTGAAGAAACTGTAATCCAAGTATTTTCTGCATCAATAATGACTGGGTGATTTTTATCAACGAATGTCCCATTTCCTAATTGACCATAACCATTATGTCCCCAAGTCCAGAGACTTCTATCCGATTTGATGCCAGATGTATGAGCTAAACCAGATGAAACACTGTTCCATTCACCCTCATAGCTAACTACAGAATGTTTGCTTTTATTGCTAAAACTACCGACACCTAATTGTCCATTTTGATTATTTCCAACCGCATATAAAAAATAATTCTGAGAATAAGATTCGGAAGTAAATAAGAGAATAATCACAATAAGTACAATTTTTTTCATATTTTTACCTTTTATTTAATTAATAATCATTAAGGCGTTTAATAAATTGTATTATTTTGTTTAATATTTTTTCAAAAATGCTTAGAGAAATAACTCTATTTAACTAAAAATTAGATAGTTAGTGAGAATCAAACTAAAAAGAGGTAAAAATAAATATTAAAAAGTTTATTATTTCTCTAAAAATAGTGTCAGAGTGTCAATTAATGTGTTTAAGTTAATACACAATTATTATATAAAAACTCAGGATTCTTATTTTTTTATCATTTTTACTATTACAAATTAATAAAAATACTTTTCAAAATAAATATAAAAAAAAAGGAGCCGAAGTACTTGCTTAGCTTTAAAGTTTAATCGAAAAAAAAAATTAAATTTTAATTTAGTTGAAAGCACCAGTTATTCAGAATGAAGCGTGGAATCTATTCCTCATAAAATCCATTGTATTGTAGGGAACGGTTTAACCTTAAACTTATAACATACTGTATGTTATAATAATAATTAAATTGTAAAGTAGAAATAAAACTTAACAAAACCGTTCCTTCTTTCTCGTCATTCCATAACACTCGTTCATCATATAGAGCGAAGCGAAATATCCAGTTAAAAATATGCCTCTAATTGCTCCTTTAGGTGCGAAATATTAAAATTCATAACATTTTAAATCATTATATTCAGAAAACATCATTACAAATGGAATTGTTTTTTTATAAGTTAATTTAGTTGCTTTAATAAACATAGTATCAGTAAGTTATATATTAACTTCAGAAGTATCAACAACAGTCCAATAATAAATTCTTCATTTTATTTCTCATTCAATTTGTGAAAAATTATTTATTTAAAAAAGGATCCGAAGCTCCTTGATTTATTTGTTTATCAATATTTTTTCAAATTTGATTTCGCTATTGCTCTCAATCTTTAATATATAAATACCTGCATGTAAATTGCTTGTATTTATAGTGCTATTACCTTGTATTTCTGATTGAATTAACAACTGCCCTAAACTATTATATACCTCTACTTTACCGAAATCAATTCCTGATATTGTAACAGTTTCACTTGCAGGATTAGGATAAATAAAAGGTGTATTATCCTTAGTTTCTACTGATGTTATTGGACTTAACTCGAAGTCAATGTTCACATATCCATCTGGGTAATCATCTCTAAATAAATTATATGTTTCAGGAGTAGGTCTGTATTTTTCATAATCAAACTCTGATAGATTAACTTCTAATGGTCCATAACTCATAAAATTTGAAATATAATAGCCATTTTCATCAGTTACTGCTTCACTAAATTGAAAGTCCGTCATTACTAAAGATAAAACTTCAACATCTGGAACACCTTCACCTTCTAATGTTACTTTTCCGCTTACTCTTCTACAAGTTTCTTTATCTCTATCTACAATTTCAAAATCAATCCCTGTTGTATCACTTTTTAAATTAAATTCATGCATAAAGGGTTGATAATACCAAAAATTACTATTTCCAGCCGAACCATTTATCATTCTTATTTCATCTGATGGCACATCTTCAAATCTAAAATTTCCAAAATCATCTGTTATACTTGATTTACCCCCATAACTCGATTGTAATTCTACAGGAACTCTCTTTACACCTTCCCCATCTTCAATTATTTTTCCAGAAACATCATAAAATTCTTCAGCAGTTGTTTGAACAAAATTTATAATAGTGTCTTTAGACAAAGGATAATAAACTGTTCTAGGACTGTATTTTTTGTCAAATAAAACAGGTTTCATTGTCAATTCTACGTTTGCATTAGTAGGCAAATTATCTATTTCATAATAGCCCTCGGTATTCGTTACAACCTTTAAATAAGTGGTACTTTTTTTATTATTTCTATATTCAACTTCAACACCTTCTACTGGTTCACCTTCTTCTGTTGTAACTTGCCCTGTAATTTTGTATTGCTCTTCTGAGTCAAATTTAAAGAAATCGCCTTCGTAATAAAATAAACCTCCTTTATATGCTCCTATAATTGGAGTTCTTCCTGCCCATTCTATTTTCATTTTAGGACTATCTTCCATTGAAGCTGTGATGTCATTATAAACCCAAGTTTCACCACCATCATTTGTAAGCAAAATTGAACCTCTAGCTCCTACAGCTATACCATTATTTTTATTATAAAATGATACTTTTTGTAAACCACCTGCATATCCAATTGGTAAACCTTCTAATTGTTCATGTTTTTTAATCCATGATTTCCCATTATTTGTACTTTTATAAATTAAATTATATGAATTTTGACCAAACGTTGATGATCTACTACCAACTGCAATTAAAGTATTTAAATCTATAAAACAAAAATCTTGAATATATGAAACCCTTTCATAATTGGTTGTATCAATTATATGATGTGAACTTTCTTTGGTTTTCAATGAGTAAATACTAAAAATACTGGAACTTTTCCCTTGCGATGTAAGTATAAATAATGTATCTTCATTTTTTAGAAGTGGAGATCTTGCTTCAAATATCTTATTATTTTGATCTTCTATTTTAAACAAATCATCTCTTTTTTCCCAAGTTTCCCATCCATCATAAGTAATATAATTATTAATAGGTGTAAAAGCCATACCTATTTTATCATCATACATATCCATCCATAATACTTCCCTTGGTGTTTCAAGGTCAACTATTCTAAATGTTTTTGCACTATCGTTGCTTACTTTTAATGTTCCTCTTTCAAAGTAAGAAATAAAATAATCATTTCCATTAGGTACAGATGCACACCAAGGTGAAAATAAAAACTTTGGAATATCAACTAAAGGATTATATCTATATATTTCTTTCCAATCTCTACCTTGATTATACGATTTATATATTAGAGTTTCTTCATTATCTTTTGCACTTATAGAATTTAATAAAGCATAACAATTATTTGAATCTACACAATCAATTGAAATTGGAACATAACTTTGTTTAAAAAAAGCTTCTTTCCATTCTGCTTGTAAATAAAGCGATAGAAGAGTAAATAATAGTATAATTTTTATCATATTCTTACCTAATGATTTTTGTTAAAAATTGATACATTTTATAATAATTAAATTTAATTTGAATTATCAATTCTGTAAATTAAAAAATATATAGAAATAATCAAAATAAATAAATTTTGTTACATTTTGGGGTGGAATATTTTATGGATTCCACCCTTCGCTCTATTCCTTAATTCTACTATTTTTTATTTTAAAAAAATATTCCGTATTTTTGTAGTTACTTAAAATCAAAAAATTGAAAAGAAAGGGCCTTTATGTATATTGATTTAATTGCACCTAAGACAAGCAACACAAGTGTTCCAAAAAGCAAAGACGCTAAAGCCGTTTATATTGAAACTTATGGCTGCCAAATGAACGTCGCAGATTCTGAAATTGTGGCTTCTATTATGTCGAGTGCTGGATTTTTTATGACAGAAAACATTGATGAATCTAATGTTATTTTGTTAAACACTTGCTCGGTTAGGGATAATGCAGAAAAGAAAATATTTAATCGATTAAAGCAATTACGTGGCTTAAAAAGAAGAAAAAATAAAAAGTTAGTGGTTGGTATTTTGGGCTGTATGGCTGAAAGACTAAAAGGTAACTTAATTGGCGAAAGAGATTTAGTTAGCATTGTAGTAGGTCCTGATGAATATAGAAATATTCCTGCTTTAGTTAACGAAGCATTTGCTGGCGAACAAGGTATCGCAGTTAAACTAAGTAAAGTAGAAACTTACGAAGATATAGTTCCACTTAGAACTCAAGGTATTTCTGCTTGGCTTTCTATTATGAGAGGATGCAATAATTTCTGTGCTTTCTGTGTAGTGCCTTATACTCGTGGTAGAGAAAGGTCAAGAACTCTTAATTCAGTTGTAGATGAAGTAAAACACTTATATGATAGTGGAATTAAAGAAGTAACACTTTTAGGACAAAATGTTAATTCCTACTTTGACAAAGAGTATAAGCATGATTTTCCTAAGTTACTTGCAGAATGTGCTAAAGCAGTTCCAAATATGAGAATTAGATATACAACTTCTCACCCTCACGATATGAGTGACGGGCTAATCGAAGCACACGCTACTTATAAAAATATATGTGATTATATTCACTTACCAGTACAATCTGGTTCATCAGATGTATTGAAAAAAATGAGACGTGATTACGATAGAGAAAAATATTTAAGAAGAATTGAAGCAATTAGAAAGCAAGTTCCTGATGTAGCATTATCGACTGATATTATTTCTGGTTTCTGCTACGAAACAGAGGAAGACCACAGAGAAACATTGTCTTTAATGGCAGAAGTTCGTTATGATGGTGCTTATATGTTTAAATATTCTGAAAGAGATAACACGCTTGCAGTTAAATACGAAGATACTGTATCTGAAGAAGATAAAACTCGTAGATTACAAGAAATTATTGACCAACAACATAAAATTTCTGCTGAAATTAACTTTACAGAACACGGAAGAGTTCACGAAGTTTTAGTTGAAGGTGTTAGCAAGAAAAATGAAAATGAGTGGCAAGGTAGAACTGACACTAACAAAGTAGCAATTTTTACACATACAGACGATATTAAAGTTGGTGATTTGATTAATGTAAAAGTTACAGGATCTACTTCAGCAACATTATTTACTGATGTAATTAGATAATTTAAAAATAAAAAAAATGACAGTCAGAAAATTCGGTGGATCATCTGTTAATGGTTCAATTCAATTTAAATGTTTAGCTAAAATCATTGAATCATTTAAAGAAGATAAGTCAATTATTGTTGTTTCCGCAATGGGAAAAACAACAAATAAATTAGTATCTTTCAATGAAAATTTAAGTCACAATGATTTAATTTTTGCTGAACAAGATATTAAAGTGATAGAAGAGAATCACTTAAATTTAATAACAGAACTCGATTTAGGTAAAGAAGCAAAGTCAATATTATCAAAACATTTATCTTTATTAAGAACTATAAAAGATAGTGTTGCCATTAATTTAGATATAACTGAAAGCCAAAAAGATGCAGTATTAGCAGTTGGAGAGTTATTATCTTCTAACTTATTAGCACTTTATTTCCAAAAAATCGGATATAAAGCAGTATTTTTAGATTCAAGGTATGTTGTAAAATCAAATTCAGACTTTTCTAATGCAGAAGTTGATTTACCAATTACATTTCATAATATTAAAGATTCAGTTCAAAAATTACATACTGATAATAATATAATTATTATGGGTGGTTTTATTGCTTCTGATTCTAAAAATAGAACAACAACAATCGGCAGAGGTGGCTCAGATTATACCGCTGCAATTGCTGCTAATGCAATTGATGCAAAACTACTCGAAATTTGGACAGATGTTGATGGAATAATGACCATTGACCCCAAATTCAGCTCTGATGCAAGAAGAATATTACACTTAAGTTATGATGAAGCTGCAGAACTTGCCTACTTCGGTGCTAAAGTATTACATCCTAAGACAATAGGGCCTGCAATTAAAAAGAATATCCCGATTTTAGTTAAAAATACATTTAAACCCGAAATTCAAGGAACTTTAATTGCTAATTCTGAAAATAATCCTAAGATGCTCAAAGCTTTGTCTTACTGGGATAATATTACAGTAATTAACGTTAAGTCTAACCGAATGTTAGGTGCTTATGGATTCTTGAGTAAAGTATTTGAAATATTTAAAAATTATCAAACATCTGTTGATTTGATTGCCACTTCTGAAGTTAGCATTTCATTAACAATTGATAACCCAAAGAATCTACCTCATTTATTAAATGAATTACAAGAGTTCTCAAATGTAACTGTTACATCTAACCAAGCAATTATTTCTGCTATAGGTGATGGAGTAAAACAAACATCTGGCTTAGCATCTCGATATTTTGGAATATTAGACAAAATCAATATCCAAATGGTAAGTATTGGTGCATCAGAAGTAAATATATCTGTTGTAATAAATTCAGCCGATTTAGAAACATCTCTTAAATTATTGCACAATGAATTTTTTAAAAATGTCAACGAACCTGACGTTTTCGAATAAAGGATAAAATGAATAAAATAGCAAATGTAGATATTAAAGAACTTGCAAATGAATTTGGTAGCCCAGTTTATGTTTATGATGCAGAGCAATTTAGAATTAATTATAATAAATTAAAAGGTGCTTTAGATAAATATTATCCCAAAAACCATATTCATTTTTCGGTAAAAGCAAATTCTAATATTCAAATATTAAAATTATTTAAAGACTTAGGTGCAGGTGCAGATTGCTCTTCTCCCAATGAATTAAAATTAGCTCGTATAGTAGGATTTGATAAAAATGATACTTTATATACTGGCAATTACGAAAGTTACGAAGATTTGAATTATGTCGCAGAATATGATGTAAAATTAAATTTAGATGATTTAGATTCATTCAAGCGATTGATAAAAATCAAAGTTCCAGAAAGAATTTCATTTAGAATCAACCCAGGTATAGGTAAAGGTGGTTTTGAAGGAATTACCACAGCTGGTTCTGATGCAAAGTTTGGAATACCTTACGAAAAAGCAGCAGAAGCATATAAATTTGCTTTAGATGCAGGTGTAAAAAGATTTGGAATTCACATGATGACTGGTTCAAATAATCTTGAGCCATATTACTTTGCAGAAGTGGTTGATAAATTGATGAGTATAGCAGGACATATTTTTCCAGAATTAGGAATAATACCCGAATATTTTGATATTGGTGGTGGGCAAGGCGTACCCTACTATGATGATGAAAAAGAACTTAATGTTGATTTGATGGCAGAATTAGTAGCAGAAGTATTCAAAGAAAAATGTGAAAAATTTGGTTTTGGTGAACCAGAATTAGTTTTAGAACCAGGTAGATATTTAGCTGCAAACGCTGGATATTTAATCACAAAAGTAACAGGAATAAAAGAAGGTTATAAAAAATTCATTGGCTTAGATGCTGGAATGGGAACATTAGCAAGACCAAGTATGTATGGAGCATATCACCGCTCTTATGTTTATGGTAAAGAAGGTTTTGAAAAAGAGAAAGTAAACTTATGCGGTCAAATTTGTGAAAATTCAGACATCTTTGCAAAAAACCAAATGCTACCAAAAATTGAAATCGACGACTTGTTAATTTTCAGAGAAGCAGGGGCTTACGGATACACAATGTCTTCAGTTTACAATAACAGAACAAGACCACCAGAAGTCATAATTGATGCAGGCAAAACAAAACTAATTCGAAAGCGAGAAAAATTTGAAGATGTATTAGATTTATATCCCGACGAACTAAGAAAAGAATTTTCAATATAAAATATCAAAGCAAAGCCACTAAATCAGTGGCTTTTTTTTATTTGTCATTCTAAACTTGTTTCAGAATTAAAAATATATTCGTGAACTTAATTTTGTGTTTTGTTAAAATTACTAATTTTTTTATTTTTTGGTTTTTGCACTTTTCTTGTAAATAGTTATTATAGCAATGTGTTACAAGGGAGAAAAAAATTGGGTCAAAAAAAATTAGTGATTTTTTGTTTGGTTTTCATAGTTGTGATTGTTTAGTTGCTGTTAGTTTGTGTCGTATATTTTATTATTTTGTTCTTCGTTTGTCTTTTTGGTTGTTTTTGTTGCTTTGATTTTGCATTTTTTGTATTGTTTTTTGTCTTTTTTTGTTTTGGGTTTATCCTGAGAAAGCCACGTTATGTGGCTTGTATATTGATTATTACTCTATTTTTTTACATTTCGACTACGCTCAATGACCGAGGGAAATTTTGAGAGAATTGCACTCAATGAAATGTTATTTTATTTCGATTTTGTCTATTTCTTTGATTTGGTCCTCGATGTCGAGTTGCTCGTTGGCGGCGAGCTGCCTTTCGAGTTCCTCTAATTGTGCCTTGTATTTATCTGTGTTTAATAAGTTGAAATCGCTTTTATCTACTGCATTTGGTGCGTAGTTTTCGATGTTTTTAAATTGTTTATCTATGTTAGTTGTTAGCCGTACGTAACATTCAAAAAATCGCATTACCATGTACATTGTTTGGATTTCTTGTTTTTCGTGTTGTCTTTTGTTTTTTATTTTATCGTGGTCTATTGGATTGGTATCCCATTTATATAATGTTCTGTGAACTTTATCGCTTGATAGGTTTGCTCTTTCTTGTATGGCTACGAATTGTTGCAATGCATCCATTTTTTCTTCTTGAAATTGCATTAGTAATCTGCTTTTCATTGTTTCAAATTCATTTCTGTCATAATCTATTGATCTTTCTTGCCATCTGAATTTTTTTGCATAAGCATAGAGTGTGTATGGTTTGCATTTATATCTTGATGCTAAGTGGGATATTTTTCTTGACAAACCCATTTTTAGATAATCCAGAAGCATGTAATATTGTTCTGTTGTTTCGTTTTCTTGTTTTGGTGGGTGGTTTATTAATTTTTCTACTATGTGTCTATCGTCAAATCTTACGGACATTTTAATCGCCTTATTGTTTTTTGAATTTTGGCGAATTTATGGTGTTTCTATTATTTATAAAGTTATATATTGTGAATATATTTTTGTTTTGTTTTTCTTTATTTTTAAAGATACGGGGTTTTTAATTGGTTAATGGGTATTTTTTTAGACAGCACCGATTAGTTCAAAAGCACTACAAAATTTTTCTAACTCTAAAATATTTTTTATGTTTAATTTTTTATAAATATTCTCCCTATGTTTCCTAATTGTACTTTCTTTAATTCCATAATTAAAACCAATTTCTTGATTTGAATTACCTGCTGCTAATTTTTTCATAATCTCTTTTTCTCTTTTGGAAAGTAATTTGAATTTTTCCCATGATTCGCAATCTGAAAATGTATAGTTTAATATATTCTTTATTTTACTTGAACCAACTAATAAATTATCGATATTTATTGTAATATTAAAGTATTTATCATCATCTATTAATATCTTTGAATTAAAATACCAATGTGTTATTTTATCAAATTCAAACTTCATATAATATCTGCAAATAGAAGATTTATCATTCATTTTGTGGAATTTATTAATAATATTTTTATTATAATTCCAAAACATTTTATCTGAATATAATTTTAATTCTATTCCTTTTGGTAATTCATTTTTAAAATAATAATGAGAATTATCAGTTAAATCTCTATTCTTCCAATTCCAATTCAAGGTTTTAACATCTTCTATATATATAATATATGACATGTTTTCGGATAAATAATTAAACTTAGTTTTATCAATATTATAAAGTTTAAAAATTTTAAAGGCATCAAAAGTAATAGAATTACCTAATCTACTTTTTGACAATATATTATTCATAATTCATAACTTTATCTGAAATAATGTATCAAAATTAATAAAATTTTTAATAAATTTTTAATAAATTCAGAAAAATACGAAATTTACCGTAGAAATATTACTAAAAAATTTAAAAATACGACTTATATCGTAGAATATATTTAAATGATAACTTTAAATTGCTTAATTATTTTTAAAATAAATTCAAATTAGTAAAATATTATAATAAATCATAGGTTTAAGGGGTTATTTAATGAAATTATTCATATACATATTTTTGCTTTTAAGCATAAATTCAGCTTTACTTGCTGATGTCTCAGTTAATTTAATTAATAAATTAGTTGCTTCAGATAGAGATGAAAGTTATAAGTTTGGTTGGAGTGTCGATATTGATGGTGATTATGCAATAGTTGGTTCTATATGGGAAGATCCAAATGAAATAGGAGCTGCGTATATTTTTGAAAAAGATGGAAATGGGGATTGGGTGCAAGTCCAAAAAATTGTTGCATCAGATAGAAGAAATAATGATGAATTTGGAAGATCTGTTTCAATAAGCGGTAATTATGCAATAGTTGGTGCCGCTTATAATGATTATGATGAAAATGATGCTAATTTTCTAGTTAATAATCCTGGAGCCGCATATATATTTGAACGAGTAAGTGGAACTTGGACTCAAGTTCAAAAAATAGTAGCTAGTGACAGAGCAATAGGAGATTATTTTGGATGGAACGTTTCTATTAGTGGTGATTATTTAATTGTTGGTTCTTATTGGAATGATTTGGATGAAAATGGGGGTGACTATGTAAATAGAGCTGGAGCCGCATATATATTTGAACGAGATGGAAATGGAGATTGGAACCAAGTTAATAAAATAGTAAATTCTGATAGAGAAGAAGATGATAGTTTTGGCTGGAGTGTAGCGATTAGTGGTGATTATGCTGTAGTTGGAGCTCCTAATGAAAGCCATGATAAAGTTGGGAATAATTATGTTGAAATTTCGGGTTCTGCTTATGTTTTTGAACGAGATGGAAATGGAGATTGGAGTGAGGTAGATAAAATCGTAGCTTCTGATAGACGAACTTTAGATGAATTTGGATGGAGTGTGGATATAGATGGTGATTATATTGTTGTTGGTGCTTATAAAAATGATTATGATGAAAATGATGAAAATTATATAAATGGTAATACTGGATCTGCTTATATTTTTAAAAGAGAAAGTGGAACTTGGACTCAAACTCAAAAAATCGTTGCATCTGATAGAGGAGATTCTGATTTTTTTAGTGAAAGTGTTATGATAAATGGAGATTATATAATTGTAGGAGCTTTCAAAGAAAGTCATGATGAAAATGGATTAAATACTTTATCAAATGCAGGATCTTCTTATTTATTTATTAAAGATGAAAATGGAGATTGGAACGAATCAAATAAATTTGTTGCTAATGACAGAAAAGTATCTGCATTTTTTGGTAATAGTGTAGCTGTAAGCAATGATTTTGTTATAATAGGTGCGTATGGTGAAGATTATGACAATAATAATTCTAATTTTATTGATCTTGCAGGAGCTGCATACATATTTGAAATAAATAACCCTTCTGCTCCTTCCATTACAAGCTTAAGTTTAGTAGATGTTTATAATAATTCGGCTACTTTAACAAGTACAATAGACATAAATCAGTCAACTGCGACTTATACTTATGAATATGGTACTTCTACTGGTAATTATTCTGCAACTACATCTGCTCAAGAAATTACAGCAAATGGAAGTGCTACGGTTGTATTAAGTGGATTAGATGCTGATGATGAATATTTTGTTAGAGTTAGAGCAGAAAATTCTATTGGAGTATCTTATTCAAGTGAATATAGTTTTGTAAATACAAATGAACCTCAAAATCATACATCTACTTTTACATTAGCTCGAAATGAAATAACTCAATTAGTATTTAATATAGAAGCTGCTGAAGATATTAGTGCAGATGGATATATTATATTATATAAACAGGGTACAACTTTTACAGGCGAACCAGAGAATGGCGAAAATTATTCAGTTGGTGGAACAATTGGCGATGCAACAATAGGTGCTATAATTACAGATGCTACTGCTTTAAACGCAACAGTAGCTAATTTGACAAAACAAACAGAATATCATTTTAAAATATATCCTTTTAATTGGAATGGAAGCGATATAACATCTGCCGTTTATAAAACTGACGGTACTGTACCTTCTTTAACAGTAGTTACTGTACCTACTCTTGGCGAATGGGGAATGATTGCTTTTGTTGGGCTTATGGCAATTGGTGGTGTCTTTTATATTAGGAAAAGGATAGTGTAAAATATAAAAATTTATAATAAAATTAAGGTTAAAGTGGTTATTTTATGAAATTATTCATATACATATTTTTGCTTTTAAGCATAAATTCAGCTGCATTCGCTGAAGTAACAGTAGAACAATTACAAAAATTAGTTGCTTCTGATAGAGAAGGGTCTGATAATTTTGGATGGTCTGTTGCGATAAGTGGTGATTATGCTATAGTTGGTGCTCAATCTGAAGAACATGATGAAGAAGGAAATAATGAATTATCAAACTCAGGCTCAGCTTATATTTTTGAGAATATCAGTGGAACTTGGACTCAAGTCAAAAAATTAGTCGCTTCAGATAGAGGAGCAAGTGATCATTTTGGATGGTCCGTTGCAATAAGTGGTGATTATGCTATAGTTGGTGCTAATTCTGAAAAACATGACGCAGAAGGAAATAATGAATTATTCAATTCAGGTTCAGCATATATATTTGAAAGAGTAAGTGGAACTTGGACACAAGTTCAAAAAATAGTAGCTTCTGATAGAGAAGCACAAGATGAGTTTGGATATTCTGTTTCTATTAATGGAAATAACGCTATAGTAGGATCAAGAATTGAAGATGAGGATCCAGATGGGAATAATACATTAACAAACTCAGGCTCAGCATATATATTTGAAAGAGTAAGTGGAACTTGGACACAAGTTCAAAAAATAGTAGCTTCTGACAGAGAATTAGGTGATTACTTTGGATGGGCGGTCTCTATAAATGGTGATTACGTAGTAGTAGGTGCAAGAAATGAAAAACATGATGTAGAAGGAAATAACGAGCTGAATGTTGCTGGCTCAGCATATATATTTGAAAGAGTAAGTGGAACATGGACACAAGTTCAAAAAATAGTAGCTTCCGATAGAGATGCTGCTGTAGAATATGGTTCATCAGTTAGTATAAGTGGTAATTACATTGTTGTAGGTGCATTGGCAGAAGATTTTGATGAATTTGGTGGGAATGAATTAACAAATGCTGGCGCAACTTATCTCTATAAAAAAAATGAGTTAGATGAATGGATAGAGATAAAAAAGATAGTTTCAAATAATCGATATTCTAATGATTGGTTTGGCTATTCTGTATCAATTGATGGAAATAATATATTTGTCGGGATACCTCGAAATAGTTATGATATAAATGAGGATAATAACCTAGGTTTTGCTGGCTCTGCAAAAATTTATAATATTATACCAGAAACTTCTCCAACTGCAAACACTCCTACTTTCTCAAATATTACAACATCATCGGCATCTTATTCTGTAGAGGTAGCTGATGGTGGTGCTAGCACTACTGTTACATTTGAATATGGTACTGCTACTGGAGATTATTCTGCAACAACGACAAGTCAAACAATTACAGGTGCAAGTACAACTTCTACTATTAATTTTAATGTTACTGGTCTTGATGCAAATGAGCAATATTTTGTTAGAGCTCGAGCTGAAAATAGTGTAAGTTTTTCTTACTCAATAGAAGCATCATTTTGGACATTAACTGACGAGCCAACGACACATACGAATTCATTTGCACAAGTTGGTGAATCAAATAATTCTATTTCTTTTAGTTTTCAATCATTGAATGCAATCTCAGCTGACGGATATATATTATTGAGATCATCTGGTAATATTGAAAACCCTGTTGATGGAACTACTTATTCAGTTGACGACAATATTGGCTCTACTGTAGTTGTTGGTAAAATAACTGATGCAAACACAACAGAGTTTGTATTAAATAACCAACAATTTCAAAAATCTTATACTTTCAAATTAGTACCTTTCAATGAAGGTGATGACCCTGCAACAACTAATTATTTCATCACAGATGCTCCAACAATAAATGCTTATACTATTCCTACATTAGGCGAATGGGGAATGATGGCTTTTGTTGGATTGATGGCATTTGCTGGTGTCTTTTATGTTAGGAAAAGGATAGTGTAAAAGTAATATTAATTCTAATCGATTTAAAATAAAGCAAGGTTTAAGCACCTTGCTTTTTTATTAATAATTCCACATTTATATTTGGATGATGGATTCTGAGCTTTGCTCTGAATGACGAGGGAATTTCTCGACTACGCTCGAAAATGACAATGCTAAGATCTGAATTACGGAAAACAATAAAAACACCGATTTTACTGCAAATCACTCGCTTATTGAGCGAATTAGTAATAACAATATTCTCTTATTCCCTTAAAATCTATAATCCTGAAATATTACTTGCTATTATCACATTTACCAGAAAATATTTAAAACTAATGACCAAGCAAATCACATATTTCAGATAAAATTTCATACTTTGATATTTATAACGTAATTTTGAAAATATGGAGGCGCAAAATCTTAGATTTAAGCAAAATAATTGAATACGCACATTCTAAAAATGCCGTAACTGAAAGTACACCTTTTGGTGATAATGTTTTAGTTTACAAAGTTGGAAATAAAATGTTTCTACTTTTATCCTTAGCTTCTGTCCCTAATAGAGTTAGTGTCAAATGCGACCCTGAATATGCTGTAGAATTACGAGAAAAATTCAACTATGTAATTGCTGGTTATCATCTTAATAAAACACATTGGAATACAATAATTTTAGAAAATGAAGTAAATTTTGAATTTATTAAAGAACAAATAGACAATTCTTACTACTTAATCGTCAATTCACTTTCCAAAAAATTAAGATCGGAGATTTTAAAATTAACGCAATGACAAAAAAAATAAATTCAGATTTTTTAGGAATGTTATCTTCATCATTATGCTTAATACACTGTTTAGCATTGCCAATTATTATTGTATTTTTTGGTGAAGCTCTTCATAGTTTAGAGCATTTAGAGTTTTTGGATTGGATTTTTGCGATTATTTCCTTGTATGCCGCTGTCGATTCAGTTAGAAAAACACATTCAAAACTACTGAGAATTACATTTATTACTGGTTGGACTTTCTTTGTAGTTGGAGTATTCGCTCACGAGCATGTTTACTTGTCATATTCATTACATATTGGTAGTGTTATACTTATCATATCTCATGTTAGAAATTATATAATTAATAGAAGATTTACTTGTGAGATACACCATGAAAAATAAAAGCTTTTTATCTGCATCAATGTTGATTTTCGGAATAATTACAATTTTAGCTTCTATCTATATTTATTATGATAAATCTAAGCAATTTGCAGAATATGATGGAGAAACTAAAGGACAAATAGTAGAGTATATTGGTTCGATAAGTAATAAAATTCCTGTTATTTCTTATAAAGTATCATCTGAATCTTATATTCTTATTGATTCTTCAAAAGCAATTAATAGTATGCAAAATAAAGAGATTACAGTACTATATAAAAGTGATAACGTTACTGATGCAAGGATATATGATAATTATCAAGTGTGGGGAGTAGCATTATCAATTTTTATAATTGGAGTATTTTGTGCTATTTTCGGATTTATTATTTTTAAAGTAGGTTTTTAAAATGGGATACGAAGTATTAAGTGAAGATTTGAATGGATTAAAATTAATAAAAGCACCTGTTTATGGTGATGATAGAGGTTTTTTCTATGAATCATATAAGCAAAGTGAATTTGAAAAAATAGGCATTAAAGAGCAATTTGTTCAAGATAATCATTCAAAATCTAGTAAAAATGTACTTAGAGGTATGCACTTTCAATGGGATAAACCGCAAGGTAAATTATTAAGAGTTGTTCGTGGATCTTGTATTTTTGTTGAATTAGATATACGTAAAAATTCTCCGACATTAGGTCAGCATAAAAAATATGAACTCAACGAAGATAACAAGCATTTACTTTGGGTACCCGCAGGATTTGCTAACTCTTTTTTAACTTTAGAAGATAACACAGAAGTACTTTACAAATGTACTGCCGAATGGAACCCTAAAGCAGAATCAGGAATTAGGTGGAATGACCCAAAATTAAACATAGATTGGGGCATTTCTAAACCAGAATTATCTGAAAAAGATGCTAAAGCCCAAAGTTTAGATGAGTGGTTGAGTAAGGAAGAGTCAAATAATTTTTTAATTTAGTAGATATGAAAAAAATAATTTTAATAATATTACCATTAATATTTCTATCTTCTTGTCTTGTAGTCAAATATGACAAAAAAGAACTTGAAGCCCCAAAAAAGATAGAATTAAGCCCAAAACCTCAAATTACTATGAGCGACCAGGTAATTCGGTCTGATTTTGGTGATATGATTGCATTTTTACCAGAAGATTGGTTTTTTGTTAATCTTGAAGATTCAAGAGAAAATGTTTTTTCAACTGGAGTTAACCCTGATTATTCATTGAGTTTAGTATTTGATGAATTAACAAAAACTGATGACTTAAAGCGAGTTATAAAGAATAAGAATTATACAGAACTTGGAAAAATTAGCTTAGACGACCAAAAAAATAGGTCAAAAGCAAAATTAGAATTGGTAAATATATTCAAAGAAATCAATATAGGTGAATTATCATTTATGACCTATTACACAACAACTACATCAGGTGCTTTGATTTCGAGATCTGCAGTATTTATAACAGACTTTGGAAATTGCTACCGAGTATCATTAATCCCAATGGATATTTTAGGGAAACCAATACCGAGCAATGACCAATTAGATATTATTTTTGAATCAATACTAACAACAGTAAAGTACTAATGAAAATATCAGACGATACACTTGGCTTCATAAATTTAATAGAAGAATACGCTAAGGGCGAATTAAGAAAGAAAAATGATTTAGAAATTTGTATCGAAATAGCAGCAAGTTATAGCGGACAAGACGAAATTAATAAATTAATTTTTGAAGGTAAAGTCCTTTGGAATTTATTTTCAAAATTAAAAACAGTATCAAAAGAAGAAAAAGGAGTTGAATTAATTCAAAAAGAATTTGAAGATTCCTTAGTCCGATTCAAAGATTATTTATCAATATTTTATGATAAATTAGAAGAAACAGACAAAAGTCGCTTTGATGATATTTACTTCCAAATGACCCGTGGTTGCGTATTAAACTTAACTGATTTGGCGCACGATTTAGCAAAAGTCAAAGACCTAATGATACTTCAGAAAAATAAGAATAAATAATTTATTTTTTATTTTTAAATATATTTCCATATTTTCGAAGTATAATATTTTAGGAAATATATTATGTCAGAACAAATTAGATATGCAATAATTATATCTGCTCTTTTTGTAATTGCAGTATCTGTATCTCGCTTATCTCATTCCAATAATGCTTGTACAAATTGTACTAATATCTCTTATGAATATAATGATGAATTAGATAAGCAAAATCGACTATTTAATCGTTATCTAAACTTTACATTAAAAAAAGTATCAGAAAGAAATCACACTTATGTTCTTGTAAATTCAGAAAGAATAAATCTGAATGATTTTATATCTATAAATAAAGGAAATAAAGAAAGTACATTAATTATTACTGGAAAAAATAATAATATTGATCTTTCACATTTAACATACAAAGAAGTATTATTGGACCCAGAGCAAGTATTTTTCAGATATAATTTGCCAAGTAAGAATATTAATTACCTAACAATAGAAGATAGTAAAATCAAAGATTTTCGAAGTTCATCTGAATTAGTTTTGAATTAAAAGCCAAGGTATATATCAACTTCAGCGTTTCCCCAATTTTGACTTTTTTCGCTATAGACTTCAAAGTCATATAAATATGCTCTTGCTTCGTCTTTTTCCCAGATTTTACGCCAAGCATCTGCAATACAATCAGGCATTTGCCCTTTTGCTATTTCAATTTTATAATTTTGTTCTGGTATATCAATTATATCAAATTCATTAGATTGTGCATCATCAGCAACTTTACAACCAATGAAATAAGAATACTCACCAGTTTGGTCAGTATCATAGTCATAATAAACAGCGTAAATTTCTTCACCAATTTTATTTGGTATTTTGCTATACAATAATTCACTTTCAAACTTTAGCCACAAAGTGCCACAATCAACATTTGCTCTGCCATCGGCATTACTTGTCCTATGGGGCAATTTTATCCCCATTAATCTAAATTTTTCTAACATCATATTGTATCCTTAATAAGTATTACCACCTTCTAATCCGGCCATGAATGCAGCAGCAAATACTACAAATATAAGTATATAAAATACAATACCAACTAACATCAAAATTAACCCAGCTTTCGCAAAATTTGATTTAGTTTTATTTGCTCCATCTCCAAAAGCCCATACTAATAGCATTATAAATCCTACAACTGGAATTGCTGTTAAAAACAAGGTTATTAACCAGTCCTTTACAGACATTGCTTCTTGATTAGTTTGATTATAATTTTCCAAAACATACCTCAATATTTATAAAAATTAATTCTCAAAGTTAAGAAAATAATTCAAATAAATAGTATTTATTATTTTTGAAAAAAAATTATAATAATCCGGATCTCTTTCTAATAAACCATTCGATTGAAAAGAGTAATATTGGAATTAATAATATCCATAGTTTTTCACGAAATGTAATATCTTGTTTTGTAAATGAAGGAATTGATTTTAACTCAACTTTTTCTTTTATTTTATCTTTGATATTATCTATTTCAGAAATATGATAGTATGCACCACCTGTTTTCTCTGCAAGTTGCTTAAGCAGACTAAGATTCATATTTGTTCTTAAAAACTCAAGAGGGGTCTCTCCGACGTTAAAAATGCCATTTTCATAAGCTATTACTTTGTTTTTATATTTAGCATTAGCTTTATAGTTGTAAGTCCCTTTTGATAAGCCAGTAATTGAACTTTTGTATTTTCCATTGCCTATAGAAGTAAGAATTATCTCTCTTGTTTCTCCATTTTCGTCAAATGATAAATTTACTTCACCTTCATCAATTGGATTGTAACTATCGTCATAAAGTTGAGCATTAAATTCAATTTGCTCGCCACTCGAATATTCTTTTTTGTTAGTATTGATTACAAACTGTTGTTCTTTATCTTTGATAGATAACCATTTAAGAATATTATCAAAAAATGCTTTATAAATATCAATTTCAGGTTCATTATTATTTGCTGATTTTTTTGCATAATCTAATAATTTCCATCTGTATAATCCATAAGTCAATATTGCTATTGATTTTCTATTATTTACATTTGAAGA
Source organism: bacterium (assembly GCA_030431515.1). Taxonomy (GTDB): domain Bacteria; phylum Bacteroidota; class Ignavibacteria; order Kapaibacteriales; family UBA2268; genus JAJRPT01. The sequence goes on from JAUIIX010000028.1 coordinate 34,342, forward strand.
GATTAACATAGATTCATTCAGAATATTATTATTCATTCTAAGATTTAGTAGCATCTTAGAAGATGATTTTAATTTTACGAAAGTCTCTGTTTTAAATAATGTAGGTAAATCTTCCCAGATTGAGTCATCTACATTATCAAATCTAAGTATAGATTCTCCAACAGATTCTGCTGTTAAATTAGCTTGAACTTGGAACTCTTTTTGATTATGAGATATTACTTCAAATGGTAAATAATCTTTAAATAAACTTAATTTATTAATATCAATATCAGGTCCAAACATAAATAATAAAGGTTTCCCTTTTTGTAATTCTTTGATTAATCTTTGAATTAAATCATTTGAAGTTGACCTAATTGGAAAATTATTAAATATCAATAATTGGCTTTCGATAATCTCTTTTTCATTCGGACTATAATAAAATTCATTTTGTTTCTTTTGGAAAAACTTAGAAATTGAAATATTATCTTTTGTTTCTAACTCTCGAATTAAAAAAGATAAATCACTATTCAATGCACCAGAAAAAACAGCAATATTTCTTTTATCATCAAGTACTTTCACATATTCAGAAATTGAATTATTTTTAATATTTTCTTCTTTAAAATTAGCAATTGCTTTAGCTGTAATTCTTTTTTCACCAGATGTTTTAGGTATATATTCAAAGACAATATTATAATTAGTTTGGTTTTTAACTGCTGTAAAATCAATAGTATCTAATGGAGTAGAGTTTTCGTAAAGTATTACATTTACTTTACCTGTATCAACTGAATTTAATTCTAAACTGACATCAACAGGAATTGCTGAATTAATATATGCAATTCGATTAGTAAGAATATTATAAACAGCTAAATCTTGTATTTTTGTAGTATCTCCAACTCCAATTACAAATATCGGAGTATCAATATATTCTGCATCTATTAATGGATTTCTACCATCATTAAAATTACCATCGCTTATCAAAACAGAAGCAAGATTATTATCTTTGTAGTTGTAAGAAGAAATCTTTGAAAATACTTTACTTATATTAGTTTTGCTTCCTTGGTAATCTATAGAATCATATTCTGATGAATTTACTTTTAAGACTTCATTATCAAATTTATAAAAATCTGCATTGTTATCGAGTTCGAAAACAGTCTTTTTTAATTTATTAATAGATTCAATATTTTCATTATTCAAACCAGCAATAGACTGTGAATTATCAATAAAATACGAAATTTTGGCTTCAATATCTTGTGAAGTTAGAATATTCAATATTGGATTAAAAATAACAAAAAGAATAATGGATAAGCCAATGATTCTAAGAGTCATTAGGAAGTATTTTTTACTATTGCTAATAGCAGGAATATTTCTTCTATATGAGAAATAAGTAATACCTACGATTGACAAAAATAAAATAATTAGAAGTAAATATGATCCAACAATTGTAAAAGAATAAGAATTCATCAATGCCTTAATTAAGTCTATCTATTAAATTAGCGATTTTCTTTTCGTAGCCCCTTTTGTCTATGGCTTCGAACACTACTTTTGATTCTACGTTTATATAGAATATTTGTTTTTCTCTCCACGCCAAAGCCAGTCCGTCTTTGAAGTTATATATTGCGTCAAACTCTTCAAATAATAACTTATCAGTTTTAATATTATAAAGTCGCCATTTATCTCCAGCTAAAACAGGAACAACTCCATTATAAACATCGCCAAATTTATTATAATCTTTTAGTACTATATTTCCTTTCTTATCAATTAGATAATACTTACTATCTATCTTAACTTTAGCATAATTATTAACAAAAGGGTAAGCAAAATCAAATGTATTTTCAGAGATAATATTCCCTTTATTATCTATAAGATGGAATTTTCCATTCTTTTTAATAAAAGCTCTTTGATTATTAAAAGAAGTAGCATTTTCAATATTAGTCAGATTTGGAAATTGTCTTTTGCCATTTAAATCAATAAAATATAAATCATTTTCTTCTTTCACAAGTGCAAGAGAATCAGAAAAATCGTCAACATAAAATGCATTTGACAACTCAATAACTCTTTTACCTTCGGTATTTAAAAAATATATATCTGTTATATCTTTTGCGATATATTCATAAATTAATATTCTATCATTAACTACATCACCAACATAAATATACTTAGCATATTGCAATTCATTTTTAATTTCACTTGCTTCTGCTATTTCAATTTCTCTAAATCTATAAAACTTTAAAATTCTATCCAAATTCATTATCCCAGTATTATGGTCATAATTATTTGGCATTCTGGTATCATTAAAATCAAATCTAATATGCTTATTCACAATCGGATAGAGCTTTTTTACATCATCAAATATCACAGCATTTGCATTTGTATCAATCAGACCTATTTCAGTTTTATAAGGAAATAAAATCCAAAACCATTTATCTCGCTTAAAAACAGCATGAGAATCATTAAAGTAACAATAATCAGGAAAAGTCAAACCTAATAAATAGTCATACTTCCCAATTTTACTTAGAAAATACTCGGCTTTAGTATCCAATTTAGCTTCAATTTTTATATTTCCATCTATATCAATATATCCCATTTTTCCGTCATTAATAAATGGAAAATACTGAGCCGATAATGAATTAACAAAAATAAGTAAAATAATGAATAACACTAATCAATTTCTCCGAACATTTCTTTCAATACTTTTTTTCTGAATGCAAAAATACCATTTAATTGTCTTCTAACAAAAAGTCTATGTGCAATACGTCCGAAAATACCAAAAGGTATTACATAATGGATAATATCTTTCATTAAAACACCACCATCGATTTCCTCGAAAAAGTGTTGGTGATGCCACATTGAATAAGGCCCAAATCTTTGATTATCAATAAAATGATGTGGTTCATTGACTTGAGTAATTTCAGTTACCCAAGTAACTTTGAATGGCTTTATAGGACTTAATTTATAAGTAATTAACATACCAGCATACATCTTATCTGGTAATTCATTTGTAATATGAAAACCAAGATGCTCTGGAGTTATTTTCTTAAGATTATTGGGATTAGAGAAAAATTCCCACGCTTCGGATATGCTTAATTTAATTTTCTGTTCTGCTTTTAAACTATATACTTTCATAATACCTATCATTTATTTTTTGTAATAGACGATAGTATATAGATTAAATTTAGAATAAGAATATTATTAATAAATTATTTTTCAGAGCGAAGCATGGAAACCATTGTATTCTATTCTCCATGAGGGTGATTTCTTAAATCTGTGAAATCCGTGTACTACTTAAAGTCAGTGATTCTGAATTTCAAACCGTCACATTAATCGAAGCAAAATATTTCGTTGACATTAGCAACAACGTATCTTTAAAAATAAATTAAAATTATTCTAAAATAAAAAACTTGATAAATACTATTATTTTATTAATTTCGCCTTTGTCATTCAGAACTTGTTTCAGAATCTTTTCGTCATTCAAAGCGAAGCGAAGAATCCAGTGTATTCGGAAGGGAAATTCACGAAAATTTTATTCAATAATAAATTTAAAATTTCAGCGAAGCTAATTTCCCGATGTCATTCTGAACGAAGTGAAGAATCTCCTATACATTACTTACGTAATTCTTAACACAGTTCTTTGAAAAAATAAAAAAACACCGATTTTACTGCAAAAACTGCAAAAATTCTCTTGTCATTCAGAACTTGTTTCAGAATCTTTTCGTCATTC
>JAUIIX010000101.1 GCA_030431515.1 bacterium
TAATTTATGATATATTTTTCTATCTATTGAAGTTTTACTTCCCACAAAGTTAATTGCAATTTCCCATTATTACTATAAATTAATTTAGGTTTGATAATATTTTTATGAAATTTTAAATGTGAATCTTATAATTATCTTACATTATATTTTTCAACTTTTTTAAACTAATAGAAGAAATAGCATTTTAATTGAAATAAAGTTTACTTGAAACTAATATTATTTATTATTAATTAGATGTAACGCTGATCTTTGTAAATTAATATAAATTTTTAATCTCTCTTTTATTATTAAATAAAAAAAAATTTAATAACTAAATTTTGAGTCATGAATAATATTTATTAATCTATAAATGATGAAATTAATTGTTTGATTTATTGAATTAGAATTTTGAAGTTAAATAATAAAAATTAAAAAAAATTTTCAATTAATATTTTATTAGGGTCTAGTGGTTGATTTTATTAAAATTTTTTCTTTAATTCATAATATCAGAAAAAAATTTCTTTTAATCAGACAATCTGTTATATAAGTGTTATAACTAAAATTTTTATCGAAATATCAAAGATATTTAAGGATTAGATTTAAAAAAGATTTATATTAATTTTTTTATTAATTAATAATATGATGAAATTTTTAATCATTTTAAATTTAACGATATTTTTGTAATCGAAAATTTCTTCTTACAAAAAATAATATTAGAAATTAAAGAAAAAGTTAAAAAAAGAAAGAAAATTGAATCCTGTAGAAATGGCGATAGCCCTTTAATAGAAATTTGTTGTTGAGCATCATACTTTTATGGATTTCGATAAAGTGGGAGGTGGTAAAATGAATTTAGTTCTTCCAAGAGACCCTCCCATTCCAACTGGTTTTCCAGTAATTACTCCTGGATATTTTGCACCAGTAATTGTTTCATATTCATCAAGCATCCACAGCATGTGCTGACCATTAGTCATTACATCTGGTGCAGGTATATCTTGAAGTGGGCCTATATTTTTATAGACTTGTCTTACCCATCCACGACAAATTAATTCTTGTTCTCTCATTGAAAGATTATGAACATCACAAATAACTCCACCTTTTCCTCCTCCAAGAGGAATATCAACAACAGCAGTTTTCCATGTCATCCACATAGCTAATGCTCTTACTGTATCAATAGTTTCTTGAGGGTGAAATCTAATTCCACCTTTATTAGGACCACGAGCATTATTATGTTGTACTCTAAATCCTCTAAATACTTTATATGTTCCATCGTCCATACGGATAGGAATATTAAAATGGTATTCTTTGTCAGTATTTCTGAGCAATTCACGAGTTGCCTCGTCTAAACCAAGTTGTTCTGCAATAGCATCAAACTGTTGTTGTGCCATTTTATATGCATTGAAAGATTTATCTGCCATAATTTTTTATCTATAATTTATTTATAAATTTGTAAATTAAATTATGTAAATTTAACAAGTTTTTAACTAATAAAAAAAAAATAAAAAAAATGACAATATGAAAATAATAAAAATAATATTAACTGCTATATTATTATGTAGTTATATAAGTGAAGCACAAGTTATGAATAGTGAAAATAATTCTATTAGTTTTGGACTTGCTTTAAATAATAGCTGGAATAAAATTAATTTTAAACAATTAAGTGAAATAGAAAACTGTTGTCCGGATATTTTTGATAATTCTTCATCCCAAAATATTCTTGGTGAAGTGAGTTTTAGAAAATTTATATTTAATGATTTTGCTTATTTTGTTAATTTAGGATTTATAAATTATTCGGATAAATTTACTTCTACTGAAAGCAAGATTACTGAAGATGATTTTGCAAAAATAAGACATACTATGGAATTGAACTTTTTTAATATTCAAAATAGAATAGGGTTAAGTAATAAGTTTAATCATTTGGGCATTGCTTATGGATTAATTAATGAGTTTGTGATTTCAAAAAAGTATGATCAAAAAGAGGAGTTAATAGAACCGAAAGGTGCGACATTTGAAAATGATTTAACTGTAAGAAATGTTTATAAAAATAAAGATGCAAGTTATATAAATAATTATAATCTGGGTGTTTTTGGTCAAATATGGTATGAGTTTTATTTTGATGAGTATCACTTAAGAGCTATATCGCCTTATGTTGAATTTAACTATTTTCTAACTGATTATCATAAGTATAATGATTTTAAGAAAATGAATTTAGTAGTTGGTATCCAATTTAGATTGATTTATAAAAAAGATAATGATACACCTTTAAGTCCAATTGATTAATTAGACTTAATTTTTAAAAAGTTAGCTAAGCTTTCATAGAATTTATTTTTAAGTGGATAATCTCTGAATTTTACCAAAGTATATTTATTATTAGTAACATAAATTGAATTTATTATATTTAATACAATGAATAATGGAACAATAAAAGATATACCTAACCAACCATTTGATGTTAAAAAATTTACTTCAAATAATATTACTATTATGTAAGGAAGCATATTTACCATTGTTTTCTGATATTCATTAAGAATTAAATCTGTAGATCTTCTTATCTTAACAGCATGATAGAATGAACTGATAAAAATAAACAAAAATGAAAATGCAGCAATTGGACCTGCTTCTGCTAAAAGTGCAAGAAAAGAATTATCTGAAAATCCTGCTATATCAGAATTTGCATGAAAAAGACCAAGCCCTACTCCAGTTAATGGATTTTTAAACCAAACATAGAAACTCTCAAATACTACTTCTAATCGCCAACTTAATGACTCACCATGCACTAAATCGCCAATACCAAGGAAATAATAAAATACGCCCAAGACTCTATCAATTAGCATTTCTAAAACACTTAATCCTACTAAATCAGAAATAAAGTAATCTGCAATTACTAATAATATTGCTAAGAAAGTAAATATTTTAAGATATAATTTTAATAACTCTCTTCTCTCTAAAAACATTGAAGTTAGAATTAATAAAAATATTCCTAATACACCAGTTAAAGAGAAAGTAATTAAGAGATTGATAGCAATTAATATAAACATTACAATCATAAAAGATTGAGATTTGAATATTTTTTTTGTTTTGGTAATAAATGGTAAAGCTAAAAAACATAAGGCAATTAGATTAAATTGAACAAAGGCAGATGGTTCTGAGAAGATTGAAGTGGCTCTATAGAAATCTTTAAATTTAAGAGCAAGCTGTTTGAAACTGGTTGCGTCTGAATCTGTTCTTGAAACTAAAGATACATTATTAAGGTCAACCCAACCCCAAGGTAAATCTAATGCTCTTGCTATTAGTTGATAAATACCATAGATATTAGCAAATAATGCTGTAATTAAATATATTTGAATTGCTTTAAATATTAGTTTGTTATCTATTTGAAAAGATAATGAGAAAAAAGCAAATAGATAAAGGTATAAGAAGTGTGCAAAAGTTTTTAGAAATTGAAGCAAATGATATTCGTTTATAAAAAACAAAGGAATAAATGCAGAAATTAGCGAAAAAACTAAAATTGAGATAAAATAAAGATGAATTGATGTCTTAGGAAGTTTTAACTCAACCCCCTCCCAAATAAACTTATATGCAAAAATACAATTTAATATTATAATAAAAATATCAGAGCTTGACACACCAAAAGTAGATATAGAGAATATCTGGAGGTGCATTGTTGGGTATAATAAAAAAAGTAAAAAGACAACTATTTTAATCATTTGTCAAGATTTTTTCTTAATTTTAAGATTTAAAATTTTTATTTTTAAAAATATTTTTTTGCAATTTACGTGATTTATTATAGAATTCAAACATAATGGAGTTTTTATGAAATTTACTTTCTTATTAGTAAGTATAATACTATTTTCAAATTTATTAAAATCAATTGAGCCAATAGGGAAAAAAGATATACCAAGGTATGCATATTCTACCTTTGATTCAGACTTATATTCTAATTATGATATAAATAGATTTATAACTTCAAAAGGTTTCCCAAAAATATATTTTCCAAATGTAACTAAAGAAGAAGTTAATCAAGTTATAAAAGAAAAACCTGGTCCACTTTTAACCAAATCAGGAATACAATTAGTTCAAATTACAAATGACTTTTTTGGACAAGATGAAACTTGGATAGCAGTTAACCCTAAAAATCCTTTGAATGCAATTGCAACTTGTAATGATGGGTCAACCAATGGTAGAGGTGGAGAATATAAAATGCCTTCTTATGTTACTTTTGATGGTGGTAAAACATGGGCTAAGCATACTACTCAAAATCATAATTCTGAGTATTTATTAGAAGTAAAAGGTGGTGGAGCTACAATATTTGACCCTGCTATCGTATTCAATAAAGATGGTAAAGCGATTTATGCTTATGGTTTTGCTACTGATTATAAAAACAGTGGTGAAAATGCAATATTTGTTTCTGTATCTGATGATGGTGGAGTTACTTGGAATTTAACTGAAGACTATGATGATATTTATCAAGTAGAGTATTCGCCTCCAGGGAATGGTTTACAAGATAGATATACAATGGCAGTAGATTTATTTTCTGAAGAATATGAAGGAAATGTTTATGTAACTTGGAGAGATTTTAGTGTTAAACATAGAATAAGAATTGGTAAAGCTGGAAAAGATAATTACAAGGATTGGAGTAGTAAAAGAACAGTCTTTGAAGCAGACCCAGGGACTCAAGCACCGGTTCCTTTTGTAGATTATAAAGGACAAGTGTGGGTTACTTTTAGATATTCTTCTGCTACAGAGAAAACTTCTGCACCAATTTATTTATCTCAAGACGGTGGGAATACATATAATGCACATAGTACTGCTATGAATGTATGGAATATTGGAACACCGAGAGATAATCTTCCTGTTTATGAAAGAGTTTCATTAGCAAATAAAGATGGTATGAGAATGTCAACAAACCCTCAATTAGCTATCGATAATTCTAATGGTCCAAATAGAGGTAATGTTTATTGTATTATGCCTGCTAAAGAAGGTGGATTGACTGGTCCAACTCGTATAATGTTAGCAATTTTAAAAAATGGTGTTGAAGATCCTGCTGCGAAGTGGGAAGAATTTAGAATAGATAATAATCCATACGGAAATGATATGTTTTTCCCGAGTATATCTGTAGATCCTGTGACAGGATATATTCACGTATTTTACTTTACTTCTCAGTTTGACCCTAATAATGTATTAGTAGATGCTATGTATGCTTATTCTTATGATGGTGTAAATTTTAAACATAGAAGATTAACTGATGAATCTATCCAAGTAAAAGCTGTATCACAAGCGGATGAAGGAAATAGATATTGGGGTGATTATGCAAGAATTGAAGCTTATGGTAATAGAGTATATCCTTTATTTTGGTTAAGTAATAAAGATCGTGGTTATAGTCATTCATCAAATGAATTGTTTACTTCATTAATTACTACAGCACCAGTAGCACCAGAAATTGTTAATTTAGACTATAATTCTTCTGATAACAGTATTGATATATCTTGGTCAGGAATTTTTGATGGTTTAGGTGAAATTATTAATGATTATACTTTAAAACTATATAAAGATGGAGAGCTTGTATCTGAGTTTGAAAAGAATATATCAAGTTATAAAGATAATGATGTTGAAAATGGAAGTGAATATACTTATGGATTCCAAGTAATAAGTAAAGATGAGAGAGGTGAAGGAGATATTTATGACTATAAAATTATTGTAGGTGGTGGGTTAATTTTAATGCCTCCTACTGACTTTCAAGCATTATCTAATCCAGAAGGAATATTGTTTAAATGGAAAACTCCTAATATGACTGAAGGTGGAATTGAAATTAATGATGTTGCTGGTATTAAAATATATATGGAAGATGAAGTAATTGCAACAGTTCCAGCAGGAGATTTACAAGCTGGAGAATATAACACATATTTATGGAAAACTGATACTGAAAAATTCTATATGAATTTTAGAGCATCTGCTTTAAGAGAAAGAGATGGTGAAGTAGGTGAGAGTGAATCAACTGATATATTACCATTGGCTTATGCAGGAGCACCTTTTGCAGATTTCACTGAAGATTTTGAAAGTGTTGAAAATATGGTACCAACATTAAAAACAGGTAAGTGGGGAGTTAGTGATGAAAAAGCGAGTTCAGGTGACTTTTCTTTAACTCAATCTCCAAATGAAAATTATTCAAGTGATGAAGATAGTTATATCATTTTTCCTCCATTAATTACTACTGCTCAGAAACCAAATTTAGTTTTTGATATGATTGCATTAATTAGAGATAAAGACTATGCAAAGTTTGAAATCACAAAAGATAATGGTAAAACTTGGCAGTATGGTAATAAAGTATCTGTTAGTTGGGGAGCTGGTTTATGGGATTCTGAAACTTATTCATTAGATAAATCAGAATGGCTTTTATGTAGCTTAAA
>JAUIIX010000029.1 GCA_030431515.1 bacterium
TAGTGCATACTAACTCAGAGAATACTTTACTATTATTTTCTAAATTCCCAAACCTAATGCAATAATCTTGTCCTTTGTGATTCCAAATATCTAAATATATTGATTCTTCACCTTGTTCATTATGATACAAGTTAAACGAACTAATCGAAGCTTTTTGACTTACATCAAAATCTTTTATAAAGGTGTTTTTATACCCTCCGCTATTTCCGGCAGAAGTAACAATTATTCTTCCTGGTCCTGATAATTTATTACAAGCTTTATCAAATAGTCCAGTTCCATCATGCGGACCTATGTGATGACCTAAAGACATATTTATTACTGCAGCTTTATTTTTATTTAGTGCATATTCAAATATATATTTTATAGCATCTAAAACATTAGATTCTCCGGTCGAAACTTGCTCATCGAAAGTTATTATTGGAGTAACAGCAATTATTTGGGCATTTGGAGCAACACCTCTAATAGCGTTGTTTTTAAAGAAAGATTGACCAGCAGCAATACCAGTCACGTGAGAAGCATGCGATTCTGTTTTGAAATCTTCTTGAAATGTTGAATTTGAATTTGGATTAAATTCCACACCATAATTATATCTTGTCGGACCTCTCATAGATGAAGATGACAGACTTTGTATCCACGCAGAAATAATTCTGGTATTAGAATTATTAGAATTTAAAAACATTTGATGTTTATAGAAAAATCCAAAGTCGATAATTCCTATTATTGCATTATTATAAGTAAAGTCTGAGTTTCCTAGAATACTAGTTTGTACTTCATTATCATTTGATAATCTGAGTGCTTGATCCAAATGAATAGTAATCTTATTATCAATTTGTAAATATTTAAAATAACTAGAGTTTGCAAATTCTTTAAAGTAATCAAATGGAATTTTAAGTGATTGAATATCTTCAACATCAGCACCTATTATACAACCCTTTGCTTCTAAAATTTCTCTATTAAAATTTTTATTAGTTAAGATTAAAGAACCAACATAAAGTTTATCATTAATAGTATAAATCTGATATTTTTTAATTAAATGATCAAGCTCTAATTTATCTATATCTTCAATAAAAAATGAAGTTAATGGCGAATATCCTTTTTCATTTGAGTTTGAAGAGAAGGAAAAGTAATTGAAAGAAATTATAAGTATTAATATTATCTTCATATTTTATTTACTTTTTATAAATTTTTATTATTTATTAACTCTTTAATAAAGAAATTATTATAAAAAAAATCCAACACTTTATAAAAAAGTATTGGATTAACTTATATTTAATCTAAGAAAAATTTATTTCTTATTCACCAATATTCACTATTTCAATATAGCAAGGTCCAACATATCTTTTACCTTTTGCAGCTTTTTCAGTTGGAGGTGGATTGTTAGGGTCAACATTCCCATTTCCTTCTGTTGCAAATCTACTAGCACCTATTCCTTTAGAAACAAAATATTCTTTAATTGCCTTAGACCTTTCTTCTGTAGTCTTTTTATTTTCTGAAGCATTTCCTTTCTGATCTGGGAATGATACAACTTTAAATGTAACTGTTGGATTATCATTAAACACATCAATCCAATCATCTAAATACAATTCAGATCCAAATCTTAATTTTGATTTTCTCAATTCAAAAGGAGTAACAGCTATAGGAATTTGAACACCAGCTTTAAGCGGTTTAATCAAAAAATCCTGAGAAATTTCTAAATATTTACCAGTATTAGGAACAGTTACTTTATACTTTTCAGTCATAAAGTTTTTCTTAGTGATCAAAACTTGGTAAGTTTGACCAGGTTTCAAGCCAGGAACAAAATAAGCTCCATTTTGTGCTCCATTACTTCTGGCAGCACCTACTCTTCTCCCATCCATATCTAAAACTTTAATTACAGCAGTCTCAGGTAACTTATTAACTTGATTGAATACATTACCAGTCAATGCTACTGTAGCGTTAATTAGTCCTTGACTAAAACTAAGAGAACTAGCTAAAATTATTAATATTATTATCTTGTACATATATTTCCTTATTTCTTTTTAACTAAAAATCTAACAGTACCATCTTGGCAACCTAACACAATCACAGATTGATCGCTAATCAAATCGACAGACCAAATCTCTACACCAGCATCAAATTCATAAATTAACTTACCTGTCATCGAGTCCCATAGTTTGATTTTTTTATCTAAACTCGCACTAACTATAGTTCTATCATCATTATAAGCAAATGAAACGTCCTGAATTAATTCATCATGTGCTTTAATTGTTCTTAATAGCTGGCCATCAGGCATACTCCATATTTTGATATTACCATCTTGATCAGTAGATGCTATTTTTTTAGAATCAAAACTAAATAAAACAGTTAAAACAGGAGCTTCGTGACCTAATAAAGTCATAATTGGCTCTTTAGTTTTCAAATCCGTTGACCAGATTTTAATACTTTTATCATCAGAACAAGAAGCAATATAATCGCCATCGTAACTATAAGCAACGTTATTAATTGCTTCAGAGTGATCTCTCAAAGTTTTGATTTCTGTACCATATCTCCAATCCCATAACTTCACAGTTCTATCAAAACTTGTAGAAGCTACATAAGTAGAGCTATCATCTTGAGAAAAATATACTCCAATAACTTGGTCAGTATGACCTTTTAATACTTTTAGTTGTTCACCACTTTTAACATCCCAAATTCTTACAGTTTGGTCAGAAGACCCAGAAGCAATATATTGGTCATTTCCAGAAAAAGAAAGGTTGTTTACTTGCCCCAAATGACCTTTCATTTGAATTAGCATTTTTCTATTTGGAATATCCCAAACTTTAATTGTCTCATCAAGACTACAAGTAGCTACTTTAGTGTCATCTTCGTTTACGAAAACACCAAGCACTTCATCGTCATGATTTCCAACTGTAATCATTTCATATTCTACAGCAAAGACATTGCTTATAGATAATATTAGTAGTAAAAAGAAAAATTTCATTATAACTCCAATTAAGATTTATGTTCTATATTATATAAAAAACTAAAGATCCCTATATATATAATCGTAAAAAAGCTTATAATTGTTTCAAATTAGCAGATAAATCTTTCAGAAACTTAATCGTTTCTTTGATCAAATTTTTATCAACACTAATAGAAGTATCCTTATCAAAGCTTTTGATTTTACCATCAATTATATTAAGATTATTTAATTTTTTATTATTATCAATTATTTCACGAGCAGTTAAAAGATTCATTTCAGAATCCCTCAAGAGTTCTTTTATTTTTTTTAGTAACTCTATATCTTTAGCATTATACTTTCTATTCCCCGCAGAATTTTTTTTTGGCTTCAAAGTTTTGAATTCTTTTTCCCAATATCGTAGTATATGTTGCTCCTCATCAAGCATCTCACTTACTTCACGAATAGAATAATACAGTTTTTGCATTTTTTGATTTTAATATAGCATTTTAAAAAAAACTAAAATAGTGTATTATAGTTAAAAATAAAAATTTTTTTGAAAAAATAATGTTAATAATTGTTTATTCAAATATTTTTCGTAGTTTTGTAATCCTGTATTTTCTAACTTAAAGAAAAGATTACAATGGCAAAATATATAGTAAACCCAATCGAAGTAAGAATGATAGAATCTCAAAAGAGATCAATATATCAATCAATAGTAGCAATGGGTGTTCGTGCAAGACAAATTAACGCAGATGTAAAAAGCGAAATAATGGAGCAAATGGAAGATATTGTTCCAACTGCAGATGACAATGAGATTGCAAATGCTGATCAGGTAAATATTAGCAAAAAATTTGAAATGATGCCAAAACCATCTTTTATTGCAATGAAAGAGATATTCGATGGCGACCTTGACTACGAATTACCTGTATTACCACAGTAAATTTGTACAAATATTTTTATAGAAAAAGGAACTTAAATAGAGTTCCTTTTTTTATGCCCTAACCATACGTATCCTAATATCGCAACATTCTAATATTTAGCATATTCAAAATGAAGAATCCTAAATCAAGCCCTTATGTCTGTAGCATTATATCTTTTTACGTGTCAATTAAATAGAATATTTACTTTTTTCAAATATATTTATTAATTTAAGTTTGATAAGTGTTATTCAAATTCGATGTATATATAGTTTCCTGTTCCCATCATATTGAAAGAAACGAAATATCTCGTTAAAATTACCAACAATTTAAATCCGTGCGATCAGCGTAATCCATTAAATCTGTGATTCTGAATTCTCAAAATTCCCCTTTTTAAAAAGCTGCGTAGCAGTTTAATATCAATAGAAAACGAAACAAAAAAACAAACTGCTCCGTAGGAGTAGAATATAAAAAAATAATAATTAAATATATGCCAAATACATATACACAAATCTACCTACATATAGTATTGCAGTTAAAGGAAGAGAGAATTTAATATTAGAAAGTTAGGAAAGTCAACTGTATAAATATACTTCTGGCATAATAAAAACGAAAGGACAAAAATTATATTTAATCAATGGATTTACCGACCATATTCATCTATGGTAATGTATTTAGGTACTCCAATTGGATCCCAATCAGCTAAAACACGATTTATGTCTATGAATATCTTTTTCATTTTATTCAATCCATTTAAAACCTTTTTTAGTTGATAGCCATTATACATCTTTATTTAATTCCATAAAATCTCTTATTTTATGTTGGTGACGAATATAAAAACAAATATTTAATTATAATCCTCACCAGACCAAGAGTCAGCTCTTATTTCCGAACAACGTACATCTACTAAAAACTTCAAAGACTAAATAAATATAAATTAATTTATATATTTTGAATTTTATTAATATCAATAAGGTTTAATTCTTCAATATTAATAAAATCTTTAGTATTGTATGTGAGTAATTCTAAATTGTAGATAAGTGAGGTGCTTGCTATAAAGGCGTCTCCCAGAGAGAGTTTATACTTTTTTCGTAAATTTATCGTAGCATTTATAATACTATTATCAATCTTTATAATGTCAGAATTTTCAAAGAATTTTTCAAAATAGAAACACTCCGTTGATGTAAGCTTAGAATAACCTAATACTTCAATTTTACTAATTATTGATACTTTAAACGGAATACTACCTAAATAATTTCTTAAATTTTTAAATTCTTTTTTAGCTAAATATATAAATATATAATTATATTACTATCAATTAAAATCACCTATTTCTACTCTTTGCTCTTTTTGCCAATCAACAGGATTAGAAATAGAATCTGTTGCTGATAATTCGGATAATTTTTCCAAAAAATTAATACTTTTTTTTGAATTTACATTATAATACAATAACTTATTATTAATATAAGTTATTAACTTAGTTAGTTCTTCTTTTTCCAAATTATCTATAATATTATATGTTGCTTGTAGTTCATTCATAAAAGCATATACGAATATAAAATTATAATATTTTATAAAGTTAAAAGCAAATTAATATATTTGTATAAATATACCACATCTTAGCCTATTTCCTGTTTTGTAAGGAACATCTTGATAGAATTCATTACAAAATGAGAGGATAGTTTCTCGACTTTGCACAATGACCTAGAAATTGCATTTTTTGCATTTTTTTTCCCTATCTAATTGCTGCACTTATTCTTTCACATTAGCGATAAGATAAACAAAAACTAACAGTAATATTTTAACAAACAACTTCATTTTATCTATTGTATACTTCGATTAGTTTATCACACACTTGTTGTAAATCCTTCGAATGTTCGTTGTTGGCAGGATTATAACCAAGTTCTAATTTGTTGATTAATATATCTTCTAAGCATTTCAAAAGCTGTTCTCGGCTTTCAATAGATTCAAGTATCAAAGGAATGTATCTTATATATTCATCTATGGCAATGTATTTAGGTACTCCAATAGGATCCCAATCAGTTAAAATACGATTTATGTCTATGAATATCTTTTTCATATTATTACTCCTTTTAAAACCTTTCTTAGTTGAAAGCCATTCATATCTTCTGCAATTAATGTACCATCTATATCTCTTGTTTTATGTTAGTGACGAATATAAAATTTATTTATTTATAAACCATTGTTAACAAAAATAGTATTAATTTTTGGGAGATTCTTCAGCTACGCCTCAGAATGACGTAGAGTTTTTTTATGGATTCTTCGCTTCGCTCTGAATGACCTATTTTTGCAGAAATCTGCAGTTTTTGCAGTTTTTTTGCAGTGGTTATTTTTAATATTTTCCTTATTTTACCCTTTTAACTGTCTGTTATTTATTATCTTATGTGATTTTTGCAGTTTTTAGCTCCGCTGAATTTTTTGTATTATCATTCGGATGAAAAAATTTGCAGTAAAATGGGTGTTTTTTTTGTTTTTTGTTGGGGAAATTCATGAATTTCCCTTACGGTTACAATTTTTTTTTACAGTATTTGCAGTATTTGAAAGAACTGGGTTCAGAATTATGTTTGTCATTTTTTAGAGATTCTTCGGCTACGTCTCAGAATGACGTAGAGTTTTTTATGGATTCCACGCTTTGCTCTGAATGACCTATTTTTGCAGAAAACTGCAGTTTTTGCAGTTTTTTTGCAGTGGTTATTTTTAATATTTTCCTTATTTTACCCTTTTAACTGTTTGTTATTTATTATCTTATGTGATTTTTGCAGTTTTTAGCTCCGCTGAATTTTTTGTATTATCCTTCGGATGAAAAAATTTGCAGTAAAATCGGTGTTTTTTTTGTTTTTGTAGGAGAAATTCATGAATTTCCCTTACGGTTACAATTTTTTTTTACAGTATTTGCAGTATTTGAAAGAACTGGGTTCAGAATTACGTTTGTCATTTTTTAGAGATTTTTCAGCTACGCCTCAAAATGACGTAGAGCTTTTTATGGATTCCACGCTTTGCTCTGAATGACCTTATTTGTAGTTTTTTTAGTAAAAATGGTGTTATTTTTGGTTTACCCTTCCGAAGGTTCTAAACCTTCGGAAGGGTTTGGATTTGCATAGAGTATTATGAAATGACAAGAATGAAGGAACGATTTTTTGTATTTTTGGAGTTGAAAACAAAAGAAACACCCCGTCGGCAATCCGACACCCCTCTAAAAGATGGCAATTTTAAGACAAGATTCTGAAACAAGTTAAAAATGACAAGTGCGAAATTAATAATAAATAAATTTTTATAAAGATTTTTATTTTAGAATTATTATAATTTATTTTTAAAGATGTGTACTTGGTGATTTTGGTATTTTATTTTGCTAATAGTTTTATCTAATTATTTAATTTTAAATATATCAACGGAATTAAAGCTAATATTATTAGTAAATAATACCAATCCCAAATAGGAATATTAGCACTTACGGGGATTGATGGTCCACCTGGGTCATATATTACGCCGTTTACTTCGCCATCATAATCGCCAAGTCCACCGTCTATAAGTGTTAATATTGCATAAGCAGTTCTTACCCCACTTAGCAATTCACTACCGAATACTACATTATCAAAGCCCTTATATGTTCCGTCTGGAAATAATTTTCTATATGAAAACCCTTCTAAACTTTCATATCCATGATAATATATTTTAACAGTAGCATTAGAAGCGTTTATTTTGAACTCTGTTATTCCAAATGGATAAGTGTATTCATCATCACTTTTCGAGCTTACGCTTTCATCTGAAATTGTTGTACTATTGTCAGAAATTATTGTTAAATATGTTCCATCTTCATTTCTTGATAAAGTTGAGATATTATTTTGTAAAGAGTCTGGTATTCCATCTTGATTCCCATCATGTGGAATTTCATAACGTGTTCTAAAACTATAAACATTTCCATATCCTGTTCCTATACTATTTGTAGCATAAGATTTGAGATAGTATGTAGTACCAGCACTTAAACCAGACACATTTGAAACAAATGAACTTAACCCACTACCATCACTTGTAAAGCCACCGTTTGGAGCATTTCCTAATTCAAAAGTATTTGATGTACTCCATACAACTCCTTTACTAAGAATTGAAGAATTTCCATCATCACTTATAATTCCACCACTTGTTAAAGTATATTTGGTGATATTATTTACTAAATTTGTTGTTAATGTAGGTGGAAAAGTTTGCGAATATTTGAGCAGAAAAGCGTCAATACCACCTAATGAAGTTCTATTTGCAGTAGCAGCACTTGGGTCAAAATCTACAGTTCCAGCGAAATCACCACATAGAAATATATTTCTTGCATTATCTAAAACAACACTACGACCGAGATCATTCCCTGAACCACCAACTTTGAAAGCTTGTTTAAATTCACCATCAAAATCATAAGTTGCAACAAAAACATCTGTTCCACCACTTGAAGTTAAATTTGAAACACCAGTACCTAAGTCAAAATCTACAGTTCCAGCAAAACTTCCTGTAATATAGATATTACTAAAATTATCATTATAAATACTATGCCCATCATCATTACTACTTGAGCCAATATTTTTTGCCCAATTCAAATTACCATCAGGTGTATAACTTGCAAAAATAATATCATTTCCACCATTAGATGTAAGATTGTATGTTGAAGCACTTGGATCAAAGTCAATAGTATTTGTAAAATAACCTAAAATGAGTACATTTTCATCATCATCAAATTCAATTGCTCTTATGGATTCTGCACCAGTAGAACTAAATGCATTTACCCATAGAAAATCACCATTACTATCATATTTGGCAACATAAGCATCGTTTCCACCAAGATTTGTAGCAGTTGTAACTCCTGCATCAGGATCAAAATCTAAATCTGCAGTAAAATGACCTGAAATATAAATTTGTCCTGAACTATTTGCTTTAATATCTACACCTGATTCACTTGAAGAAGAACCAATAACTTCTGCTAAAAGGAAATTTCCATTGTTGTCATATTTAGAAAAGAATATATCGTTACTACCTTTTCCAGCAATATTATATGAACCATTAGGATTAAAATTTGAAGTTCCTGCCATATATCCAATAACATAAATATTTCCATTCTCATCAATATCTAAATTGTTACAATAATCATATTGACTACCACCTATATCATTTGCCCAAACAAAATTGCCATCACTATCATATTTTGCTACGAAACCATCAGTATTACTTGCAGAGCGAACATAAGTGGCTCCACTTGGATCGAAATCAATCGGATTATTAAAATAACCACTTACAATTACATCTCCATTAGGATCAATTCCAATATCTACTCCAGATTCTCCATTAGGTCCACCAATATTAAAAGCCCAAACGTAATTTCCATCACTGTCATATTTGGCAACATAAATATCAGATGATCCAATAGAGGTCAAATTATTTACACTAGCACTTGGATCAAAATCTACAGTTCCTCTAAAAGAACCCGTTATATAAGAATTGCCATCGCTATCATAAGCAACAGCAGTTGCATATTCCGCATTAGAACTACCAATAGCATTTGCAAATTCAAATATCTGTGTCGAGTTTGAAATTGTGGTACTAAAAAGTAAAACACAAATGTAAGTCAAAATTTTAGTTTTCATATTTTAACTTATCGACCTAAAAACAAAAATCTTTAATAAGTTTATGAGATGTATTTTAACTAAGAAATTTAGATGAGTTTATTAACTATTTTTTTTCCCAATTATCAAATATTTGGGATATTATTTCTACTCCATCAGTCAATGAAGCAGGTCCTGGCTGGAGAATAATTTCGGCTTTAATTTCAAATATTTGGTCGTTTTTAACTGCTGAAATTGTTTCCCAATTTGCTCGAGAAATCATTTTCTTTTTTCGGAATGCTTTACCACACCATGATACTAAAATAATATCTGGGTTAGCTTCTAATATTTTTTTATCATCTTCTAAAATCCTATCTTTAGCAAGTGACGAATTTGATTTTTCAGAAAATATATTTATTCCACCACATAATTCAATAATTTCTGAAACCCATTTAATTGAAACAATTAATGGATCAAACCATTCTTCAAAATAAACTTTTGGTTTATGTTTTCTTTTATCCCCTATTTCTTTGAATTTATTTAGATGGCTGATTAATTTATTCAAATAAACATCTGTTTCAGTTTTTTTATTTAATAAATAACCTAATTTCTGCATAAATGATAGAGTTTCATTTATACTTCTATGATTAAAACAAATTACTTCAATTCCATTTTTGATTAATTCTCGAGCAGTATCAGCTTGCAAGTCTGACCATGCTAAAACTAAATCCGGCTTTAAGGCAATTATTGCTTTAATATCGCTATCTATATACCGAGAAACGATTGGCTTTTCTTTGACTGCTTGAGGTGGGCGTTTAGTATATTTAGTGATGCCGATTATTAAATCATCGGCACCAATATTATATAGAAATTCTGTTGTTTCTTCAGTTAAGCAGATTATACTTTTTATTTCTTTTGCTTCAAACAAAATTATTTACTTACTTTAAGTTCTTCTAATTCGACTAAAATAGTATCTTTTTCAACTGGATTATTTTCGCTTACATTGATTTTAGATACAACTCCGTCAATCGGTGAAGCAAGAGAATTTTCCATTTTCATTGCTTCAATTATAACTAATTTATCGCCTTTTTTAACTTCATCACCTACTTTAGTAAGAATTTTAATCACCAAACCAGGCATTGGAGCAATGATACTTTTTTCTTCTGCACTCAAGCCAGCATCTTTCATAAACTCTTCAAGCAATGCTTTCGTTTCAGTCTTGATATTTACTTTATGCTCGAAGTTATTATAGATTATTTTTGATTCGCCATTCTTTTCATCATATTGAACCAAATAAACTTTATTATTAACTAAAAAACTAAATACATTGCCACCGTACTCTTTTAATATCTTAACTTCGTTGGGGTTAGAGTTTAATATAATTTTCTCTGGGTGATTATAATTTACTTCTGTTTCAAACTCTTGTTCGTCAATTTTAACTATTATTTTTTCCATTGTTTCCTTAGAAATTACGATTTGACATAAAATTTAAGATGTCAATATCCGTAAGTATTTCAATTATTTTATCATCTTTTTCAACTAAAACTGTTTTTCTTTGTATCAAATTACTTGCTACTTTGTCAAGTAAATCATTAATATTTACAAGTTCAAAATTTCTGTCAACAGCGATAGAAATATTATCGCCAAGACTTATTTTACCTTCAAATAATGATCTCAATACATTCTTTTCATTCACTATTCCAAGTAAATTGCCTTTCGAGTAAATTGGAATTTGTGATATATTTTCTTGTTTCAATATTTTAACTGCGTCTGATACTGTGTTCTCGTCTGACATAGAAATAACATCATCATTGCCCTTTCCAAGCGTTGATAATACATCACTTATCGTAACATTTAAAGTATTATCCCAATAGCCATTATTTCTCATCCATTCATCATTAAAAATCTTTCCAGTATATCTATTACCAGAATCATTTAAAATCACAAGTATTTTCTTTGGCTCTTTTAACTGCTGAGCATATCTAATTGCAGCAACTACAGCCGCACCAGAAGATCCACCAGTATAAATTCCTTCTCTTGTTAGTAGTTGTCGTGTCATTATAAAGCTTTCTTTATCATTTACTTCAACCATATCATCCATAACAGAAAAATCAACATTATCAGGGAAAATATCTTCTCCAATTCCTTCTAAAACGTAAGATTTTGCTTCTACAACTTTACCAGTTTTGAAGAAAGGAAGTAAAATAGAACCTTCGATATCTACACCAACAATTTTAACATTTGGCATTTTTTCTTTTAAATACATGCCAGTACCAGAGATAGTTCCACCAGTACCAACACCGCACATAAAAACATCAAATTCACCATTTGTCTGCTCGAAAATCTCAGGACCAGTCGAATGATAATGAGCCATTTTATTATCTAAATTATAATACTGATTGGCATAAAAAGAGTTAGGAGTAGTTTCGGCTAACCTTTGAGCAACCGAGTAATAAGAACGAGGATCATCAGCAGCTACATTAGTCGGTGTAACAATTACCTTTGCACCAAATGCTCTTAAATTATTAATTTTCTCAATTGATTGCTTGTCAGGAAGAACAAAAATAGTCTTATATCCGTGAACAGCGGCATACATAGCCAGCCCAACACCTGTATTACCAGATGTACCCTCGATAATAGTTCCACCAGGTTTTAAATCACCTCTTTTGATGGCTTGTTCAAGAATATAAACTGCAATTCTTTCCTTGATAGAACCACCAGGGTTCATATATTCAAGCTTTACATAAATTTCGGATTCTACGTGAGATGCAACTTTTTGAAGTTTAATAATTGGTGTATTTCCAATCACATCGATTACTGATCTATCAAATTTTTTCATTAAAATATATCTTATTGAATAATTATATCTTACAAAAATAAGAATTTTTTACTCAAATTAAAAAATGGACTTAAAATCAATACTTCATTTAGTAATAAATCGGAACAAGTAAGGGTGACTTTCTTAAATCCATAAAATCTGTGATTCTGAATTTCCAACAAATCAAAGATTTGAATAAATTATTTGATATACCAATATAAATTATTAAATTACAATATTAGAAAAGCAAAAAATAGAAATGAATAATAAGTTTTTAGCAGATGTGCGAAGCATAAGTAAAGTAATTAAAATATAATTAAATTTTTATCGTTAATAATTTATGGAAAATCAAATTTTACAAAAAGAAGAATTATTTATTCAACTATCAAAGTATGATAAAAATACTTTGTTTGATGTATTTGAAAGATTATTTATTGAATACGATGAATCAGAACTTTCAAAAGAAGAACAAGAGTTAATTAACAAAGCACGCGAAGATTACAAAAAAGGTGATTTGGTTGAATGGAACTAAAAATTTTATTTACTAAAAAAGCTTTTAAAAATTATCAAAAAATTCCACAAAGATATAAACTTCTTATTGATAGAGAATTAGACAAATTAAAGAAAAAAGAAAAAGCAGATATAAAGCCAGTTAAAGGGTAAAAAATATTTATCGTTTAAGAGTAGGAAATTATAGAGTTTTGTATGAAATTATAAAACCAAACTTAATTATTGTAAATATTGATGTTAGAGGTAGCATTTATAAAAATTGATAGATTTTATTATAATTATCTAGCACAGAATCGCACCATCACCTCGGAGAGAAAGGCTACGAAATCAAAGACAACCTTGGCAATGATTGGGGAATGATTTCAAATCATTCCAATTATTAAAAATGCAGATGATTATTCTTTATCTGCTTCGTATTGGAGGTTTTTAGCAGATATGCACAGATAACTAAATAATTATAAATCTAAATCGTTTATAAATGTAAAAAGGTAATAACATGGATAAAGACACATTAATGGAACAAACTATTTCTGACTTAAATAAGTTATCTACTGATGATTTATTTCAGATTAAGAAAATTATTGATAGTTTGAATAGAAATTTAGATTCTAATAAAAAGTTAAATTTATTAAAATTTAGCTGGGAAGGTGCTTTGTCAAATGAAAAAACAAGTTCGGTTGAAATGCAAAAAGAGGCATTAAATTGGCGATAAATCAGAACTATTTGTTTGATACAAATATCTTTTTAGAAATATTTTTAAGTCAAGAAAATTCTGAATTATCAAAATCGCTGATTAACAATAAAAATTTAAATACAATTTTTATAAGTGATTTTTCTTTACATTCTGTGGGAGTTATTCTAAGTCGTAAAAATAAATCTGAAATGTTTGAGGCATTCATTGATGATATTTTAATGAGTAACAAATTTAAAGTACTATCAGTTTCAATTGACAAGATGCCTAACATTATTAAAAATATAAACCTACATAATCTTGATTTTGACGATGCTTATCAACTTACAATATCTACTATTTATAATTTAGGTATAGTAACTTACGATAAAGATTTTAATAAAATTGATATTAATTCTATAAGTCCTTTTAACTTATCCAATTTATTAAATAATTATCAATAATATATTATTGTTAAAATATACCGCATAAACGTTACGAAATCAAAGACCACCTTGACAATGTTAGGGCATTGTAGTGAATGGTTAGAAAACAACAAACTAGAATTCGCAACAATTTTAAGACTAAATGAGATAATATAAACTACCTTACTGCACAAAACCCTTCCTAAAATATCTATCACTAAAACAAAGTTCTTTGAAAAACGATAAACAATTTCCGTCATTCAGAGCGTAGCGAAGAATCCATTGTATTCGCATGGAACGGTTAGAAAACAAGAAACTAAAACTCGCAACCATTTTAAGACTAAATGAGATGATACAAACTGCCTTACTGCACAAAACCCTTCCTTCTTTCTCGTCATTCCATAATATTCTATGCAAATCCAAACCTTCCGAAGGTTTAGAACCTTCGGAAGGTTAAATTTTAAATACCTCATTCAAAGAAAGAGAATAATTGTATTATGAATAGGGCCGGGCTTCAGTCCAGTTATTTAAACGATTAAAAATAATAGCATTAGCTAAATTTACAACATAATCTAGTCATTCAGAGCGAAGCGATGAATCCAGAAAAAACCTCCCCTTCATTTTTCTTCGTAAAATCATTTATTTGTCATGGCTACTTAAAAAACTTAGGAGAAGTTTAATGTTAATAGTAAATATAAATCAATAGTATATCACAACTTCGGAGAAATTGAACATAGATATTTGAATACAACAAAGAACATAATTAACACTACAAAAAATTGGAAATATTGTCATTCAGAGCGAAGCGAAGAATCCATATTCTCTCAAAATTCCCCTCGGTCATTGAGCGTAGGCGAAATGTAAAAAAGGTGTATCGGTTTGCCGACAGTGTATTTCTTGCTTTCTTTCGGCATATCTTCAAAACAAAAACAACCAAAAAGACAAATGAAGAACAAAAAAACTAAATTGCGACATAAACTAACATTAACTAAACAATCACAACAATGAAAAGCAAACAAAAAATCACTAATTTTTTTCAGACCTATTTTTTTCACCCTTGTAAAATATTGTAGCAAAACCATTTACAAGAAAAGTGCAAAAACAAAAAAATGAAAAAATTAGTAATTTTGACAAAAAAAAATAATAAACAAAAAATTACTTTCTCGAGTATTTTTCTGGATTCTTCGCTTCGCTCTTAATGACAAGATTTCTCGACTACGCTCGAAATGACAGGGAATGGATTCTGAGCTTTGCTCTTATTAAGAAGACAAAAAAAAACCGACGAATTGCCGGCTTTTTTAAATTTATATTTAATTATAAATTAATTAGATACAGATGCTACTGAATAACTGTTCAATTCATAGTTTGTAGCTGGGAATTTACCTAATGCATCTATAAATGATGCTACTGTCCCAGTACCTGTTACATTGACTGCTGAATCAGATCTTTTTACCATTCCTATGTCTTTCATATACCATCTTTCAACCGTGGATTTTACTGTGATAGTTCCAGCATCAACAAATGAAAGTTTAACATCTCCAGTTATTTCGAATGCATATTCAAAAGCTGCTACATTTCCATTTAAACTAAGAGTTGTATTAGAATATGCTTTTTCACCCAAATATTTTGCTTTTAATTTAGCAGTTCCAGTGAAGTTAATATTCATTCCATTAAACTCAAGTGGAAGATCATTAAATGGAATTTCTATTACATCCCAAGATGTTGCATTTACATCTATTAATTTAATAAAGTTGATTTCTGTATTTAATGGAATTGTAATTCCTAATGCTTCAACTGTAAGTAATTGTTCTACAAAAGATATAGAAGCATATACTTTTCCATTATCATTATAATAGTTGTTTGATGCTGATGCTTCTGAACCAAAATTATTTGGTGCATCGCTTTCATAAGTATTTACTTTTGTTGTGTTATGACCAGCAACAACTTCTTCCATATCAACTTCTTCTCTTTCGTAAGTTGGCGTTCCTACATTTCCTTCGGCATCGACTTCTGCTCTTGAATATACCCAATAGGAACCACTTGCTAAAGGATAATAGTTTGTACTTGTGTCAGTTGGTGTTTTTTTGTCATCATCATCGTCTTCTGCACAAGATACTGCAAAAGCAAGTAATGAGATGATTAAGAGATATTTGAATGAATTTTTCATAATTAATCCTTTTATAAAATTTTGAATATTAAAATAATTTGCAATTTACGTATTTATTTTGATTTTTTTATTACATCTAAAATTTTCTTTAGCATTTCATCAGCCGATTTATCCCAAGAAAATTGTCTTGCCCATTCTAAAGAACCACTTTCTAACTTATGTAATAACGTATTATCTGTGATTAAGTTGTTAATTTTATTTACCATTTCATCAATATTGCCATATTGGTAAAGCAATCCAGATAGATTTTCTTTAACTGAATCTTTTAAACCAGGTACATTTGCAGAAAAAACAGGTGTTCCACAAGCATTGGCTTCTATGTTTGTTATTCCCCAACCTTCTTTCAAAGATGTATTGACAACTAAGTGTGATTTAGAAAGTAATTCGTTTTTAGTTTTGTTGTCAACAAAGCCATGAAAAGTTATTGATTTATCGATATTTAATTCTTTTGCAAGTTTTTCTAATTCAGGTTTATAATCACCTTTTCCAATTATTTCTAATCTACTATTAGGATGATTTTGATTTACAATTTGGAATGCTCTAAGTAAGTGATCAACAGATTTATATTTTTTTAATCTACCAAAGTAAGTTAAAGTAAATTCTTTATTTTTTTCGCCTATCTTCATAGGATATTCTTCATGTGATAGTGCGTTATGAATAATTGTAAAATCGCTGGTGTCATATCCACGAGCAATAAAATCATCTAAAGTAGATTGCGAAACTGTAGCAAATGGAGTTTTGAAATAAATAAACTTCATCAGATATTCAGCTAAATTTACATATAGCCCAGCTATAAATGATGCTTCTCTAAATATACTTTTACCAAAAAAATGATGGTTAATAGCGAGTAAAGGTTCTTTTACATACAATGGAGTATAAAAAGGAATTTTATTAATATCATCAATTACAATATCATACTTAAATTTGTTGCTTAGTTCTTTGTATGCTTTAGGTACAGTAAAATTAAAGGTATTTCTACTACCTTTTCTGATTATTTGAATTCCATCAATTACTTCAAAATCAGATAAGGTTTCATCTTTACAGCATAGCAAAGTTACTTGATGACCTTTTGCTGCAATACGTTTGAATATCTCGTGGAAATGTACTTCTGCACCTCCACCAAAAGGATTTTTAATATCTTGCCAGTTAATTACTAATATGTTCATTTGCTCTTTGGCACTTTTTTTGAATTGTATATTTTAAAATCTTAATTTATTGAAAAAATACTGAAAATACTATGAAAACTATTAAAATATTTGGAAAAGAAGTATGTTCGTGTGTAATAATACGCATTGCTTTAAGCACATTGGCTATTATTACACTTGTTTCACTTAGCTCTTGCGTAGTACCAAGTTCAGTTCGAGGAAATAAAGATATTGAAATTTCTGAACGATTAGATGAATCTGAATCAAGAAAAGATAAACGTAAAAAAGTAGATGAAGAAATAAGTAGAGATGATGAATTTGCTGAATTAATAAAAGAAGCAAATCAACAAAATAATACTACTAAGACTGAAGAAAAAGTTGAAGAAATTAAAAATCAAGATTTTGCAAATTTATTAATGCCGCTAAATAAACAAGTAGAAGTATTAACTAATAATCAAACGGATATTAAAAATAAGTTATCTAATATCAAAAGTGATGTTAGCGTAATGAAAAGCGATATTAATGAAATAAAAGAAACTTTGAAGTTAATGACAAATAAAACTGTTAAAAATGAGATTGCATCAGCTGGTATTGTAGAAGATGAAAGTCCTAAAAAGAATGGGAAGTTTACTATGAAATCTGACCAAGAAGTTGAAAAAACAAAAGAACCACTTTTTGTAGTTAAAGCAGATGCTAAAACAAAAGCTGCATCAAAGAAATTAGAAGAAAAATACGAATCTAATGAAAAAGATCTTTCATCAAGTAAAGTAGATAAAGAAAGAAATAGCGATAAACAGATTAGCGATTTGAATAAAGTTAGTTTTGAGTTAACTCAAAGTTACTTAGATAACAAGGATTATTCTAAAGCAATTGCTAAACTAAAAGAAATTGAAAGTGGGATAACTACAATCGTAGAGAAGAATAAGCATAATTATTTGTTGGGTGAATCTCACTATGGTATGCAGCAATATGCTAAAGCGATTGAGTATTTTATCAAAGTATTGGAAAGCCCAGAATTTACAGCAAAGGAAGATGCTAAACTTATGATTGCAGAATCTCAAATAAGAAATGGTGAAACAAATTCAGCGAAGCAGACTTTTAAGCAATTGATTGCAGATTATCCAGAAAGTAAATTTGTACCGAGGGCAAGAAAAATGCTTCAGAAATTATAAGATAATATTAATCACCTAACCATTTGGCTACCATATCAGATTCAAATGTTGTTTCATTTAAGTGATTAAATGTATTTGTTTTAGGAAGGTATATATATTCTTTTACCCATTCTTTATGGTTTTTAGCGAGTTCAATTACACCATTAATAATATAATCTATTTCATCATCTGAGTTCACTGGGTGGAAAGACATTCTAATCCAACCCGGTTTTTCTGAATAATCACCACAAGAAATTTTATCAGTAATTTGCTTAGAAGTGTATTGATCTACGTGGAGCAAATAATGTCCGTAAGTACCAGCACAAGAGCAACCACCACGCACTTGAATCCCATATTTATCATTAAGGATTTTAACTCCTAAGTTATAATGAAGGTCATCAATATAAAAAGAAAAAACACTTAGACGTTCTTTGTGATTATCTGCAAGAAAATGTAAATTCTTAATATCTTTAAAACTATCAAATACTTTTTTATTTATGATATGCTCTCTTTGAAGAGTTTTCTCATAGCCCATTTCTTCTTTCAATTTTACTACTAAAGCAGTTTTAATTGTTCCAAGAAAAGCTGGAGTTCCAGCATCTTCACGTAATTCAATATCATCAAAAAACTTATGTCCACCCCAAGGGTCAGTCCATTCTACAGAACCACCGCCAGCAATATCAGGGACAGAATTGTCGTACAATGAAGAACAGAAAATAGCTACACCTGGTGTACCAGGACCACCTAAAAATTTATGTGGTGAAAAATAAATTGCGTCTAATTTTTCTTCTTCACTTTTGTGCATATCAATTTTTACATGAGGAGCAGAACATGCATAGTCAACGAAGCACTTGCCACCGTGTTTATGCATAATCTTCGCAATTTCGTGAACAGGAGTTTCTATACCAGTTACATTAGAACACGCTGTTACAGAGGCAACTTTCCACGTTCTATCTTGATATTTCATTACTTGTTCTTCGAGATCATTTAAGTCAACTAAACCAGTTCCATCGTGTTTTAATATCACAACTTCAACTAATGATTCTTCCCATTGAGTTTGATTAGAGTGGTGTTCCATGTGAGTGATAAACACAACAGGTTTTTCTTTTAATTCTAAATTAACCCAGTTTCTAAGTCTGTATGGAACTTGAAATCCCATAATTCTCATTAACTTAGCCAAGGCACCTGTCATACCAGAGCCACACATTAGGATAACATCACTACTTTCAGCATTTACGTGCTTTTTGATTATTTTTTGAGACTTATGGTAAGCTTTGGTCATCAAAGTACCAGTAAGATTAGATTCCGAATGAGTATTGCCTACATATTGAGCAATTTCATTACAAAGTTTATCTTCTATGTCTTTGTAAAGTCTGCCACTCGCAGTCCAATCACTATAATAAATTCTTTTTTGCCCATAAGCGGCAGTAAAAACAGTATCATATCCGATAATTTTTTTTCTAAATTTATCGAAATACTTATCTAATGTTGGGTCATTAGGGTCAATATTATAGTTTTCATTCATAAGTTTACAAAATTACAGAATAAAAATAAAACATAAAAGTACTATTCCAATATATTTTTAAAATATTGGAATAGTTGTTACTTATTTTAGTTAAACCAAATAAATTAATAATTAGTTATAAAAAATTAACTTTAACTGGTGGTTTGTTTGGTGGACCCCAGTCTCCTTTAATCCCTCTAACCGTAGAACTTACATTATGTTCACCATCTATATGAGGAGGAACATCAATATTGTCAGTTGGTGTTGAGCCAATAATAACGAAAGTACCATTAATTTCAACTGAAACTTGAGTTTCTATCGAATCATTTGAGCTTAAGTCAAAATACAATTTCTTTATTCCATTAGGAACTAATACTCTATAATTAGTTGGTGGTGCTGGTCCCATAATATCTCCAAATATTGAAAAAAAATACTCTATAATAAACAACTTACAAAATTAATTTTATTTTTTAAAATAATTATTATTAATTTACACAAATTTTTATTTCAAATTTTATTATTTATTGTAACTATTACTTAATAAATTGATAAATACTTAATATTTAAGACACGGTAGTCTTTAATTATTTTTCAAATTATTTTTAATTTAGGATATTTTGTTTTACCTCATATTCATATTAAATATTTTTTTTGCCAGCGGTAATGATGGGACTTATTATCTAAACAAAGGATTAGAGAATAAGGAAAATTATGCTGAAGCTGAAGTTAATTTTAAAACTGCTATAGAATTATTTAAAAAAGATTATAATTATAAAGACTTAGCTCAAACTTATTATTATCTTGGATATTTGAATGAATTATATTCTAAATTCGAACCTTCTATTATCTATTATAATAAAAGTTTAAGTGCATTAAATAAAATCCAAGACAACAATCTGTTATTTAAGTGTAATGAGAGACTTATAACTATTTATATCTATTTAAACAATTTTAATGATGCTAATAGATATTTAAAACTAAATTCACAATTAATAAATGAGATAGATAATAAAAATAGATATTATTATACAGAAGCATTTTATTATTATTCAATTAGAGAAAATGGCAACGCACTTCAATCTTTAAGAAAATTTGATTTAAAAAATCTTGATTATTTGGAATTAGATTATTATAATATTTTAGCATCTGTTTTTGATCAAATGGGAGATTATCATAATGCTTTAGAAAATTACAATAATCTCTTAAATAAAGATTCCTCAAATATTACTTTTTTACTAAATACTGTTAAATTTTTATATAAGAATAATGATTATAAAAAAGGCGATAGGTATTATAAAAAATTAAGAGGCATGAAAGACTCCACAATATTAATTGAACGAGCACAAAATAATCTATTACATTCTGAAATATTATTTCTAAAAGGTGATTATAATAAATCTTTATCAATATTAGATTCTATCAAACCTTTTTTTGAAACAAATCAAATTTATAATAAACTCAGCGAATGTTTAGTTGTTTATAAAAATAATTATAGAGAATTGAAAAGATATGAGGATTATGATAGGGTTGTAGAGGAAATATTATCTGTAAAAGAGAAACAAATAAATAGCCAATTAGAAACTGTATCAAAAATAAATGATGCTCTGTTTAATCTTGAAAAAGAGAACTTAGAACTAAGTCACCAAAATGATATTTATACTTTAACAACTTATTCTACTATTGCTATTTTTATTTTGACTATTGTTGTAGTTATTATTGCATTTATCAAAAGACGTAAAACTAATGAGTATAAGCAAAAAATAAAACAAATAGATGCAGAAAATCAAGCACTGAGAGATATTCTAGATAATGATTTTCATAATGCTCTGGATAGTTATCACGAAACAATTTATTCAAATTTAGACGCTAATAAAGATTCAAAAGTATTTAATGATTTTGATAAGTTAGTGAAAATTAAAAAACAAATTAATGATTTTTTAAGTAATAGAAATAAGAAGATATTTTAAATTACATATTAAAAGGATAGTCAATATATCCCTTTTCTGTATCAGTATAGAAAGTTGATACATCCCAATCATTTAATTCATCATTTTCTTTAAATCGTCTTGGTAAGTCAGGATTTGAAATAAATAATTTCCCAAATGCGATTATATCACAATATGATTTAGAAATATATTCATTTGCTTTTTTAAAGTCAAAGCCACTATTTCCTACGATAATTCCTTTATAAATTTTTCTGAAGTATTTAATCACTTCACCTTCTTGAAGATAGTGAGCAGGTGCTTTGTAAGATTTCCCAGGAGGATTGTAAAATTCTGCCAAATGCAAGTAACTCAAACTAAAATTGTTTAATTCCTTTATTAAATATGAAAAGGTTTCAATAACTGTTGAGTCATTCATAGAATTAAAAGTACCAGATGGAGAGAGTTTTATAGCTACCTTTTTTCTACTAATCCTATCGGATACTGCTTTTACTACTTCTAAGGCAAATTTACATCTATTTTCTATGCTACCTCCATATTCATCTGTTCTTTGATTCGATCCATCACAAATAAACTGGTCAATCAAATATCCATTTGCACCGTGAATTTCTACACCGTCAAAACCTGCTTTAATTGCATTTTCAGCGGCGTTTGCGTAATCATCGATAACTTGTTTTATTTCGCTAATTTCTAATTCTCTTGGTACTTCTTTGTCTTTTAAACCGTAAGGAGTTTTGATTTGGCCTTTGGAAGCAATTGCAGAAGGAGCTACGGGCAATTTACCATTATGAAAATCAGAGTGGGAAGACCGTCCTACATGCCATAATTGACAGTAAATCTTCCCACCATAATGATGTACTGAGTCAGTAATTCTTTTCCATTTTTCTATATGAAGATTAGTATAAATACCAGGGGTATTAACATATCCAGTAGCTTGAGATGATATATTAGTAGCTTCGGATATTATCAAACCAGCAGTAGATCTCTGATTATAATAAATCCTCATCATCTCATTAGGAATAGTCGCTTTTGCCCTATTACGTGTAAGAGGTGCCATAGCAATTCTATTACTTAATTGACAATCTCCAATAGTTATAGGGTCAAAGAGGTTCATTATTCTTCAATTTTTATAATTTTCATTTCCACTTTTTCATGTGGGTTGTCGCTTCTATCTCTTGTTACATTTACTACTTTATCAACAACTTCTAAGCCATCTAATACTTTACCATAAACAGTATATTGTCCATCTAAAAATTTTGCATCTGCTACACAAATGAAAAATTGAGAAGATGCACTATTAGGATCCTGTGATCTTGCTGCTGATAAAATTCCTCGAGTGTGTGAAATATCATTAAATTCAGCTTTTACTTTTTTCTGACTTTTATTTCCCATTCCCCAAGTGTGTCTATCGCCGCTAATTGAGTTAGGGTCGCCACCTTGAATCATAAATCCAGGTATAACTCTATGAAAAGCACAGCCATCATAAGCACCTGCTGTAACTAATTCATCAAAATTAGCAGCATGTAATGGAGCTACTTCTGGGAATGTTTCTAATGTAATTGTTCCGAAATCTTCGTTTTCTTGAGTTACTGTTATTTCGTATTTTGGGTTTGCCATTTTTTCCTTAATAATTTTATAATTCTATTAATATTCAATTTGTGTGTGTAAACCAATTTCTTCTAATACTGAACTTACTCTAAGGCACTCGTGCATTTCGCCAGAAAAAACAGCTGCTTTTCCTTTTGAATGAACTTCCCAAGTAAGAGCTTCAGCTTCATTTTCTGAGCATTTTATTGCCTTAATTATCTGTTGAGTTACTTCTTCAAAAGAATGCCAATCATCGTTAAATAAAATAACTTTTGATCCTAATGTAACATCAATCTCATCAATAACTTCTGGATTTTCAATTTCCTGAATATTCATACGATGCACTATCTTTTAAATTATCTTAAAATATCTTCTAATGCAGTTTTTGCGTCTGTTTTCTCATCTCTGTACTTTATTATCAAAGGTGTCGAAACTGATAAACCATG
This sequence comes from bacterium, assembly GCA_030431515.1. Classification (GTDB taxonomy): domain Bacteria; phylum Bacteroidota; class Ignavibacteria; order Kapaibacteriales; family UBA2268; genus JAJRPT01. The sequence continues at coordinate 23,804 of JAUIIX010000029.1, forward strand.
TTCTTTACCATAAGGTGATTGAATTGCTCTCGCACCTGGAATAACAACAGCACCTTCTGGAATTACAAGTGGTTCTTCATTTGTTGCTTTGATTACAGCATTATTTACCAAATCATAAACACGAGTAGAAGCATTTAAAATTACACCTGTTCCAAGAACTGCTCTGCGTTTAACCATAACCCCTTCATAAACTCCACAATTCCCACCTATCATCACATCATCTTCAACTATTACCGGTCTTGCTCCCGCTGGTTCTAATACTCCGCCAATTTGAGATGCTGCTGATAAGTGTACTCTTTTACCAACTTGAGCACAAGTACCAACTAAAGCGTGCGAATCAATCATTGAACCTTCATCTACATAAGCACCGATGTTGATATACATTGGTGGCATACAAATTACGCCTGGTGCAACATAAGAGCCAGTTCTGATAGATGAACCACCTGGTACTAATCTAACGCCATCTTCCAATTTTAATGATTTAAGATGTAATATATCTTTATCAAAAAACTTAAATTCATCATTAATTGAAAAATCTGTTAAACTTGAGTGTTTAAATAATGTTAGTATCCCTACTTTAACCCAAGAGTTTACAATCCATTCTTGATCTTGGTTCTTCTGCGCACATCTTATACTACCATTATTCAAGCTATCTATAAAATCGTTTACAAAAGAAGTAATAAAAGATTTATCAGTATTTCCATTTATAATAGATTCTAATCTATTTCTCAATTCAGACATTTTTGACCAATTAATAAAAATAAAATACAAAAATAAGAAATTTTACTTTATTTAAAGAAATTGAATAAAATACGATATATAAAAGCAATAGTTATTAATTACTTAACTATATTAATTTTATAAGTTTCACTTATATTATTGCTGTTAATTAGTAGTAAATAATTACCATTAGGGATTTCATTGAAAGTAAATTGTAAGTTGTAATACGCTGGATTAAAATTTTCAGATATAGAGAAATACTCTTCTCCTAAGTTATTTATCAATTTAAAATTAATAACTCTATTAATATCATTGTTTATATTAATATTAATTTGATTTGTAGCTGGATTAGGGTAAGGAACAGATAAATTAAATGCTTTACTATTTACTTTTTTAAGTTCAATTTTCAAATCACAATTAGAATTTAATTCTCGATTTTTTTCAATTAATACTGAACTTAGAGGGTAACTATTTTCTACGCAATCATTAAAATTTAATTTGATTGATTCATCAATTCCTTTATAATTTTCCGAATCAAAGCAAACAACTAATTTTGCTTGTGATTTTGCTTTAACTAATAATGGAAATTGAGAAATAGGTATTGAGTAATTTATATTCTCTTCAAAAGTATAATTATCAAAAATAAAATCTCTTTCACTTTTATTATAAAATGTTATTGAATCACATCTGTAAGTATCGATCATAATATCTTCAAAAGTATATTCATTATTTTCTTCTAACTCTAATACTAATCCACCGATAGAGCCAGTTATATTGACTTCATTATTTGCAGAATCAATAGCAATTATCTCATAGTATCCATTTTGAAAAATATCATCTAATTGTAGTTTTACTTCATATTGATTGTTTACAATCGTAGCTGATTCAACAATATTATCTAATTGGATATATTTTATTTCTTGTAATCCAAAGTCAATGTCTTCATTATCCGTTATAATCAATAAATCATAAAAATCTTCACATTCTTCAAAATTACTTAGCTCATATTGGGGATTTAAATTATCTTTCCAAATCCTTATTAATGAATCCTGTGTCTTTTCTTGAAAACAATCGTGATCTAATTCTGAAACAAATGTTAGTTCATCAAAATCAGCATAAGATTCTTTTTCTATTTTTAGATTTAAAATTACATCTTCACCTGGATTAATGGTCGCTGGTGGATTATCAATAAGTAATAATCTATTATCCAATTTTAACTTTAATTTCTGGGTAAATTTTCCATAATTATTTACTTTTAATTTCAAGTAATAATCATTAATTGCTCTTTGACCTTTGTCAGGTATGTCTGGCAGAATGAATTCTTGAGACAGAGTGAAACCAGGAATATCAATAGTATCAGAAGAGTATAAACCAAATTTATCATAAATTCTATAAGTAACATATCCATCTTGGTAGGGGTCAACTAAACTAAATATTGATTTAGCATTATCTAAAGAATCACCATTCAAATTATCATTATATTTTATATTTTCATTATCTAAAATCATAATACTATCTAAACCAGAATCATAATTATTTAACTCAGAAAAATCAATTTCATAATTATCACAATTACTTTTTCCTTTTATCCCTGGCGGATTATGATCAAGTATTCTTAATTTCAATCCACCACCTACACTACCGTAACTATTAGCATATCCATAGCCATAAGAGTAACATAATATTGGGTCAGCCGAACTAACTAAATGTGTTCCTAAATTAACTGGGATATGAGCATAAACATATTCTGTGTTGTGAATCTTTACAAAATTCAAATTAGAAGGCAATGGCTTAAAGTCTAATAAAGTATTAACTATTGATTCTTGTTTTAATACGATTGTAATAAAATGTTCATTATAAATTCTGGAGTGAAGTCCATTCCCAATTTCTTCATAAGCTTGGAAATTAATAACTTTATAAGTTTGGTAAAACTGTTGAATTGGAGGATTCACAAGCAAAAAAGGGTCTCCAGTTTCTTTATTGCCAAAATCATCCGCAAATCCTGAACGTCTTATAGAATAAACATAGGAAGTCTTACTTGTTTTAATATGATATGCTTTGTCAATATCTGCTTCAAAAAACTCACCTTTACTCAAAGTCTTAAAGTACTTATCATTCAAATAAACTTCAGTATCATCAAAATATGCAATTACTCTAAATTTAGAATGTATATCTCCATAACTATTATTTTGAAATGGTGTTACTAAATATTCAATTCCAGAAGTTTCGAAAGGACTCATCTGAGTAACTAAATAATCTCTCGAGTTTGTACTGGTATAAGGTACACTCGTTCTTTCAACACCAGAAAACACTGCGAAATTTTTATCACCTTCTACTTCTGTACCAGTTAAATCTTCTCCTCCTCCAAAATCCTTAGCACGAGCATAATATACTTCACCTTTATTTAAAGTAATATTTACATCTTTCATATCGCTTTTAGATAATTCAGCAGTTGGTTTTATAGTAATCTTTGTGTTATCTTCACTTGCAACTATAGAAAAATGGGAAGCTCTATGAGTTAATCCTACTTCATAAATTGAGCTATAACATGCTAAGATATACTTTTTCCCAGTTGCTTTGGTTGGATAAACTAACATTCCATCGCTTGACCATTTAGCTTGGTTATGTCCTAAAACAGTAATTTCCTCATCTGATTCTATATGTATAGACATTTTGTTTGCATTCTGAATATATTCAATGCCATTTCCAAACCTATGATTATCTTTATCTTGAGCAGGAATTTCAAAGTCATACCAAGGAATACCAAATGTTTCATATTGAAGAACTTCATTAATCCTGATTGTTTTTTTAAACTCTTTACCTTCATAATTCCAATAAGTAAACCTAACATCTGTTGGTACATTAGAAGCAAAAAATATAAATAACGAATCTCTTTCTCTATCTTTTTTATCAAAGTCATTTATATTAACATGAGCATTCGGAGGAAAAGTAAGCCAAAAGTCTTTTCCCTGTGTTTCTGATTCTTGAGCAACTAAATTAAATTGCAAGATAAACGATATGATTAAGTTAATTATCATTTATTTATTATGAATTTCCGTGTTATTCTTTGTTTTTCAAATTCAAATATAATGTCATAAGTACCATTATTCAAATTTGTAACATCTATTTCTAATATAAACAGACCTTGACCTATTTTTATTGTATTCTGATCTACTATATTTCCATTCAAATCCAATATGTAATATTTCAAATCACTTTCAAAGATGGAAGATAATTCGATATTCAATTGATTTTGAACAGGATTAGGATATACATCTCCAAATCCCTCAAATTTTGCTTTCTCTTTAAGTACTAATTTCAAATTACATTTTGAATTGGTTTCATTAATCTCTCTAATAATAAATGATTCCATCGGTATTTTAGTATCAATACATAGTGCATTTAATACTAAAGTGTCTAATTCCAATATTCCTAAATTAGGAGAACTTAGACATAATTCTAATTTAACACTATCTTTTGGTAATATTGTTAAAGGAAATTGACTAAATGGAATTGAAAATTCTTCATTATTTATTAAATTGTAATTATAATAAGTAATTGCGTAATCACCATAATTATATATCGGCAGTAAATAACAATCATTAAAGTTTTTAGTAATATTCCCGAAATCTACGCTTGCACTTCTTTGGTTTTCCTCTCCAAATCCAAGGGTATGTCCTGGGATTACTCTTTCAAATGTATTAACAAAACCAGCAGAATCTTCTACTTCGATACTAATAAGTGCATCTTGATAAGGGTCAATAACTTGAAAAGTATAATCCATATTGAAAGTATTATTTTTTTTATTAATTACTTCAATATTTAAAGATTCAATTACTCTAAATTCTTTAATTCCATAATCAAAGTCATCAGATTCAGTGATTGATAAATTTATACTTCTATCACAATCACTTGCATTAGCAAGTACTCTTGGAGCTTCGCTATCTTTATTAACATCAATATTTAAATTAATTCTCTCCTCTTGTTCGCAATCGGTTTTCAAATCGAGTTCAAGTTTATATTCACCTAATTTATCTTTGGTATCAAAACATATTTCAATAGTTGCTTCTTCACCTGCTTTCAAATTCATCGGAAAAGTATAATCAACTGTAAATAGCCCAACATCACCTCTTAATTCTAAGTTATCAATCCTTTTGTCAAAGATTCCATAATTCTTAACAGTATATTTCTTACAGAAATTCTTATTATCAGGATATTTATAATTTTCATTTATTAAACTATTCACAGTATCAATACTAAATGTAAAACCTTTAATTTGATATGTCTCAATTACTTCTTCACCTGATTTATCTGAAGTAGTTAAAGTAAATTCACCATCTTGATATTTATCGATTAAAGATGCTTTAAAAGTTCCAAGACTTGAGTCAGCATTAATATTTTGAGTAAAATTAATATTAGTATCATCTAATATGCTGATTTCCTCTAAGTTCTCATCGGTAACAGTTCCATTTATTTCGTAGCAATCAGAAATAGAAGCTATTGTAGGTGCTTTATTTTCTAAGTTTTTAAGACCCAAGCCACCAACATATCCATAACTATTTGCCACTCCGTACCCATAAGAAGTTATACCAAAAGTAGTATCTGCTTCAACTAATTTTGTACCAGGGCTTACTCTTATCTGTGCATAAGAAAAAGTGCTATTTGGAACATTATTCCAAGTTTGGTTAGTTACTAATACTCCATTTATTTTTAAAGTATTTTTAAAATCATTTTCAATTACTACATTTATATAATGTTCTGTGAAAACGGTAGATTCACGATACGACCACCCAGATCTTTCTGTTTCGGTAGTTGACGGACTAATTGTCTTATATTTTTTTAAATATTGTTCTTTAGGCGGAACAATCATCATAAATGGATCACCAATCTTTAGAAAGTATGCACTTGATGCTTGAGATTTACAATACTGCACTACGCTAATCACATTATTTGAAGTAATATTTAAAGGATTAGAATCAAAAATATCATAATATTCCCCTTTAGACAAGGTTTTTACTAAATTACCATTTACAAATACCTCAGTATTATCATAAGCCGCTATAATACGAGTAACATCTTCACCTAATCTATTTTCAAAATTTTTCTGAACAAATGGAATAGAAAAAGCACTTTTGCCCCATTTATCAATCGGTATATTTTGCGATAATAAATGATCTCTACTATCTCCTTCTCTCTCTATGGGTACTTTTGCTCTTAGTTGACTACCTATCACTACAATATTTTTATCAGCATAAACAATTGTCCCTGTCAAATCTATAATATCATTGCCTACTTCTGATTGAACTAAATAAGTTTCACCTTTATTTAATATAACTCTTTGAATTTGACCTTTCAATTTTTGTGTTTTAGTAGATGGAGTAATAGTTATATCAGTATTATCCTCTGTACCAATCAATATAAACTGCGATGGTGTACTTGCTCTTGAAGAAAAATTTGAATTATAAGCGGCAACAATATAATTTTTTCCTAATGAATTAACAGGAAATAACAAAGTACCATCTGATGATTTTGTTGCTTGATTCATAATTGTAACTGTTACATCTTTTTCAGAGACTAAATGCCACGAAAGATTACTTACTACTTCATTATGGTTTGTATTTCTTAAAGGATGACTATTCTCATCATCAAACCTATCGTAATCTTTTACAAACTTATACGAAATCATTTCAAAATCCCAAAAAGAATTTGCAATAGTATATATTTCATCTGGATTAGTTATATTAAAGGTAAAAGTCTTTGAATTTCCAAAAATATCATTTACTTCAATATAACCTGAAGTAGCTTCTTCTGCCGCAATGAATACATATAAACTATCAGCAAGGCTTAATCTATCAGAATCTGAAAATATATTTGTATGAAAATTAGGTGGAAATGCAAAATAAAACTCTTTCCCAGAACTTGAAATTTCCTGTGAATACGAATTATAAGACATAATCGTCAATATTAAAATCAGTAATTTTATTATCATACAAAACCCTAAATGAGAAAATTAAGCTATCAAGAAATATTATCTGAAAGACCAAATGAAGACGAACTTAAAAGACTCGCAAAACATAAAATAATTGTAATTCTTGATAATATTAGAAGTACATATAATGTTGGCTCTATTTTCAGAACATCCGACTCTACCCGAATAAGCGAAATACTACTTTGTGGCTATACTCCACATCCGCCCCGAAAAGACCTTGAAAAAACCGCACTCGGTGCATTAGATACAGTAAAATGGCAATATTTCAAGACGACTAAAGAAGCAATCGAATACGCCAAATCTATAAATTACAAAGTAATAGCAGTTGAACTAACAGATAAAAAAAGACAATACACAGATATTCAAAAGACTGAATTTCCAATAGCAATAGTTATGGGAAATGAACTTTCCGGCATAGATGATGACATAATTTCAATCTGCGACGACTCCATCGAAATTCCTATGTATGGCATAAAACATTCTTTAAATGTATCAGTTGCAACTGGAGTAATATTATATGAACTTTGCAAAATACATAATTCTTAAATTTGTAAAAATTATATACACAATAAACACATTAAACGTCTTTTTGTTACAAAAATAGGGTGTTTATTTTAAAAACATAGTTTAACTTCAAAAAACTATATTTTGTGATAAAATTAAAATCAGATTATTTTTATTGTCATTCAGAGCGAAGCGTGGAATCCATTGTTTTAGATTAATCAAAAAGTAGTGAACGCAAATTTGCGTTCACTACAATTCCAAAAAAACTAATCTCCCTTTCTTAAAACTGCAGCGCAGTTTCATATCAATAGCAACAACAAACAAAGCCCCTCACAACGCCGTAGGTGTTGCACCCAAAAGCTCCGTAGGTGCAAAATGTTAAATTTACAAAACCATAATCCGCCAAATCCATAAAGTCTATGATTCTGAGAAAATAATCCATCCAAAAATGTAACAAAATCGCCTCTGAAAAGTTAATTGGATATAGAAATAGTACAAAAAATAAAAATGTTTTATATTTAGAAATTTTATTATTTTTGTAGAAAGTAATTTACATTATGAAGGATATGATATATGAAAACACTTTTACTTATTATTTCACTATTAAATATCTATTTATATTCACAGCCAGTTATAGAGTCTGAAAATATTAATGAATATTATTCTGTTTCCAGTTTATATATGAATGTATTAAAACTTCGTGAAGGTGAACTTGTTTTGTATGGTGGTGATGGTGGTGTATTACGTACTTATGATAATGGTCAAACTTGGAATCAGTCTTATTCTGGTACAAAGACTTATATTCCCAAAATGCGATTTAATAATAATAATGTATACGGTGTAACTCAAGATGGTAGATTTATGAAATCAACTGATAAAGGTGATTTTTGGAAATATCAGACATTATCAAATGGGTTTAATGACTTAATAATTCATAAAAATTCAATTTATATTTCAACCTTTTCTGATTCTATATTTGTTTCTAGTGATGATGGAAATACTTGGAAAAAATATAAGATGAATATTGATTCAATATTAAATATTTCAAGTTTTGAAGAATATATTATTATTAATACTAAGACTGGAAAAATATTTTATACTGATGATATCAATTCTGAATTGATAGAATTAGAAAAACCATTAACTAGTTTTTATGTAAATAATAAATATTCAGGGTTTTATATATATTCAAATTCACAAATTGCCGAATTAAAAAGCGATTTAACTTGGAATCTATACGACTTAAGTTCACTAAATCGTAGATTCAAATTTATACCTGAAGATAATCAATTCAAAATTTTCTCAGCTTCAAGAAAAACTAGAAGTGAACTAGGATTAGAGACTTATGTGTTTGATAAAAATACTCAGGAACTTAAGTTTATCAATAAATTTAGGAATGAATTATTAAACTCTAATGATCAAATTTATAATCAAGAATATGAACCATTTGATGTTGAGTTATCTAATGGTGTTTATTTCTCAAGTAATTACTACAAAACAATTTTAACTACTAGAAATTTAATTAATTGGGATATTAACATTAATTGTAATATTACTGGAAACGTTCCAAAATATATTTTTGATGATAAGAATATAGCAGTATTAAAATCTGGTAAAGCTGAAATAGTACGTTCTTCCAATGGTGGAAAAACTTTTAAAATTAATCAGAATATACCCTACGATACAATTGATGGTAAAGAATTGGTTCCTAAAGCAAATGATATATTTATGGTTGATAAAGATAATGCATTAATTTACCTAAATAATGTTGGGGATTTTCATAGTGGTGCAACTGCCGCTTTTTCTAAAAAATTTATTGAAATTAAAGATTGTGAATATAAATCTTTAGATTTAGATTTGAGATATAGTGTAGAAACTGGGTATATTGATGATATATTTATTACAAACAATACCTTTGGCAAATATATTATTGAGTTAAGAAACAAAAGTAAAAAAATTATTCCTGATGAAAACGGTAAATATTTAGACTCATCGTACTTTTATAAATATTATGCATACAAAGATAATGAGTTAGATACTTTATTTAGTTTAACCAAGCAGATTATATTTCATAATAATATTTCAAGTATAAATACTATTTATTTCACAGGGAATTTAGAAGTTGAAGACTCAACTAAAAATGGAAAAACCATTTTATATTCTATGAATGATGCTTTTAAAAACATTAAAATTGAAAATGAGTTTGGTTATGATATAGGTCATTATGATATTCATAAGGATATTAACAATAATTATATAGTTTTAAATAATTCTGACATATATATGTATGATAAAGAATTTAGTTTAATTAGAAAAATAGAAACAGAATATGATGGAATTGAAATCATTGGTAATTTGACAACTGTAAAAAATACTTATTTTAGGTTTGGTAGACCTTATTCTGATACAATAAATGGTATTATAATTAATAAATTTAAATCATTTAGATTTTACTTTGATGAAAACTATATTCCTATTGAAGTTGAAAATGACAATGAGGTTTATATTTTTAAAGAATCAATGTTTAACAAAAGCTTTAAATATAATATAGAATTTAGAGGTCTTTTTAATGCTTTAGTTGTCCCGATTGAACCTGATAGACTTGAATATTATACTTCTGTTGAAGAATTTACTCCACCATCAATTTGGACATATCCACCTTATCCTAACCCTGTTAAAGATAGATTAAAGATGAAGTTTTATTCTGCTATTATGGGTCAAATAGGAAATCTTAAAGTAGAATTAATCGAAATTGGTAGCGGAAGAGTTTATAATATTAATGATTATAAAATATCAACGACTGATGACTATTTTGGTGAGATAGATATAAACATTAGTAATTACAATTCTGGTGCATATTTGATAAACTTCAAACTTGGTGAGTCAAATAAAAGCGAGTCAATAATTATAGAATAGATAAACAAATAAATCAAGGAGCTTCGGCTCCTTTTTTAGCCATTTTATATTTTGCCTGCTGTAAGAAATAATAAAACAACAAATTATAAGCGAATACATAAAACACAATAAACGAATTTGTTCATATATTTCCAACAATTTAAGAAAGTGGTTCACTATTTAATTCGAGATCTAATAATAATTTCACAATAAAAGAAAAAAATCTAATTTAATTTACAATAAGTTGATAAAAATAATTTGGTAGTTTAATATTTATGCCGTAATTTGCGTTTCTTTTTATTACAAAAATCCGAAAAAGGTGATTTATGCCTAAGATGAAATCAGTTTCAGCGGCAAAAAAACGTTTTAAAAAAACAGCAAATGGCTTTAAAAGAAAGAAGGCATTTACTAGTCACATTCTAACAAAGAAATCTTCTAAGAGAAAAAGACAACTTAGAGGTACTACTACGATAGATAAGACTAACATGAAAGCTGTTAGAAGAATGTTGCCTGGCCTTTGATTTTACTACTATGCTTATAGGGGATTGAAGCTCTCCCTATGGCTTTTTATTATTATAATTTTTATTAAGGAAATGTATTATGCCTAGATCGCAGAATAAAGTAGCTTCGCACCGCAGACGTAGAAAATTCCTCAAACTTGCAAAAGGTTACTGGGGTCTTAGAAAAAATGTCTGGACAGTTGCGAAAAACCATATCGAAAAAGGTCTCCAACACGCATTTGTTGGTAGAAAACTTAAAAAAAGAGAATTTAGAAAACTTTGGATAGTTCGTATTAATGCTGCTGCTCGTATGAATGGCACAACTTACTCTCGCCTAATTAATGGCTTGAAAAAGAACAATATCGATATAAATAGAAAAGTTTTGGCTGATTTTGCTATGAATCAACCAGATGTATTCGCTTCTATTTGTAAAAAAGTTGCTTAATATTTTATTTATGTGAATTAAGCTCCGTTCTCGGGGCTTTTTTTTTGGGAAGTTTTTATATGATTGATGAAATTAAAGAAATTAATAATCTAATTTTAAAAGAGTCTAAGTCTATTGGAACTAAGGACGAATTAGAAAGTTTTAAAATGAAATTCCTTGTTAAAAAAGGTTTAGTTCAATCTTTATTTCTAAAGATGAAAGATGTTCCCAAAGAAGATAAGAAAGATGTTGGATTACTTCTTAATAAATTAAAACAAGACTCTGAAAGTATTTACAAAGAGTTAGAAGAGAAATTTCAAGAGGAAGAAGCAAATACTCCATCAATCGATTTAACATTACCTGGTAGAAATTCAAATATCGGAACTCAACATCCAGTTACTCAAACAATTGATATGATGATTGAGATATTCAAAGATATGGGCTTTGCAGTAGCAGAAGGCCCAGATATTGAAGATGGATACCACAATTTTGATGCTTTAAATTTCCCTCATGACCACCCAGCACGTGACATGCAAGATACTTTCTTTATTCAATCAGATAAAGAATTGGTATTAAGAACTCATACTTCTCCAGTTCAAATTAGAATGATGGAAAATATGAAGCCACCAATCAAAACTATTATGCCCGGAAGAGTATATAGAAATGAATCATTAGATGCTACTCACCTTGCTGAGTTCCATCAAATAGAGGGTTTGTATATTGATGAAAATGTGTCAATGGCAGAGCTTAAAGCAATGATGATGACATTTGCTAAAAAACTTTACGGCGACAATTTAGAATTTAGATTTAGACCATCGTTTTTCCCATTCACAGAGCCAAGTGCAGAAATGGATATTCGCAGACCAGGAACTACAAAATGGATGGAAGTAGTTGGTTGTGGAATGGTTCACCCTAATGTGCTAAAATCTGGTGGAATTGACTCCGAAAAATATACTGGCTTTGCATTTGGATTTGGTATCGAAAGAATAACAATGATACGTACAAGTTTAGATGATATTAGAGCATTATACGAAAATGATATTCGTGTATTAAAACAGTTTTAAGCCCAAATGAAGGAAAAACTGAATGTAGATGAACTGATTAGTGCATACACACAGGGCTTCTTTCCTATGGCAGAAAGAGATGGCATATATTGGCATTCTCCAGAACCAAGAGCAATTATTCCTCTCGAAAATGTCCCCAAAAAACCAAAATCACTCGCAAAATCAGAACGTAAACATGAGTTTACACATACTATAGATTACAATTTTGAATATGTAATAAGAGAATGTTCCAAAAGACGAGACACTTGGATTTCATCAGAAATAATTAATTCATTTACAGAACTCAATATTATTGGCTTTGCACACAGCATCGAAACTTGGAAAGATGGTAAGATTGTTGGCGGACTATATGGAGTTTGCATAGGAGCGGCTTTTTTTGGCGAATCAATGTTTAACTTAGTAGATGACGCAGCAAAATCTGCATACTTTTATTTAATCGAATTGCTTAGACGAAATAATTTTTTACTTTTAGATAGTCAATATATCAATCCCTTCACAGAAAAACTTGGAGCAATCGAAATCCCAAAACAAGATTATATTAATAAACTAAACTTTGCAATAAGCCAAGTCAGAGAATTTAAGTAGAGTTATTTACTATTTATTTAATATAAATTTAAAAAAGAAAAATTATCGTTCTGAATTTGTTTCAGAATCTTTTGACTTGTCATTCAAAGAGAAGCGATGAATCCAGTTAAATCAGCCCGTCATTCTGAGCGTTAGCGAAGAATCTCCCAAAAATTACCACAATCTTAAATCTGTGATTCTAAAACAATCTACCTCACTCCACAAAAACTATCTTCCTTGTTTGGATTTTTCCTGGTTCTTGGATTTTGATGATGTATGTTCCGTTTGTTAAGTTGTAATTGAAGTTTATTGTTTCATTGTCTGTTGTGGTTTTAGTTTTTTGATACAATGTGTTGCCTGAGATGTCGGAAATTGTGATTTCGTAATCACCTGCAAAATATGTGTTTAATGTTGTTTTTGTTTTACTGATTTCATTGATTATTGCTTCGTTGTAATGCTCGATTAGTCGTTCTTCATACAAGCAAACTTCGTAGATTTTTATGTTTCCGTTTTGTCTGATTGGAATTAAATATTGATTATCCGTCTCAAATTTTGTGATAATAAGTTCGTTTTCAAGGTTTTTTGCAAGCATTATTTTTGAGTTAATATCTTTTATTTTTTCATCGTAACTTGT
>JAUIIX010000030.1 GCA_030431515.1 bacterium
TATTGAATGGCTTAGAAACAAAGCAAGACCTTATTTATTTTCAAACACATTAGCTCCTGCTGTAGTAGGTGGTACATTTAAATGTCTTGAAATTCTATCTGAATCTACTCACTTACGTGATAAATTGATGGAAAATACAAATCACTTTAGAACTCGTATGACAGAAGCAGGATTTGATATTGTTAAAGGAGTTCATCCAATAGCACCTGTTATGTTCAGTAAATTTGAAAATTCTGCGGAACTTGCAGTAAAATTTGCTGATAGAATGTTAGAAGAAGGAGTATATGTTATTGCCTTTTCTTTCCCTGTTGTTCCAAAGCAGCAAGATAGAATTAGAGTTCAATTATCAGCTGGTCATTCAACAGAACAAGTTGATGCTTGTATAGATGCATTTATTAAAGTCGGTAAAGAATTGAAAGTAATATAATTATACAATTAATATTTATATAATAAGCCATTGGAGTTATTCCATTGGCTTTTTTTTGCTTTAAAAAAAATAAAAATATGAACCTATTTTTTATTTTAATGTTATTTTTAACAAATATTTTATAACTAAACTATAAAAAAAACGTTTTACACAAAAAAACAAGGATAGTAAACAAACAGAATGATAAAAATAATTGGAATTATATTCCTAATACTTATACAAAGCTCATATTCACAAGAAAACATTACAATAAGTGGATACATAAAAGACAAATCTTCGGGCGAAACTCTTATCGGTGCAAGCATAGCAGTAAAAGAACTACAAACAGGAGCATATTCTAATGCTTATGGTTTTTATTCTATTTCTATTCCAAAAGGGAAATATACTTTTATAACAAGTTATGTTGGGTTTGAATCTCTTACAAAAGAAATTAATTTAACTAAAAGTATTAAATTTGATTTTGAATTAGAAAATTCAACTTTTGGAACAGAAGAGATTGTAGTTACTGCAGAAAAAGAAGATCAAAATATTAAATCAATTGAAATGTCTTCAATAGCTGTGAATACAGAAGTACTTAAAAAAATGCCAGCTCTTTTAGGCGAAGTTGATGTTATTAGATCTATTCAACTTTTACCTGGTGTTTCAACTGTTGGAGAGGGTTCAACTGGCTTTAATGTTAGAGGTGGTGGAATAGATCAAAATTTAGTTTTACTTGATGAAGCCCCTGTTTATAACTCATCACATTTATTTGGATTTTTCTCAGTCTTTAATCCTGATGCTGTAAAAGATGTCAAGTTAGTAAAAGGTGGAATAGACGCTGAATATGGTGGTAGATTATCTTCAATTTTAGATGTTAGATTAAAAGAAGGAAATTCACGAAAATTCAACATTGATGGTGGGGTAGGAGCAATATTTTCACGTTTAGCAGTTGAAGGACCAATAATAGAAGATAAAGTGTCATTTTTAGTAGCTGGTCGTCGTTCATATATTGATGTATTAGCCAAACCATTTCTATCAGATGATTTATCAGATTCTAAATTCTATTTTTATGATTTAACAGCTAAAGCAAACTGGAAAATTGATGATAAAAATACTTTATTCTTATCAGGTTATTTTGGACGTGATATTTTTGGATCTGGTTTTGTTTTCAATTGGGGAAGCCAAACAGGAACATTAAGATGGAATCACTTATTTAATGATAAATTATTCTCAAATTTAACTTACTATTTCTCTAACTACGATTATGTTTTAGGTTTTGGTGATGACGATCAAGATAGATTTGATTGGAATTCTAACATTGTAACTCAATCATTAAAAAATGACTTCACTTATTTCCAAAATACAAATAGTATATTTAATTTTGGTGTTGAAGCAATTTATTATGACTTTGAACCTGGTAATGCTGTTGGTAAATCTAATGGTATTAGTGTTCCAATTAGTTTAGATCATAAATATGCTGGGCAATTAGCAGCTTATATAGGTCATGAATGGGACATTAGTGATCTATTAACCGTAAAATATGGTATAAGAGCATCTTACTTCACATTTTTAGGACCTGGTAAATATTATGATTTAGGAGATACTACAAGTGGTACACCTAAACCTGTACTAAATGTATATGAATCTGAAGATTATGAAAATATAGCTGATTACATTAATTTTGAGCCTCGTTTTAGTTTGAACTATTCATTATCAGATGTTAATTCTGTTAAATTATCATATAATAGAATGGTACAATATCTTCATTTAGTTTCAAATACTGCCGCAGCAACACCGCTAGATTTATGGACTCCATCAACTAATAATTTACAACCTCAACTTGCCGACCAAATTGCAGTTGGTTATTTCCATAATTTTGATGATAATTTATATGAAACTTCTATTGAAGTATTTTATAAAGATTTACAAAATCAAATTGCTTATAGAGATGGGGCAGATGTATTATTAAACGAATACCTTGAAGCAGATTTAATCTTTGGAAAAGGTAGAGCTTATGGAGCAGAATTCTATATTAAAAAAACTAAAGGTAAGTTTAACGGTTGGATTAGTTATACTTTATCTCGAACAGAAAACAAAATAAATGGTATCAATAATTTTGATTGGTTTCCTACAAGATATGACAGAACTCACAATTTAAGTATTGTAGCATTCTACGAAATCAACAAAAAATGGAATTTATCTTCAAACTTTACATTGACTTCAGGAACTCCGGCAACTTTCCCTACAAATGGATACTATTTTAATGGTCAATATGTTCCTCACAATGCTCTAAACGAAAGAAATGGTAATCGTATTCCAACATATCATAGACTTGACTTGTCTGCTACTTACAAACCATTTAGTGAAGCAGACGATTGGTGGAAAGGTGAATGGGTATTCTCATTATATAATGTTTATAATAGAAAAAATGCTTTTTCTGTATATCCTCAACTTAGTGATAAAAACATTCCACAAGCCATTCAATTCAGTGTAATTGGGTCTATTGTTCCTTCAGTTTCTTATAATTTTAATTTTGACATTCAAAACTTGGTGAAATAATGAAAAAAATACTATTAATCCTAATTTCATTTTATTTAATTTCTTGCGAAGACCCTATTGATATTGAAATCGAAAATGGTGAATCTCAACTTGTAGTAGAAGCAATATTAACAAATTCGTTAAAAGAACAAAAAGTTATATTGTCTAAATCTGGAAATTACTTTGACCCTATATTTAATGAAGTAAGAAATGCAGAAATTAGTATATTAGATAATCAAGGTAATGTAATAAAACTTGAAAATAATAATTCTTCAACTTACTCATTTAACCCAACTGAATTACCCTTTCAAGATGACTTAACTTATACGCTTGAAATAATTTATGATAATAATACTTTTACTTCTTTAAGTAAACTAAAACCTGTTCCTCCAATTGACTCTATAACCTGGTTTAAAGAAAAAGTATTGTTTGGTGATTTAGATTCTATTATAATAGCTCAATTCTGGGCTTATGATTTACCTGGATTAGGTGATACCTATTGGATAAGAAGTAAAATTAATGGTACTTATTTAGATAACATTAGTATTGCTTATGATGGCTCTACTGGAAGTGGCTCATCATCGGATAATATTCCTTTTATTGCACCTGTAAGATTTTCCATAACCCCTAACTCGTCTGATGAAGAAGATGTTTTAAAGTATGGTGATGAAATTGAAGTAGAATTATATTCTATTTCAACAGAGTTTGCTAATTTTTGGAAAATACTTGGAGATCAAATAAATAATGGTGGCTTATTTGCTACTCCTCCAACTAATGTACCTACTAATATTAAAAACATTAACATAAATGGTCCAAAAGCTATTGGTTGGTTTGAAATTTCTAATATATCAACTGATTCGGCTACTATAACTCGAGATAAAACAAACAATAAAGAATAAATATCCTATCTTATTATTTAAAAATAAAGTATTGTTATATAATTATAGCAATACTTTTTTTTTTGCGTATTTTTAAAAATATTGTAAAAATAATGTAAAATAATGTTATTTTTATTTCCTTGATAAATGCTAAGACCATATATAAATTTGTTTTATTCAATTATCAAAAAGGAAAAATATTATGTTAAACGACATCTTAAATTCACTAAAATCATTTCAAGAATTTGAAAACACAAACAACGTTAAATCAAATCAATTAAAGTATTACAACAACTTGAATTTAATGTTTACATCAATCAACTATTTGATTGAAACTATTAACTCAAACTATGAAGGTATTTTCTTAGAAGAAGATGATCAATTTACAAAAGTAAAAAAAATTGAAAAAGTAATGAGAATTTTTATGCTCTATATCAAGTTAGTTGAAAATCTTGAAGAGAAAATGAGTGAAGCACCATTCCTTGAAAATAGTGAGGATATTATTAATGAATTTGAAAAATTTAATACTAATTTTAATGATAGTGATTTAAAGAATAAAAAAACTTATACTAAACCAAGCAAAGCCGAACCAGAGAAAAAAATATTAAAATTAAATGCTAAAGAAGAAATTAATGAAGCAATAAAAGAATCTGAAAAAAACGAAATTGAAGAAGTGTTAAACTCTAAAGATAACATAGAGATAAAAGATTTAGTTAATAACTCAACTAATACAATAAAATCAAATTCCTTTGATTTAAAGAAACAACTAAAAATCAAAAAAAATATAAATTTGAATAAAAACAGGAAAAAGAAAAATAAAAAACCCAATCTAAAATAGATTGGGCATTTTAGTAAATCTTAAAATTAAATTATTATCTAATTTTAACAGGCATAATTAAATTAAGTAGTTCTTTACCATCTTCATTTGGTAATACCAAGATTGGTTTCAATGGGTCAGAAAAAGTTAAATAAACTAAATTATCTTCTGTTTTGTCGATGTTATTTATAGCATCTTCTAAGAATTTATAATTAAATCCAATTTCTATTTCATCACCAGAATATTGACATTTAATATTTTCAGTTCCAGACATTCCACTATCTTCATCAGTACCAACTATTATAGTTAGATTCTCTTGAAACTTTACTCTTACTTGCTTAGATACTGAATTAGAGAAGAATGAAACTCTTTTAATTGAAGTTAATAATTCGTCTCTATCAAAAATAGCAATAAAATTATTATTCTGAGGAATAACAGATTCATAAGGAGGAAATTTTTCTGTTATTAATTTACTAATAATAACGGTATCTCCATAATCAAATCTGCAGTGAGTTACTTTATCTTTAGCTAATAAAAATGAAACTAAAACATCATTGTCAACTGATTTAAGTAAGTCAACAGTTTTAGGAGGGATAATTACGTTCAAATCTTCAGGAAGATTAGCATTCATTGGTGAGTAAGTAGCACGTACCAATCGGTAAGAATCTGTAGCAACTACATTCAAATAATCTTCTCTAAATTGAAAATAAACTCCAGTCATTGAAGGTCTAAACTCATCTGATGACACAGCAAAAGCGGTTTTTTGACACAAAGTAGAAATAGAATCTTTATCAATAAATGCAGGTTTATTTGATGCATCATAATCTCCATCAAATGTTTCACCATTCCAAATTGGTTTCGAAGACTCCTCTAATTCTGGTAACTTCAAGTATTCTTCAACATCCATACCCTTCATCTTATAATTACCAGTAGAAGTAGTTATAGATACATTGAATAATTCTAAATCAATATTAAATTTAACTTCACCAACCATTCCCGGAACTTTCAAAAATTCATTTATTTTTCTAGCAGGAAGTAAAACTTTACCGTCTTCTTCACCTTGAACTTGAACTGTTGATAAAATTGTTATATCCTGATCAGTAGAAATTAAAGTTAAAACATCTCCTTCTAATTTCACGTAAAAATGCTCCAACACAGGTAAAGTTGATTTAGGAGGTATAGCTGGTAGAACTCTTGAAACTACTTTTTTAAGTTCAACTACGTCTGCTGAAAACTTCATTTTTTGTTCCTATTTGTTAACTTAATATTAAAATTTGTTATTTTTGAAAATTCAATTTAAAGAAAATTAAATAAAAACAATTTGAGTGTTGAAAATATGTTAACAAAATATGGCTTAGATAATATTATAGTAATGCTTCTAACTGGTTTATTACTTATAATTATACCTTATTTCACTAGTAATATGAAAGTTCTAAATTGGGTATTATACTCACTTGGAGGATTCCTTATTATCTTTACTTTTGTCTTTTTCAGAGATCCTGATAGAACAATTCCAAGTAAAGTTTTACAAGATGAATCATATATTATAGCCCCAGCTGACGGAAAAGTTGTTAACATTGAAGATGAGTTCGAAAAATACTATTTGAAATCAGATTCAAAGAGAATAAGTATATTTTTATCTCCAATAGATGTTCACGTTAATCGAACTCCTGCAAAAGGCGTAGTTGATTTCTATGAATACTTCGAAGGAGATTATCTTGTTGCTTATCATCCAAAATCTTCTGAATTAAACGAACATTCTAGAATTGGTGTTCTAAATAAATACGGAAAAGTCTATTTTAAACAAATAGTTGGAGTACTTGCACGTCGTATAGTATGTGATGTAAAAGTTGGCGATACTCTCGAAGCAGGTGATAAAATTGGTATGATGAAATTTGGTTCTCGTATGGATATTGCAATTTCCCCTGAAAGTGAAATTTATGTAAAAGTTGGTGATAGAGTAGTAGCAGGGGAGACTATCATTGCTCGTTTACCTAAAAAGGATAAATAATGGCTACTCGTAGAGTAACAAGGTCTTTTGTTCCTAATTTACTAACAACAGCAAATCTTTTTACAGGATTTGCAAGTATAGTTTATGCCTCAATGGGAGATTATGAAAGAGCTGCCTTCTTTATTTTGCTTGGTGCATTTTTTGATATGATGGATGGACTTACTGCAAGAATGATTAATGCCGCTTCAGAATTTGGAGGAGAATTAGATTCATTATGTGATGTAGTAACATTCGGTATAGCACCATCTTATTTATTATATGAAATTTATTTCTATCAATATGATGAATTAGGAATATTTTTCGCTTCATTCCCAGCCATAATGGGAGCATTACGGCTCGCTCGTTTTAATGTACAATTATCTTCATTTGAAGATAAAAAGTATTTCACTGGCTTTCCTATTCCAAGCTCAGCATTAATAATTTGTAGTTATTTAATATATTATCATCTTGATGATAGTATTTCTCCTAAAAGTAAAGATTTCTTAGCTTTCTTTGTTACAATTGCAACATCATTAGCTATGATTTCAACTATTAAATATAGAAATATTCCAAGACCAAGCTTAAGAAATATTAAATCAAAACCAGTATTACACATTGGATTTATTTTAATAATTGTTGCAGTGATTATTTCTAAAGGTTTTTTACTTTTTCCTTTTATGTTAGTTTATTTAGTAATGAGTGCTATTCTCCATATTTACAAATGGCTTAGAAAAGGGGATACTCTTGAGCGAAGTCTCGAAGAATTTGATGATGACGATTATGAAAATGAAAACGATTATAATTAATACATTTTACCTTATATTTGAATTTTAATTTTGGACAAATTATGAAAAATTATAAAGCAAAAATTTATATTACTCTTAGAGAAAACATCTTAGATGTGCAAGGAAAAGCAGTTGAACATGCTCTTCATTCATTGGAATTTAATAACTTTTCTGATGTTAGAATCGGAAAATATGTTGAGTTAATTGTATTAGCTCAAAACGACGGTCAAGCAGAAGAAATGGTTAAAAGTGCTTGCGACAAATTAATTGCAAACCCGATTATAGAAGATTATACAGTTGAAATAATTGAATAAGGAAAATTAAATGAAATATGGTGTTATAGTATTTCCAGGTTCAAATTGTGATAGAGATGCCTTATTTGCTGCTTCTTTAATGGGGAATACAGCAGAGTTTATTTGGCATAAAGATACATCTATACCAAGTGATATTGATAGTATTATTATTCCAGGCGGATTCTCTTATGGAGATTACTTGAGATGTGGAGCAATTTCTCGATTCTCAAATATAATGAAAGAAGTTATAAAATTTGCTGATTCTGGAAAACCAGTTATTGGTATATGTAATGGCTTCCAAATATTAACTGAAGCAAATTTATTGCCTGGTGCATTATTAAGAAATAAATCTATTTCCTTTATTTGTAAAGATGTATATCTAAAAGTAAATGAAGATAATACACCATTTACCAATACTTTGGAAAAAGATTCTGTAATTAAAATTCCTATTGCTCATGGAGAAGGAAATTATTTTGCAGATGATAATACGATAAAATCTTTACAAGATAATAATCAAATTGTTTTCCAATATTCAGATGTTGATGGTAAAATAACTGATGAAGCAAATCCTAATGGATCAATGCTTAATATTGCTGGAATTACAAATAAAAACAAAAACGTATTAGGTATGATGCCTCATCCTGAAAGATATTCAGATAATATTTTAGGATGTGATGATGGATTAAATGTTTTTAAGTCAATTACTAATTTTATAAACTCAAACTGAGAGGATTTATGTTTCCAATGCCTGGTGGAATGGAATGGGTATTAATAGGTGCTGTAGTGTTATTATTATTTGGTGGAAAAAAAATTCCTGAATTAATGAAAGGACTTGGGTCTGGTATTAAGGAATTTAAAAAAGCTACAAATGATGTAGAAGGAACTGTAACTAAAGATAATGATAAAAAAGAAGTAAAAAACTAAAATAATATGTTTGATATTGGTGGCGGTGAAATATTTTTCATAGTTATTGTTGTATTATTGCTATTTGGACCTAAAAAAATTCCAGAGATGGCAAGAACTGTAACTAATGGATTACAAAAACTTAAAAATGCCCAAAAAGAATTCACAAAAGAGTTTACCAATATTAAAGATGAAATGAATCAGTCTATCAAAGATGCAGAAAGACAAGCTGCGATAGATAATACTAAAAAAAAGAATGATAAAAAGGAAGATGAATGATATCCTATGTTGATTTTAGAAAAGATATTTTAAATAAAAAAACTAATACAGTTGATTTTGTAAAATCTATCTTTATTAAAATTGAAGAAAAGAAACACTTAAATGCTTTTATTTCTTTAAATTATGAGAATGCTATTAAACAAGCAGAAGAGTCAGATAAAAGATTTAGTAACAATACCCCTCGTTTAGCCGAAGGAATGATAGTTGCTGTAAAAGATAACATTAGTGTAAAAGGTCTGAAAATGACTTGTGCATCTAAAATTTTAGAAAATTATGAAGCACTTTATGATGCAACAGTTGTAACAAAGCTAAAAGAAGCAGGTGCAATAATAATTGGAAAATGTAATTTAGATGAATTCGCAATGGGATCATCAAATGAAAATTCATACTTTGGTAATGTATTAAATCCATTGAATGAAGATTATGTCCCTGGTGGTTCATCTGGTGGATCTGCAGTTGCAGTAGCAGCATCATTATGTCATATTTCATTAGGTTCAGAAACAGGTGGCTCAGTAAGACAACCCGCTTCATTTACTGGCTTATATGGTGTTAAACCATCTTATGGTAGAGTTTCTCGCTACGGATTAACAGCATTTGGCTCATCACTTGACCAAGTAGGGATATTTTCAAGTAATTTAGAAGATTTATCATTAGCATTAGATATTATTTCAGGAGAAGATGAGTATGATTCTACTTCAGTAAAAAAAGAAAAATTAGACACACTTTCATACTTAAATAATATTGATGAAAATGAAAAAATAACAATTGGTGTTGTAGATGAAGAATTATTAAAACATTCAGATTTTGATGTTCTCGAAATCTATCAAAATGCAGTTGCTAAATTAGAAAAAGCTGGTCATAAAATAGTAGAAGTTGAATTCCCCTTTTCAAAAGTATGGATTCCAACTTATTATATTATTGCAACGGCAGAAGCATCTTCTAACTTATCAAGATATGATGGTGTTAGATTTGGATTTAGAGCAGAAGTTGAAGAAGGTGAAGACTTAATTAAGTTAACAAGAAGTCAAGGATTTGGTGCAGAAGTTAAAAGAAGAATACTACTTGGAACTTATGTATTATCAGAAGGACATCACGATGCCTTTTATCTAAAAGCTCTAAAAGCAAGAAGAGTAATTTTTAATAATTACAAAGAAATCTTCAATAAAGTTGACACAGTATTTATGCCGACTACTCCATCATGTGCTTTCAAATTTAATTCAAAAGCAGATAATCCTATAGCAATGTATATGAGTGATTTCTATACAGCATCAGCTAATTTGGCAGGTGTACCAGCTATCTCTTTACCATTGGGCGTTAACAATGATAATATGACAATTGGAATGCAATTACAA
The DNA here is from genome assembly GCA_030431515.1 of bacterium. Classification (GTDB taxonomy): domain Bacteria; phylum Bacteroidota; class Ignavibacteria; order Kapaibacteriales; family UBA2268; genus JAJRPT01. Next base: position 10,242 of record JAUIIX010000030.1, read on the forward strand.
ACTGATAATTTCAAAGAAAGTGAAATGATAAAGTACTCTAAAATTATTGAAGATGTATTAGGAAAGTAAATGCAAAATATATTAATTGTAATAAATGATGCTCCTTACGGAAGTGAAAAAGCATATAATGCTCTAAGATTAGCAATGAAATTAAAAAGTGAATATAAGTCAGAAGTTCAAATCAATATTTTCTTATTAGCAGATGCAGTATTTTGTGGACTTCCAAATCAGAAAACACCAAATGGATTTTACAACATAGAAACAATGATGAAATCTGTAATAAATCAAGGAGGAATTGTTAAAAGTTGTGGTGGATGTTCTGAAGCAAGAGGAATTGATAATCTTAATTTTATTTCAGGTGTCGAGTTAAGTAACATGAAAGAGTTTTCAAAACTTACATTTGATGCTGATAAAGTATTGACTTTCTAAAAATAAATCAATCAATCAAAATTAATATCATTTTTATTTAAAAAATAAACATAAAAAAAAGGTTAGAATAAATATTCTAACCTTTTTTAGTTTAATACTAATTCAAATATTATTTTGTAATATTCAAATTAATACTTGTTTGATTTCCTTCATTATCAATTAATAAGTAATATGTTCCATTGCTTATATTAGATAAATTTAAGTTAATGTTATGATTACCTTTATTCATCATTTTAGGAGCAATTTCAAATACTTTGTTACCTTTAATATCATAAACAACAATAGAAGTTAATCCATTGTTTTTCAAATCAAAAGATAATTTAGCATAATCTTGATTGATTGGGTTAGGGTATAAAGTTACATTATTAATTTTATCAGATTTTACAGAAGTTAAATCTAAAGTTTTGAATGACCAAGTTTCAGACCAAGGACCATCACCAGCTTCATTAAATCCTCTAACTCTCCAGAAATAATCAGTTGTATGATCTAAGCTAAATACTGTATGAGTATTTAGGAAAACACTTCTTGTATCATATTTTACTGTTCCATCTTGAAAATTAGGTGTAGTTGAAATTTGTAATTGGAATGCACCTTTTACATCTAAAGTATTATCAACTGGGAACCATTCAAATACTGCTTTTTTATGATTAATTTCTGTTGCATTATCTGCAGGTAAATTTAATGTTGCTGAATCAGTTACACTTGGAGCTATTGTTTTAAATGCCCAAGGTTCTGTCCATGCAGAAACACCTGCAGTATTACCTGATCTAACTCTCCAATAATAAGTTGTAAAATTCTCTAAGTCAGTAACTAATAACAAAGTATCAGATAAATCATTATGAGCAATATCTACATTTGTAAAGTTTTCATCAGTTGTAATTTGTAAATCGTAGTAATTAGCATCACTTGATTTAAACCATCTAAATACTCTTTCAATTGCTTGCTTGTCAGTTAAGTCTTTTGGTTCAATTTTAGTTGGTCTTATACTTGGTTCAACACCAGTTGTAAAAGATCTAATAACTGAATAAGGAGCTTTACTAATACCTGTATTTGTTCTAACTCTCCAATAGTATTTAGTTGATGGTTTTAAACCAGAGATAAGAATAACACTCGTATCTACTGCAATTCTACCTTTTTCAATTACTGCAAAATCAGAAGAAGTTGAAATTTCAATATCATAGTTCTTTTTGTATTTTACATCTGACCAATCAAATAAAATATCTAAAGGAGTGTTTGTAGCATTATTTTCAGGTGAAACTAATGTAGGAGTACCAGTCATAGTTGTAAAGTTTCTTGTCTCAGACCAATTTGATAAACATTCTGTAAAAGAAGCACTAACTCTCCAGTAATACTTAACACCATAGTTTGTTAAAGTAGCACTATAATTTTCATCTGTATATCCAACTTCATTTACAATCATTGACTCAGGAGAAAAATCAGAAGAAGATGCAACTTGTAAATTATAGTTAGCAATCGAATTTTGAGATTCCCATGATAAATCTGCTATAATGAAAGTTTCAGTAGAATCATTTACTGGTAATAATAAATTTGGAGAGAACAATCCGCTTGTAAATTCTCTTCTTTCTGACCAATTTCCAATATTATTATTATCTTCAGCTCTTACTCTCCAGTGGAACTTTGTTAATGAATTTGGTAAGTCAAGAGTATAAGAATTAGAAGTAATATTTGAAATGTCAAACTGGACAGGAGTTGGGAAATTTGGATTTTCTGAAATTTGTAATCTATAAGATGCTACACCTTGAGACTCATTCCAAGTAACCATTGCTCCATTTACTGGAATACATTTAGCTTCATTTGCCGGTTCATCTAAAGTAACATCTGCAAATCTTGTTTTAAATGTAAATGTATCAGACCAATTAGATTCACATAAATCAGCAGAAGAAGCTTTAACTTTCCAATAATATACTTTATTGTAATCTTCAGTTAATTGAACCATTAATTGACTATCATTATGGTTAATTACTTCTTGAGTAATAGTACCAAAACTAGGAGTTTCAGCTAATTGGAATGTATATGAGGCTGATCCATTTTCTGGCATCCATGTGAAATTTACATTAAAATCAATCCCTTTTGCATTATTAACTGGTTGATCTAAATTTGGTTTAGTAACTTCAGTTGTAAAAGATGCTGAGTTTGACCATTCACTTGTACAAGTTGTAGTTCCTGATGTATAATTTGCTCTTACTCTCCAAAAGTATGCAGTATAACTTTGATTAAGTGCAGCAGAAAAAGTATTTGAAGCAATAGAATTATTGTTAATTTCAGGACTATTAAATGAAGCGTTTGGAGATACTTGTAGTTGATAAGATGTTACATTTGGCAATGGAGCCCATTCAAACATAACTGGATTATCTTGACATATCATTCCAATATTTGGCACCATTGTGTTAGTACCAGCTCTTTTTGTTTCAAAAGTAAATTCATCACTCCAAGCAAAAGTACTTGAATAATTAGCTTTAACTCTCCAATAGTATGTAGCGCTATTGTCAGATAAAACTGCACTTGTAGAAGTTGTTGTAATACCAGTTTCATTTACAACAGGGTTAGTATAACTACCAGATACTGTTGTTACTTGTAAGTCATAACTTGTTGCATTAACTTTTTGAGTCCAAGAAAAATCAACATCTAAATCTAAACATTTAGTATCGTTTTCTGGCTCTAATAAAACAGGTTCTAAACCTTGTGAATACAAGTTTATTCCTGTTAAAAATAATACAGATATGAGAAAAATACTCTGTAAATACTTCATAAAAGACCTCTTAAAATTATTAAAATTATTTAATTATTCAAATTTATTAGATATAAAACACAAAATTAACAAAAAATCCATAGATTAACTCATAGAATTATACACAAATTCTATTGGATGCTAATATAACGAAAAAAGCTATATTTTGTTTTAAATTATGATTTTAAAGATATTTTTTATATTTTTGTTGTATATCGAAAATAATATTTTAAATTTGTAACAAATATTACTATTGAGTGTAAATTGATATTAAAGAAAATAACTTTTGGATAATTTATGAAAAGAAGAGAATTTATTAAGGATATTATTAGTGATGTTAAAGATAATAATGCTTATAATACAGCCGAATTAAAAGGAAATCTTGATGAATATACTGGTGAATGGGGTAAATCTCAAGCAAATCATTTGTTAAGAAGGACTCTATTTGGGTTTAGAAAAAATGATTTGGAGAAAGCTCTTACATTTAACTCTTCATCTAAATGTATTGATGAATTAACTAAAATTAAAGCTGTTGAAGTTGATCCTCCTGTTAAATTTTACGACTCTGGTCAGTATCCTGATACAGTTAAAGTTGGAGAAACATGGGTGAATTCTTATTTTTCAGCTCAATTAGAGAATGAAAGAATTGCTGGATTAAAAGCATGGTGGTTTGGAAAAATGATAGACCAAGACTTTAATATCAGAGAGAAAATGACTTTGTTTTGGCACAATCATTTTTCAACTGAATCTGAAATAGTTAGAGTTGGTGTTTTCCATTATACTACAAATGAATTATTTAGAGAATATGCATTAGGTAATTTTAAAGAATTAGTAAAAAAAGTAACTTTAGACCCAACTATGCTTTTTTATTTGAATGGGAATGAAAACTTGGCTGGTAAACCTAATGAGAACTTTGCTCGTGAATTACTTGAATTATTTACTATTGGTAAAGGACCATTAATTGGTGATGGTAACTATACTAATTATACTGAAGAAGATATTAGAGAAGCTGCAAAAGTGTTAACTGGATGGAATTTAAGAATTAGAGGAACTGTATTTGAAAATGAATTAAAGTTTTATAGTGCAATTCATGACTATTCAGTTAAACAGTTTTCTTCAGCATTTCAAAATAAAACAATAACACCTACTGGTGAGAATGAATATATAGAATTGATAAATATGATTTTTAATCAAGATGAAGTTTCAAGATTTATTGTTAGAAAAATCTATAAATGGTTTGTATATTATAATATTACAGAAGAAACTGAAACGAATATTATTGAACCTCTTGCTAAAATTCTTAGAGATGACAATTACGAAATAGAAAGGGTTGTAAAAACACTTTTAAAGTCGAACCATTTTTTTCAAACAGAGTCTTATGGTGTAATGGTCAAAAATCCAATTGATTATGTTTGCGGATTAGTAAAAAATTTAGAACTAAGTTTTCCAACTAAAAATAATCCTGATTTACCTGAAGTTACAAACAAATATTTAGCATGGTTTAATTATGGTTTTCAAACTGCATCTGATTTGCAATTAGAATTATTTGACCCTCCAAGTGTGGCTGGTTGGGAAGCATATTATCAAACTCCGACTTTTTATAGGATATGGATAAGTTCTGCAACAATTCAAATTAGGCAGCAATTTGTTCAGAATATATTGTCAAATAGAGGATTAAACAGATTAAATATTACACTAAAAGCATCTGGAATTGATTTTGCTGAGACTTTATCAAATCCTTCTGATCCTAATAAATTAGTTAATGAAATGTGTGATAGATTGTATCCTTTTGATTTGACACTTAATCAAAAAACAATACTAAAATTGAATATTGTTGATGAGGGTCAAGGAGATTATAATTGGACAAATTTATGGGGTTTATATCAATCAAATAAAAATGATCAATTAACAAAAGCTACTGTTGAAACAAAACTAACTAATTTATTAAAAAGTGCTTTAGAATTAGCAGAATATCAATTATCTTAAGGAAATGAAAATGAAAAGAAGAGATTTTATAAAAAATACATCATTATTAACAGCTACTCCTTTTGTAATTGGTGGTTTGAGTGTAACTGCTAATTCTTCTCCAGTATTAGAAACTTTAGCAAAAAAAGCAAATGCTGAAGATAAGATTCTGATATTAATACAATTAGTTGGTGGAAATGATGGATTAAATACTGTAATACCCTTAGATAAATACGATAAATTATTTAATGCTCGAGAGAATATTATTATTGATGAAAAGAAAACTTTAAAATTGACTGATTCAGTAGGACTTCATCCTGTAATGACTGGAATGAAAACTTTATGGGATGAGGGTAAATTAGCAGTTGTTCAGAATGTTTCTTACCCAAGTCAAAATTTTTCACATTTTAGATCAACAGATATTTGGACATCCGCTTCTGAAGCAGATAAATATGTAAGTTCTGGCTGGATAGGTAGATATTTAAATAATTTACATCCTCAATTTCCAGAGAATTATCCAAACGATGATTATCAAGATCCACTTTCGATTACTGTAGGTTCTTTGGTATCACAAACTTGCCAAGGACCAATATTTTCAATGGGATTAGCCCTTAATTCTGCAACAAATTTTGTTGATTTGAACAAAAATCCAGACGAAGATAAATTAGATAGTGAATATGGGAAAGAATTAAATTATGTAAGAACTGTAATTGCTCAAACTGAAAAATATGTTGATGTTTTACAAAATGCTATTGACAAAAGTAATGTGGATGATAATATTTGGAGTGATTTAAATTTTAATTTAGCGAATCAATTAAAAATAGTTGCCCAATTATTATCTGGTGGAATTAAAACTAAAGTTTTTGTTTGTAGTATTGGTGGATTTGATACTCACTCAACTCAAATAAGTGATGAAAATGATACAAGTATTGGAGCACATGCAAACTTACTTGCTCAAGTATCTAGTTCTATTTATGCCTTTCAAAAACAAATTGAAGCTACTGGAATATCTGATAAAGTAGTTGGTATGACATTTTCAGAATTTGGTAGAAGAATAATATCAAATAGTAGTTTAGGGACTGATCATGGTTCTGCTGCTCCAATGTTTGTTTTTGGTGACTCTATTAATGCTGGTATTTATGGAAATAATCCTGATATACCAGATAATGTTGATGTAAGTAGTAATTTAGAAATGGAATTTGACTTCAGAGATATTTACTCAACTGTACTTAGAGATTGGTTTGAAGTAAATAATTCTCAATTGAATGAAATAATGTTTAGGGAATTTGATATATTACCTTTATTTAAGACTACATCTGTTAAAAATAATACTTCTAATATCGATGCTGTAAGGGTTTATCCTAATCCAGCTTCTAATAAAACAAATTTGAAGTTCTTTACAAAAGCAGGTGGAGTAAAAATTGAGTTGTTTGATATGTCAGGTAGAAAAGTAGCTGATATATTTAACTCTTATTTAGGTAATGGTGAACACAATATTGATATTAATTTACTAAAAATTAACAATGGGCAGTACTTGATTAAAGTTAGTGATGAGAAAGGATTGTTTAACTCAGTTAAACTAATTGTTAATAAATAGGTTAATTTTCTTGAACTTGTTTTTCTAATAATTCAAACATTTTGTTTGAATTAGGGTTACCTTTTCCTACTATGTTACCATATTTATCTATCATATAATAATATGGGAAAAAGTCAATAGGGTAGATTGATCTAAGATTTTTATATTTATCCTGATTAAATATATTATATATCTTTTTGTCAGGAGTTAACTTAGTAATAAATTCATCTTCATCATAGTCTATTAAAACTCTAATGATTTCTAATTCAGAATTTTTATATTGTTCATGTAATTCAATTAGTTTTGGGTCAAAAAGTCTGCAATAGACACACCAACTTGCTCCAAATGAAATTAAAACAGTTTTATTTCTAAAATCGTTTAATTGAACAGGTTGTTTAGAGTCAGGATTCATAACAAAATTAGGTGCTTTATCGCCTATATTAAGTTCTTTTGGTGTGTTAAAATAATCAATACTTCTAACATCATAAGGTGAAGTTGTTTCAAAATTAGATTTTATCTCACTATTTTCTTTACACGAAAATAATACAATATTAAAAATAAAAATTATTATTATTGCTTTCATTATTTGCTTTTTTAATCTAAAAAATTCTTATATTTGTTTTTAAAAATTTAACAAAGTTAAATATTATGACGAAGTTACGATTGATATTATTGTTATTTGCAATTATTTTTCTTGCATCTTGCAATGAAGATGATGAAATACAAGAGTTTACTATTATTAGTTTCACACCAAAAAGTGCTTTAGAAGGTGATAAAATAACTGTAATTGGTAAAGATTTTCCTAATGATAAACGTAACACTTTAGTTACTGTAAATGGATTAGAGTTTGCTGTTGAATCGATCAATAATGATACTCTTGTTTGTTTTGTACCAAAGAATGCTCAAAGTGGTCAAATAAGAGTGGTTTATAAAGGAAATGATGCCATAAGTACTGAAACCTTATCTATCGAAAAATTTGAAATTATAGATTTCATTCCAAATGTAGGGTTTGAGGGAGATGTAGTAAGTATTAGTGGAAATGGATTTACTACTGAAAAAAATGATTTGAATGTTAAATTCAATGGTGTCGATGCAGTTATTTTGCAATCAAATATCAATACAATTTTAGTAAAGATACCTCCTACTGCAACAACTGGTAGAGTAACAGTAAGTTATAATAATACTACTATAACAAGTGCTTATGATTTTAAAATAGTAGAAAAAATAGATAAAGAAGATCCCAAAGGAAATGCAGAAGTTTATTTACCTGTTGTTACAAATTCACTTTTATTTCAAAATTGGGAGTATGATGAAGAAGATAAAAGAACAGGTTTTCCTGAATTAGATTCTACTTGGTTTCAAGGAAATATGAATCATAACGGTTTTCCTTCTACTAAGGTTAATATTAAAAATATTAGTACTAATGAAATTGAAGAAAGATTTTATCGTGCAAGCGGTAATCAATATTATGCTGATGGTAAATTAGAAACTCAATTGCCTGAATTATTTTCTGATCAATTAGGTAATGATATTGACTGGGTTGTTCTATTAGATTTAGATAGAACAAGTTGGCAAGTATATAATATTGATGGAATAAGCTTTCAGATTCCATTACAAGGGCAAACTGCTAATGTTGAATTGAGTTCTACTGGTAATGCTAAAATAATTGGTCAACCAAGAATGGAAACTATAGCTGGCAAAGAGTTAGAGATAATCGAAGTTGAATATACTTTTGTAACTGATATTACAATTAGAATTGGATTTTTTCCTTTAAGTCAAGGGTCAGAAACTAAATCAAGATATTGGTTTGCTAAAGGTTATGGGATTGTAAAAGAAATATTTTATAATGGGGAAGAAACAGGCACTCCTATTGGTGGTGATTTTTCTACTCCAGGTGAAAGAGTTTTATTTAAAATTAACGAATAAGAAATAATATTAATGAAAAAAGCGATTACAATAGACTTTTGGAATACCCTTTATGATTCTACTAATGGTTTGGAACGTAATAAATATCGTCAGAGGGTTTTGATAAATGAGTTAGATAAATATGGGATAATGGTTCTTGCAGAGGAATATGATAGAGCAATGAAAGCAACTTGGGATTTCTTTGAAATTACTTGGAAGAATGAACATAAAACTCCAACTGCTCGTGAATGTGTTGAGTATTTTTGGGATTTTGTTAAAGTTCCTAAAGATATGGACTCAATTGAGATTGTAACTCAAGCTTTTGAGGACTCTGTTATTGTTCATAAACCTAAATTAATAAGCAATGTAAAAGAATCACTTGATATTCTTTCTAATGAATTTGATTTGGCGATAATATCAGATACTGGGTTTTCTCCTGGCAATATTTTGAAGCAATTAATGATAGAAGATGATATTGAAAAGTATTTTAAAGGGTTTAGTTTTTCGAATGAAACAGGATTTTCTAAGCCAAATGAAAATGCTTTTAAAATAGCTTTAGAGCAGTTAGGTGTTAGTGCCGATAATTCTTTACATATTGGAGATATAGAGCATACGGATATTGTAGGTTCAAAAAATTATGGAATGAAATCTATTAGATTTTCTGGTTCGGTTACTGAATACACTACAAGAAACAATTCTAAATCAACTTTGGCTGATTATGAAACAGATTCTTGGACTGATATTGTAAGTAAAATTAATGATTTAGTATGATAATTAAAACTGATAAAACTACTTTTGAGAACTATTTAAAAGATGCTTCTAATTATTATGGTGATTGTGAAAAGTTAATCTTGGTTGAGAATAAAGATGAAATAATTGATATTTTTAAACAAGCAAATATTGAAAATACAAAAATTACTATCCAAGGTTCGAGAACTGGTTTAACTGGTTCGGCAATATCTGATAATGGAATATTAATTTCAACAGAACTGTTAAATCATTGTAATATTGATATAAATAACAAAACAGTTTGGGTTGGACCTGGTTTGAAGTATTTTGAATTAAATGATATTTTAAAAGAACAAAAATTATTTTTCCCTCCTAATCCAACTGAAACTACATCTTCTATTGGTGGAAATATTGCTACAAATGCTTCAGGTAGCAGAACTTTTAAATATGGTGCTACTCGTGATTGGGTAATGGAGCTAAAAATAATATTAGCAAGTGGGGAAGACCTTCATATCAAAAGAGGTGAGTATATTGTTAAGAATAATAGAATTAAATTCTCTGATTACAATATTCATTTTGATGATGTATTTATGCCTGAAATTAAACATGCCGCTGGCTATTATCTAAAGAATGGAATGGATTTAATAGATTTGTTTATTGGTTCTGAAGGTACTCTTGGCTTTATTTATGATGCAAAATTAAGGTTATTAGATATAGCAAATGAACTAATAGGATTGATAGTGTTCTTTAGAGATAAAACAGAACTATTTGATTTCTTAGAAGAAACTCGAGATTTGTCAATTAAAAACTTTGAATTAGATGGTGAAATATCAGCCCGATTAATTGAGTATTTTGATGAGAATTCTTTGAAAATCTTGAGAAATCATTATCCTCAATTACCTGATAGTATTCATTCAGCAATATGGATAGAGCAAGAAGTTGAAAGTAATATTGATAATTATTTAGAAAAGTGGTTTGAATTAATTGAGAAAAATTGTTCTTTAGCTAATCATACTTGGACTGCACTGACTGATAACGAACATATTGAATTTGCAAAGTTTAGGCATAAATTACCAGAAGAAGTGTATGAAAACTTGGCAAATAAGAATATTCAAAAAATAGGAACTGATACGGCTGTAGAATCAAAATATTTTAAAGATTATTATGATTTTTTATATAAAGAATTAGATTCTTTAAAGTTAGATTATATTGTATTTGGTCATATTGGAAATTCTCATTTACATGCTAATGTCTTTTATCAAAATGAAAATGAATTGAGGAAGGCAAAGGAATTTTATAAAAAATTAATAAAATATACTGTTGGATTGCAAGGAACTGTATCAGCTGAACATGGAATAGGGAAGATAAAAAAAGAATATTTAGAGTTGATGTATGGTAGCAAGTTAAATGAAATGAAAAAGATAAAAAAATCATTTGATAAAAATATAATACTTGGCTATGGTAATTTATTTGATATATAAGTAATTATTCTATATCACCTTGAAAATAATCAACCATTCTTTCTTCATAATCTTTACTTTTCATTTTAATTTTTTCAGCTAACTTATTAGAGAATACTTCTGCGGCATCATACCCATAAGTTTTTAACAAATAGTTAAGTGCGATGACTTCAGCTATAACTGTTACGTTTTTACCAGGTATTATCGGTAATTTAACAGTGTTAATTTCAACACCCATGATTTCTGAAGGTACTTGTTCTAATCCTGTTCGTGTATATTCAGAATTTTCTTTCCATTCTTCTAATTCAACAACAATTTCTAATCTTTTTTGGAATCTAATTGATCTTATTCCAAACATTTGTCTTACATCAATAATTCCTAGACCTCTTATCTCCATAAAATGCTGAACTAAACTTGTTCCAGTCCCTAAGAGAGTAGTTTCGCCCTTTTTGTTTATCATTACTATGTCGTCGGCTACAAGTCTGTGGCCTCGTTCTATTAAGTCGAGGGCAATTTCAGATTTACCTATACCACTTCTACCAACAAATAATAAACCAACACCATACACATCTACAAAAGAGCCATGAACCATAGATTTTTCTATAAATTGGTCATCTAAGAAGTCTGATAATATAGCTGATGCTTTGGTAGATTCGAATTTAGTTTTGAAAACTGCAATTTTATATTTCTTACAAATATTTAGTAAATCATCATCAAAAATATGATTATTTGTTAAAATAATACAAGGTAATCTAAATTTAGAAATTTTTTCAAATGCAGCTATTCTTGCTTCTCGTGATAAACTTTTTAAATAATATATTTCAGTATTTCCAAATAATTGAACCGATTTAAAGTTAAACAGTTCTACATAGCCAGTTAATGCTAGTTGTGGCCTATGTATATGTTTGCTAACTAACTTATTATCAAAACCAGTTTCATCAAGTAATGAAACTGGTTTGATTGGTGATTTAAGAAGTAAAGAAACGCTAATTTCTTCTTTCTTCATTATTTCTAAATTTGAAAACTGATTAGGCATTTTATTTATTGATTAATCTTTGTTTTATGTTTTTTTATTTGTCTTGCCATTCTATCTGTTGCATCATGAAGTGCTTTTTTAAGATCATCGTTTTCTTCACTAATTACTAAAGTTTTTTCTTTAATATAAATTTTAATTTCAACAGATTTCGGTACTTGATTTGAAAATACAACATCACCAGATATTATATTATCATGAAATCTTTCTAATTTTGTTAACGATTCAAGTGCTAAGTCTTGTAAATTAGGATGCTGACCTTCGAAATGTCTAAATGTTACGTTCGTTTCCATTCTGAACCTCTTTTTTATTGTGATAAAAATTTATTGTAATACCAAAGTTTATTTCAAATATAAAGTTATTAAACCAAAATGATTCATTTAGAGAGTTAACATGATTTTCAAATTGATTGCTAATAACTGAGAAAAAATCAATTTTTCGAAAAACATAGTTTATTCTTGGTTCAATTGTTATTCCTCCAAGCATTGATTGTTTTTCTTCTTTGTCGAATCCAAGTTCAGTTCCAGCATATAATCTAATAATAGGGAAGAACATCAGTTCGTCGTATCTAAGTCCACCTTTTCTTTTGTCCCAATCATAAGTATTTATTTCTTCATTCCAATACATTTTAGTTACAGTTGTACCTAAAGCAATTCCTCCATAAGTTTTGAATTGTTGGCGTTGTCTTGGATTATATTCAAACATTAAAAGAACTGGGAAGTCTATCATTTTAAAATCTTCATTGACTAATCGAGTTGATAAACCACTATTATTTATATTTTGTTCAAAGGTATCATACATACTAAATTGTAAATATGAAATGGAATATCCAATTCTATATTTTTTTTTGAACTCATATTTAGTTGAAAAACTGAAATTAGGATTAGTTTTAATTTCATTATTAAATCCACCAATTATTTTGTTGTATTTTTCAAAGAACTTTGCATCAGAACTAGCGTTTGAAAAACCAATACTTAAATTTACAACTGAGTTAACATTTTTATTTATTTCTTCATCTTTATCTTCATAAGAGTAAAGATTGGAAAAAGATAATAATAATATTAACATTATGTTCATTATTTTGCCATGAACCATTCAATAAAGTAGGAAAGTGTGTTCTTCATTTCTTTTCTATGGACGATTTTATCGATAAATCCGTGTTCTAAAAGAAATTCTGCTCTTTGAAACCCTTTAGGAAGTTTTTTCTTAATTGTATCTTCAATTACTCTTGGACCAGCAAATCCAATTAAGGCACCTGGTTCAGCAAGAATTATATCTCCAAGCATTGCATAAGATGCACTAACCCCTCCAGTAGTAGGATCGCTTAAAATTGAAATGTAAGGTAAGTTGTTATCTGCTAATCTTGATAATGCTACACTTGTTTTTGCCATTTGCATAAGTGAAAGTGCTGCTTCTTGCATTCTCGCACCTCCTGATGCAGATATACAAATGAAAGGGATTTTATTATCTATTGCATAATTAACGGCTCTAACGAATTTTTCACCAACTACCGACCCCATACTTCCACCAATGAATCCAAAATTCATACAAGCGAAAGATACATTATTTCCATTTATTTTACCATATCCAGTTGTTAGAGCATCATTAAATTCAGTTGATGAATATGCTTTCTCTAATCTATCTTTATAAGATTTGGTATCAACAAACTTTAGAGGATCACCAGATCTCACTTTTTCGTTAGTCTCTTTAAATGTATTTTTATCAAATAATATTTTGATATACTCTTTACTACCAATTCGAAAATGATGTGTACTATTTGGATCAGTAAACATATTTTCTTCAAGTTGAGATTTGTAAATTATTTCACCAGAAGGACTTTTAGTCCATAATCCTTCAGGCATTTCTTTAGTTTCGTTATCTTTTATATTTTTTCCAGATCTATTAAACCAAGCCATTAGTTTTCCTCCGTTGCTTCTATATCAATTACATCAATTCCAGTACCTTCAAATATATGCAATATTGAACCATAATTTAATCGTTCAACTGAATTAAAGAAAGGTGCAGGTTTAAGTGTTATATCCATAATACCCATATCGGTAAATTCTCCAGTGATTACATCAATGTTGTCCATTTTCTTAATTACTATTGATACGACTTTTCCTAAATGAGGTTTTATTTTTTTAATAATTTGTTTTTGAATTTCGGGGTTTCTTAATTTAACATTTAAACCCTTTACTTGTTTTAAAGTTAATAATTCGCTTCCGTTTTTATTATAGATAGCGAAAATTCTTTTTTTATCACCTTCAAAAAACTTAATATTTACAGCACCATCGGCTGCAAAGTCTGATGATAATTGAATTGTACTCGCATTCATATTTTTTAGAATACCCTTTTGTACTCTTAAAACATTTTTGTTAAAATCTTTGTAAATTATGGATAAAACTGTTGATTTATGTTTAGAAATTATTTGTAAAACATTTTGAGTTATATTATTCATTTTTCCCTGATAATAATTTTGTAAGACTAAATTAAGCAAAATTAATAAATATTACAAATATTAATTTAATTTATGAAATCTTTTAGATATAATGTCCATAAGTTTTAGTGCATCGTTTTCATCTATATCTGTAATTGAGGCATCATTTATTCCTGAAGAAGCTGCTGTATCTACGTGTAATGTTGCGAGTTGTAGTCTTCTCTGGAAGAAAGATCTCTTTACATTTATAGTTTGAATTTTATTTATTGGAATTATTTTTATTCTTCGAGAATAAAAGCCCTGTTTGATAATTATTTTATCATCTTGAATCTGCCACCCTCTATGTTGCCATCTTAAAACAGCACCAAAATATACTATTGGAATTAATAATGAGAACCAATAATAGTCTAAACCAAATGAATATGCTATTGCAGTTATAATTAATACTACAATAAAATATCTAATAAATGCTCGTCTAATTGTTTTACGTGATACTTGCTCGTAAGTAATTGGAAAATCAAAGTTAATTATTCCTTTAGCGAGTTCAATTACTTTGTCAAATTTGGCAAAAGGAACAGCAGTTTCTGGTCTTCTATTCTCAACTGAACTAAGCCCAGCTGTTTCAAGCATTAACCCCCAATAACCAAATTTTTGTCTTATAACATTTGAAAATAATACTATCATTTGGAGTTTTTTTAATGGAATAGTTCCATGTCTTTTATTTAAAAAGCCATGACTTGTATATAGTTTATTTTCTCCTAATTTTAACTTAAATGACCACCACTGATTTATTGTTAATATTATATCCAAAATCCAAGAAAGAATGAATGCAACTAAGAATAAAGCGATGAAATATAGAGATATTAGAAACCAATTCATTGAATTGGAATACTCTTCTATGTTGTATATAGCATCTTCTAAATATTGTTGAATATCTTCAGGCATAAACTGCTGACCAATAGAATATATCCAAGCAACTAAAACAAATAACACTGGTCTGAATCTTAAAATTCCATAAATAATTAATTCTTTTACTGACATTGAAATTAGTTCTTTTTCATTGTCTTCTTCATTTACATATTCTTGTTTTTCTTGAGTATTATCGCTATCAATTAATATTTCGTTATTATCTATATTTAGTGTTGAAGAATCAACTGATAAATTATTTAGTACATTTGAAGGAACATTTGATTGATATGATTTGATTAAGTTTTTTATTTCATTAGCTTTAGATGTTTTAATAGAATCTAAAACTCCCTCAGCATTTGCATCACCTGCAGTTTCCATTTGAATTTTAGAAATATTAAATAATCTTTGAATAAAATTTTGAGTTATGTTAACATTTTGAATTCTTTTTAATGGTATGTTTCTTTGTTTTTTACTTAATATTCCAGAGTGAATTATTAACTCATCTTTTGTAAATAAGTATTTGAAATAATAAAAGTTTAATAAAGTGATAGGGAAGATGAATAATCCATAAATAAGAGCAAGAATAATATATATCCAATTTTCGCCACTACCTCTAGAAATTGCAAAATAAAATGTTAATATTAAACCTGGTAGTTGTCGTATAGATTGATAAATAATACTTAATGGAGATAATCTAAGTCCATCAGTATGAATATTATAATTAATATCACTCATACTGCATCTTCACTTGTATAATTTTTCAATTGATCTCTTAAATCTTCTGCATATTGAATAGGTAGCCCAGGAATAAGAATATCAGCACCTTTTGTACCTGCTGTATAGATTACAAGTTTGCCTAATCCAAGCCATCTATCTAAAATTGATTGTATTACATCAATATGTTGTACTCTACTATATGGTGCAGTTGTATGAATTCGAGTGAAAACACCTCTTTCAATATATATTTCATTTTCTCTAACATCAAATTTCCAATATTTATATTTTAATGGAGGGATAATGAATAATAATAGTAAAAAAAATGTAAATACTAAAGCTGAAAAAACGTAATCAGCGAAAAACCACTTATGAATGTGGTCAGAAATAATAAAATATTCTAAAGCAACAGCTACTATGGTAAAGAAGATTAATCTACTAACACCAGAAATAGCCCATTGAGATTTAATTTCGGGCGATAATTGAAACATATATTAGGTCTTAATTAATACTAAAAGACAAAATTAAATAAAATAATTGAAATTATGTAATTTAATCAATAAATTGTTGATAAAAGGGGAGAGTACATAAAAAAAAGCCGTCTAAATGAATAGACGGCTTTGTAATAACAGAAAGATTTAAATTATAAATAACTATAGAATATAAATGCCTAAAGAAAAGGGAAGAAAGAGTTCTTTATAATTCTATAGATATAAATTAATTATCTAATCAATAACGATTGAAATTATTTCTATCTGAATTTCTTGGTCTGTCATCATCAGATCTCTCACGAGCTTCGTTGACAACCATTTTTCTACCTTCTAACTCACTACCGTTAAGTGCTTCAATTGCTTTGTTTCCATCTTCATCTTCCATTTCAACAAATCCGAAGCCTTTTTTTCTACCAGTAGCTCTGTCTGTGATCAATTTAACTGAGCTTACAGCTCCATAGCTTGAGAAGACTTTTTCAATATCGTCTTCACCAAGTGCATAGGAAAGGTTCCCTACATAGATATTCATAACAAATTCCTAAAAAAAAAATAAAAAAAATAATAATAGGTACCTTCCCTTTCGTTAGGCCAAAATCATATTTGTAAGAACTACATTACAAAAATATGATAAATATTGATACAAAGCAAATATTATTTTAATTTATTGATAACTTTATGGATTTGTTTAATTTAATTAAGTAAAAAAAATAGTTGCAATTTAAAATAATACTGAATTATTATAAATGCAACTATATTAGAATAAGGTTATTAAAGATTTTATTTAATCTCTATAGCTTTAAATTTTTCGTTAAATATTTTATTTGATAATAAGTCGTAAGAAGCAAATAAAATAGTAGAATAAATGATAGCACTTAGTAAAGTATTCTTATAAAACGGAATTGCTAAGGTATAAGAATTCAATAAACCAGCAAAATTATTAGTATAAAAACCTGAAGTAAGCCAAACTGAGAAATTAGTAAGTAAGAAAAATATGACTGTTCCAATAATAGAATTAATCATAGATTTAGTTAAACTATATTTTTCTTGATTAAAATATCCAATAGCTATAATAATTGAAAATGAAAAATATACAGCAAGCATGTCAGGGTGAAATCCAAAATACATATCAGAAATAAATTGTGCTGATAATGGAATCAGAAATGCAATAACTTTATTGCGAAACATATATCCAGAGAATAATGCAATAGATAGCATTGGTGAAAAGTTAGGTATATCTGATACAAAACGTGAAGCCCCAGCAAGAAGTATCGCTAATGCGATTAATGATATTTTAAATAGATTTTCTTTTTTCATAATGTTTTTTTCATAAAGTTTTGAAATAGTATATGCAAAATTATTATAATGGTAGTTAATAATCAATAGGTGGGGATAATAATATTATTTACTTTACATAATATATATTATAATGTATGATATATTATTGTTTGTATTTGTTCCTGATATTTTCTTCGTCTTCTAATATTAAGTTTTTAATATGGTTTAGAATCTTTTTATCACCAGTTTTAATTTTAGTTTCAATTTTAATTAACATTTCTTTCTGAACCATCTGCTTCATCATTTTTTCTTGTTCTGCAAGTTCGTTTCTATCATTGTTTGACATACTTGTTCCTTAGAGTATTTTTTCCATTAAATAATATACTGATTTGCTAACTGGAAATCCTTTTTTGTCCTGAATTGAATAATTACGTTTTAAGTAGAAGTTAACTACTTTTTCATAAGTACTCAAGGCTCCTAATCTAATTGATGTTGCTTTTTCTTTAATTGCAACATCTTCTAAGTAATCCATCATAACACCTGCAAGACCCTTATTTTGATATTCAGGATCAACGCCTAATCGATATATCAATCTAAATGTATCAGATTTATCTTTCCAGTTTGCTTCTGCAAAATTTGGATGTTGATTTTTATTAATTGAACCAATAGCAATGATTTGACCTTGTTCATTTAACATTTTATACATTGAGTTCAATGAAATATCTTTTAAATAAACTTCTTCATTAGGATAACCGTTATTCCATTGAGTCATTCCTATGGATAATAAGTCTTGATTAATCTTTTCAGTTAATATCATAACTTCATCTATATCATTTTTATCGGCAAATTCTATAGAATACTTTAAGTTAGTTTTCAATTTTGTCATTATCTGTGAATATTAATTCGTTATTTTGAGTAAGTTGTTTAAATGTTAGAGACTTTTGAAAGATTTTATTATCAGTTGAATCAGTTAAAGTAATAATAATATTACTTTTAACATCATAAGCTTTTAAATATCTGCCATCTGGAACAATATTTTGAACTTTTTTATTTATTAAATATTTAAAATCGGTATTAACTTTTTGTAATTCGATTCCTTTAACATCATATTCATCAACCTGAATATAAAATTCTTTTTTAAATAATAATTGTCTATTATTTAAGTACAAACATTCAATAGATTCTGTTAACTTATTATCAAAATACAAGTTAATATCAATAAAACCTTCTTTAAAATTAGCAATATCAGATTTATTAAAGTGAAATTCATGATTTCCAGCAGATAAAGTTGCATCAATTAATTTAACTTTATTTTTTGTTGATTTTTCTGTTAATTCTAACTTTACTTTTGAAGCTTCTTGGACTTCAAATGAAATGAAAGTTTCAGAATTAAAAGGTGTTGGAAAAGCTACTAATTTTTGATTTGGTATAATTGTTAATGTATCAAATTGAAGTTCAATAATTAGTTTATTAATATTTGAACTTGGTATTATTACATTTATATCCGAATATGTTTTTACCTCATTATCTTCATCGCAGGAAAATATAAGTAGTGATATTACAAGCAGTAATATTATTCGTTTAATAGTCATTCTAATCCTCTTTAAATGTGTATTTCAAGTTTGTAATAGACAATAAAATAAAAAAAATATTGTTTAATTATCTCTACTAAATAATAATCTTTGTCCTTTTTTGCTTTCGTCAAATTTACCATTAGAATAAGCGTGATGACCAGATACAATTGTATCAGTAATATAACCTTTTAGTTGTTTACCTTCAAGTGGCGACCAAGCACATTTATAATAAATGTTAAATTTGTTTACTTCCCAAACTTTATTGAGGTCTAAAATTGCTAAATCTGCAAAATATCCTTCACGTATATATCCCCTATTTTCAATTTGGAATAGTTCAGCTGGTTTGTGACACATTTTATCTACTATTTTTTCTAATGATATTTTACCTTGATGATAAAAATCGAGCATTATATTAATAGAATGTTGTACCAAAGGAACTCCAGAAGGTGCTGAATTATATGGGTTTTGTTTCTCTTGCCAAGTATGTGGTGCGTGGTCAGTTGCGATAATATCTAATCTATCATCTAACATTGCCTCGAATAAAGCATCTTTATCAGATTTTAACTTAATAGCAGGGTTACACTTTATTAAAGAGCCATATTCTTCGTAATCTGATTGCTCAAAATAAAGGTGATGAACACAAACTTCTGATGTTATTCTTTTATTTGCTAATGGTATTTGATTTGTGAAATATTTAAGTTCATCCGCTGTTGAAATATGTAGAATGTGCAACCTACCATTGCAAGATTTTGCTATATCTATTGCTCTAACTGTACATTTTTCACAAGCTTCACGAGATCTAATGTTAGGATGTTCGTAAAATGGAATATTATCTCCATATTTTTCCACATACTTAATCATATTTGCTGTAATAGTGTCTTCATCTTCAGAGTGAATTGCAACTGGCACATCTGAATTGCAGAATATTTTTTCAAGTGTTTGAGGATTATCGACTAACATATTTCCAGTTGAACTGCCCATAAATATTTTAATTCCACACACTTCTGTTGTGTTGATTTTAAGAACAATATCAGCATTGTCGTTGCTTGTTCCCATAAAAAAAGAGTAGTTAGCAAGGGAATCTCTACTTGCAATACTATATTTATCTTCGAGTAAGTCTAAAGTAAGTGCAGCGGGTTTTGTGTTTGGCATTTCCATAAATGATGTCACACCACCAGCAACTGCAGCTTTTGATTCAGTATAGATATTAGCTTTATGAGTTAATCCTGGCTCACGAAAATGTACTTGGTCGTCGATGATACCAGGGATTACGTAATTACCTTTTGCATCGATTACTTTAGCACTATTAGAAGATAAATCTTTACCAATTTTTGCGATAAACTCATTTTCTATTAATAAATCATATTCTTCAATGCTATTTTCATTTACAATTTTTGCGTTTTTAATTAATATTCTACTCATTTTCCTTCCAAATATACTAAAACATTCCAAGCAATTTCAACTTGTCTTTGTGAAAGTGCTACTTTAACTACTCTATTAAAATAGTTAATGTTAACTTTTTCATTTAATAATAATTCTAACATTGACTCACAATCATTTTGTCTTTCATAAAATTCAAAGTTAACTTTATTAAATTCTTTCTTTGTTAACTGATTAATGTATTTATTTGCATTATCAATACTTGGTATCTCAATATGTGAAATTAATTTTCCAATATCATTTGCCGTTAAGTAATCAGATTCTTTTATATACTCTGGTAATTTATCATATCCAATTCCTATTCCTGTTGGTTTTGCAAGTTCAAATAAGGCATTTCCGTTTGCTCTTGTGTACCAATTTCCGCCATTTCTACCGATAGTATCTAATTTGAATGGATCAATATGTCCTTTTTCGTCTAATACATTTTCGTTAACGTGAATATTAATAATTTCGCAAACAACTAAATTTCCTGAACCTGCTTTACCCCCTATTTCAAGAATTTCTAACACTTTACATTCTAAATGAACGGGTGATTCTTTTACTCTTTTAGCTTTTACTAATTTAGAATCTATTGGTGTAAAACCTGATTTTTCAAATTCATCTACATCAGAATCAAATTCAGAAGAAGCATAATTCATTTTTTCAATCATGTCATAACTTACTATATGAACTACACATTCATTAGTTTCTTTTAAATTATGATAAGTATCTTTTAGTGTATTGTCTCTACCTCTTCTGGAAGGTGAGAAAACTAAAACTGGAGGATTTGAACCAAATATATTAAAAAATGAAAATGGTGATAAATTATTAATTCCATCTTTAGAAATAGTTGAAACAAAAGCGATAGGTCTTGGAGAAACTGCACCAACCAGATATTTAAAACTTTCTTGATTACCTACTTCTTGAGGGTTTATATTTAGCATTGCTTCCTTTTTGTTATTTTTAATAATTCAAATTTAAGGATTATATCTATTAATTTAAAATTAAGATTTGTAAAATATTTTTAACTTATAAGTATATATTTGTTAATTTAAAATAATATTCTTATTTTAAGATTTTAAAAAATAAATATAGATAAGATATGACTACATTTTATGTTATTTTATTTATGATTTGCAGTAATTTACTACAATCAGAAGTGATAGTAAGAGGAAGTGGAATTAATTGTAATTCAACTACTTCTGTTAATTACATAAAGCATTTTCCAGAATTTAATAAAACAATAATAGGTTTTGGATGTGACGGAATTACTCCAGATTTAGATAAACTACTAATTTTAGATGATTTAAGAAAATCTTACCAAAGTAGCTTTATTATTGATTCTAATTTTGATAATTCAAATAATTATTTATTATATTTTAGTAATTATACTAAAAATGGATTAGATTTGTTGTATTATCAAAGGGATATTTATTCTAAATTTTTCATAAAAAATTATAATTTAGAAAATTATGAAAGTAAAATTAAACCAGTTCCAGTTAACTTTTTTAATTTTGAATGGGAATACTTTTTAAATTTAAAGAGTATGCAATCTAATAATAATTATTTTGCAATTACTGATAAAGACTTGATAAAATTATATAATAAAAGTAATTTTTTGGTAGTAAATTATATTGATACTTATACTAAGAATTTTCATTTAGATGGAGATTTTTTATACTATATGAATAATAAGAAATTAATTGAGCTTGATATAATTAATCAAAGCGAAAAAGAAATTGATAGTTATAAATCAACAAGTTATCAATATAATTTAATCAGTAAAGAAAATAATAATTTAATATATTTTAGTACTTATGAATCATGTTTTTATAAAACAGATTTAAAGACTATGAAAAAGGATACTATAAATTTAGAAGTTGATGTTAGAAATTTAATGTTTAAACAGTTTTCTCACTTTAATGATTCTTTGATATATTCGTTTGACAATAATTCTACTA
The DNA here is from genome assembly GCA_030431515.1 of bacterium. GTDB lineage: Bacteria > Bacteroidota > Ignavibacteria > Kapaibacteriales > UBA2268 > JAJRPT01. The sequence goes on from JAUIIX010000030.1 coordinate 32,868, forward strand.
CTATTATCGATTTAAATACAAAAATATTCAATAGTTTAGACTTTTTTGTAAGTGATTTTACAGAAAATGAATTTATTAAGATTGAAAAGAATGGCTATTCTTTAATAAATAAACAAAGTTTAGAGAAAGAAACATTTGTCTATAATCATAATATTATTAAAGATGTTTACTTAAATGAAAAAAATATAATTTATACAAGCAATAATTCTATTAATAATATAGATAGCTTAGATGATTATAATGTATTGTTAAATTATGATTTAGACAAAGATAGTTTAATTATTATTAATTATAGAGTAAGTAATCCTAAATTAGTTAATGATACAATCATATATTGCACAAATGGTATTCTAAAATCATATTCTACAATTACTAAACAAAGTCAAACAATATTAGATTTAACCAAAAGTGATAATATAAGTATTAAGTTTTATGATAAATTTAATGATAAATATTACATTTCTGATGGGAATCATCTTGTTTGGGTTTATGATATTAATGAGAAAATAATAATTGATTCGCTTAAGACTTATAATAATTATATTAATAAAATTCATTGTATTAATGATGATTATATATTTTTAGGAGTTTCTTCTAATAATCAAGACTTTAACTTTATAATATTTGATTTAATAGATAAATTTGTAGTGGAAAGTTCAGATAAAGACTTTTTTATTGATGATGAATATAATAAGTATTCTATTGAAAATAATAAGCTTGTATATACATCTGGTGAAAATAGTTTTTATGTATATGATTTGTTAAATTTTAAAGGTGATGAATTTAAAACTGAATTACATTTTGAATTGGGTAATTATGTTTTGAATACTTATAAAGATAATGTATATTTTCCTTTAACAAATGATGAAGGAGTTAATAAAGTTTTAGTTTATAATATTGTTAGTGGTAGTTTTATTAAAGAATTTGAATTAACAATAGATAAGAAACAATTTTTATTTAATAATGATGTTAATATTAATAGTCTCAAATTTGTTTTCAATAATGAAAAATATTTATTCTTTTTTGATAGTAATAAGAATTTGCATAAAGTAGAGAATACTTATACTGATGTTGAGTATTTTGATGAAGTTAAATGTAATAATTTAATAGAAATTGAATATTATGATATGAATGGTAAACGTTTAAAACCTAATGAATTATTAAATCGTAGAATAATTGTTCAGTATCAATGTTTGGAAACAAATAAATATACATATAAATTAGAATTTAGAGAATAAGTTATATCTTTTGAATTAGATTGATAAGTTTTATTTAATTTTGTAAAATTATTTTAACAAAAAGAGAACAATAAAATGCAAGAAACTATAAGTTTTGCTTTATTATGTCTAACTTCATATTTTACTTTGATTAATCCACTTGGGATAATGCCTGTCTTTCTTACGATGACTACAGGATTGAGTTCAAAAGAAAAAGCGAAAACTGCTAGAAAAGCAATTATTATTGCGTTTGGAACTTTATTAGCTTTTGCATTTACAGGTCAATTTCTATTTAATTTTTTCGGAATTTCTGTAAATAGCTTTAGAATTGTTGGTGGAGTAATATTTTTTATGATGGGTATGGAGATGTTAAATGCAAAGTTAGCCCAAATGAAAGTGTCTGATGATGAGATTAAAGAATATGTAACAGATATATCAATAACTCCTTTGGCTATACCTATGCTTGCTGGTCCTGGAGCAATTACTAATTCAATAGTTTTAATGGAAGATGCTGAAGATATAAGTCAAAAAGCAGTACTCATAGGAATAATAGCTATTATTCTTTTAACAACATATTTTGTATTATGGGCAGGTGCTGGTATATCAAAATTCTTAGGCGAAACAGGTATTAAAATTATGATGCGATTAATGGGTTTAATAGTAATGGTTATTGCAGTTGAGTTTTTCTTTTCAGGATTGAAACCAATCATAACTGAAATTTTAAGTCATTAATATTATTCTACTAACTCCCAATGAAGTTCTTTTCTTAATTCTTGCAACCACTCTTTGACAAGTTCTCTTTGTTTATAGTTTTTTGCAATAATTTCGATACTTCCATAATCTTCATCAATGTTCATTTTATGTTGAGGATATAATTTTTTAAAATAAACTAATTGGAAAGAAGGTTTATTAGGGTCATTACCGTATGAGATTGGATTAGAAATGTCTCCTTCTTTCATATCTTTAATAACATTTTGAACTTGAGTTGGAAGCTCTTGAAGAGTAACTTTTCCTATAAGCCCACCAAAACCTTTTGTATTTTCATCATCAGAGTGCAATTTAGCTTGTTCTTCAAATGTAGTTTTTTTGCTTTCCACATCATTTTTGATTTTAGTTAATAATTCTAATACATCTTTAGAATTATCATTCTCAGATTTGAATTTTATTAAAATATGTCTTGTTTTAACTTGGTCAACTTTCTTTTCAAGAGTTTGAATAACATGATAACCAAATGGAGTTTCAACAGGAATAGAAGTCTCCCCCGTTGTTAAAGCAAATGCAGCTTTCTCAAATTCTGGAAATAGTAAACCTTTTTTTACCCAACCAAGTTCTCCACCATCTGATTTAGTAGTTTGGTCATCAGAATTATTAAGTGCTAATTTCTCGAAATCAGCACCTTTTAATATAGAATCTCTAATACTTTTAGCAATTTTATAAGCATTTTCTTTAGCAGTATTGTCAACTTTTACATTCTTAATAATATGACTTACTTCATATTGATCAGGAATATATTTTAATGAGTCTTTATATTTTTCATAAAACTCATTTATTTCTTTAGAGGAAATATTAATATCACCAAACTTAGTATAATTAAGTTTTTGAGTCATTATTTGATTTTTAATTTGGTCTCTAAACTCGTATTTAACACGGCTTAGAGATTTGCCAAATATCTGTTCTATTCTTGCTAATGAACCATATTGTAATTTCCAGTTATCAAGTAATTGCCCCCATCTTTGGTCAATTTCTTGGTCAGAAACTGCAATTGAATCTTTTTCTGCTTTTTGAATTAATAGTTTTTCATCGATTAAAGCATTTAATACTTCACTTCTTTGATCTTCGTTGTAAAAATCTATATTGTTATCTGCTTGTAACATTCTTGCCATTTGAGCATCAATTTCTGAAGACATTACAACTTCATTGCCAACGATAGCAACAATTTTATCAATTGTCTTTCCATCTTCAAGTTGAATTTCTTGAGAAAACAGAATGAAACTAGAAAATAATAACGATATAAGAATTTTAAACATATTTACTTATAGATTTTATTAATAATATTATTGTGAATTTTTACTTTATGCTTAGATTTAACCCTGTCCAACCATTCTTTTTTCAAGTTATTTTGACTTATTTCTAATGCTTTTGGTGAAATCATTGGAAATGCTTCTTCAAATGTCATAATTCTTGGAGGGAATTTTTCTATACATTTAACAATTGAATATCCTCTATCAAGTTCAATTGGACCATATACTTGATTGATTTTTATTTTCTCTGGATCAATTTTTTTAGCAAGTGGATCTTTACCTGCATCTAAGACTCCTCTATATCCATTTTTCTCTCTGAATCCTTCTCTTTGAGTTTCTAAAGCTGCTAACATTGCAAAATCCTCTCCATCGTTAATTTTCTTAAGCGATGTTTTTATGTTATTTTCAGCAAATTGGAATATTTCATAAAGATCATATTGCCAGTTTGTAACATAATCTTCTTTATTTTGCTCATAATAAGTTTTAGCAATATTTGAATCTAATTTATTCTTTTGCCAAACTTCTTGTTCTTCTGCTTTAAATAGAATTGAACCATTTTTAAATTCTTCTGATAGAATATTAAATTCAGGGTATTTAACCTCTAAGTTTTTAGTTGCTAATTCATAAATTTCATCTTCAATCATTTTAAGAGTAGCTAATTCTAAACCTTCGTTACTTAGCAAGAATCCTTTTAACTTTTTATTATTATTTGACTCATTAATAAAATCTTCAATTGTAAAGAATTTATTGTTAAATTTGAACAACTTTTTAGAATAAGAGTCTTTAGGTACACTATCAGCCCATGTAGTACCTAAATTAGTT
>JAUIIX010000102.1 GCA_030431515.1 bacterium
CCATATACGCATCACCAATAGTTTTAATTTTCTCAAGTCCATGCTTATCTGCAAGTTTATCAAATATTGTGAATATATCATTTAAAACAGACACAACTCTTTTTGGGTCAGCATCTGACGACAGACTTGTGAAACCAACAATATCAATAAATATTATTGAAGCATTATCAAAATGATCTGCAATTGGATGTTCTTTTGCTTTCAATCGCTTAGCTATTTTAACAGGTAGGACATTTAGAAGTAATTTTTCAGATTTTCTTCGTTGAATTAATATTAAGCCAATAATAATTCCAAGTCCAGCAATTCCGCCAAACATTGCATAGCGTTGAAGTTTCTGATTTTCTTTCTCTTTTTTGAGAATTACAATTTCTTTTTCTTTTAGTTCATTTTCTCGTTTTGCTTCAAGGTTTGCGATTTTAGTTTGATTTTCTGATGAGAAAACAGAATCTTTTAGTGTTTTATACTCTTTATAAACATCATAAGCTTTTTTATAATTTCCTTTTAATTCATACGCTTGAGATAGGTTGTTTAAAAAATAAAATAATTCATGGTTTGATCCTAAATCTCTAAACAGTTTAATTGATTTATTTATATTATCTATTGCTTTGTTTAGATTTGTTTCTTTACTTAGTATTAATTCTAATTTTTTATCACTATTAAAAATTATAGAGTCCTTTGACAATGTTAGATATAACTCACCTAAATTACCATAACAGATAGCAGTTCCATATTTCTGTTTCAGATTATCGTATATTTTAATTGCTTTCAAAAAGAATTCTTCAGATTTATAATAATCAGATTTTTCATAATAAAGATTTCCAATATTTAAAAGAATAGCTGCAATATCTTCATTTAGCTTTAATTCTTCAAATATTATAAGAGCTTTTTCATAATATTCAATAGATTTATTTAATTTTGACTGGTGTAGGTAAACATTTGCAATGTTTCCAAGAGATGATCCTATACCATATTTATTTTTTAATTCTTCATTAATTTTAAGTGATTTATGATAATATTCTAAAGCCTTATGATGATTAGACTGTAAACTATAAATAGATCCAATATTAGAATAGTTGTTAGAAATATTATTTTTAAAATTATTTTTTTCATTAATTTTCAAAGCTTTAAAATAATAAATAAGAGCTTCAGAGTAGTTAGATTGATATCTAAAATAAAGACCAATCATATTATAAAATTTTGCTTCACCAAAAGACCAGTTTATATTTCTAGATAATTTTAGACCTTTCATTCCATAAACAAAACATTTTTCTAAGTCAAGTTTTAAATAAATTTCAGATAGATTATAAAGCAAATTCACTCCATTAGTGTCTTCTTTCATTTTAGGTAATTCTTTAAGTAAAGAATCTAATTTTGCTTGTCCTTGAAGTTGTGATTTTGCAGTATTTATTGAAAATATAAGTAATATTGTAATTATTATTAATTTCATTTATTTACCCTTAATTATTTAATTCTCTAAAAAATAAGTTTTCATTAGGCCTTTGCCTTTGATTTCAAATTCACCTCGTAGAGTGAAGTTCCAATCGCCGTCGAAATTTTCAAGTTCGGATTTGAAGTTCTCTGTGATTTGAATTTGACCAGATTCTCCTGTGCTTTCCATTCGACTGGCTGTGTTTACAGCATCAGACCATAAATCATAAATGAATTTATTCTCACCGATTACACCAGCTACTACTGCTCCGCAATCTATTCCAATTCGGAAATTAATTTCTGTTCCATCACTTGTTCTAAAATCTTTCATTTCGGCTTTGATATTTAATGCCATTTCAGCTGCTCTTTTTGCGTGGTCGGCTTGTATTTTTGGAATACCTGCTACAGCCATATAGGCATCACCTATAGTCTTTATTTTCTCAAGACCATGTTTATCTGCAAGTTTATCGAAGATGGTAAAAATGTCATTTAAAACAGATACTACTCTTTTAGGGTCAGCATCTGACGACAGACTTGTGAATCCAACAATGTCAATAAATATTATTGAAGCATTATCAAAATGATCTGCAATTGGATGCTCTTTAGCTTTTAATCTTTTTGCTATTTTTGCTGGTAAAACATTTAATAATAAATTCTCAGATTTTCTGCGTTGAATTAATATTAGCCCAATAATAATACCTAATCCTGCTATACCACCAAACATTGCATATCGTTGTAGTTTCTGATTTTCTTTCTCTTTTTTAAGAATTACAATTTCTTTTTCTTTTAATTCATTTTCACGTTTTGCTTCAAGATTTGCTATTTTAGTTAAATTACTTGATGAAAAAGTAGAATCATTTATTTCATTATATTTTTTAAGATGGAGTAATGCACTTTCATAATCCTTTTTTAGGACATAAGCTTCATGTAGCATATTACTTGCATAAGCTATATAATATGGTTCGTTTAGATTACTATGTTGTTTTAACGCTTCTAATCCATAAATAATAGATTTATCAAGAATACTATTAATCTTTAATATTTTGGCTGAGCTTGATTCAAGGCTATTTAGTGTTTTTGCTTGTGTTAAATATAATTCACAAAAGTTAGAATTACTTAGAGCTATACCAGATTCAAAATTTATTTCTTTAAAAATAATATCAGCTTTTTTAAGAAAAGTTTTAGCATTAATAAAATCTCTATTTGTCAAATATAGAAATCCTAAGTTCGAAAAAGCAGAAGAGAGTAGTAATTCGTTGTTTTTAAATTTACTGTCTTTTTTTTGTATTAGTTCTAAACTTTTTAAAGCATACTTTATCGCCATATCTAATTTTTTTTCTCTTTGATATATCACTGAATAATTATCATAAATATCTATTAAATTTTGATTATTATTTCGCTTTGTATTTATTAAAACAGCTCTATCTAAATACTTTTTAGATTCTTCAATTTTATTTAATCTAACATTCAACATTGATAAAACAACCAAATTATCTGATATTCTATTACTATCATTAATTTCTTCTGCAATTTTTAATGCTTTCAAACTAAATTTCATTCCATTTACTAAATCTGATTTCATAGAAAAATATCCACTTAAATATGTGTAACTTTTCAATATTCCAAGTTGCCAATTAATTTTAGTAGATAATTCTAATCCTTTTTTACAATAATCAAGGCCATCTTCAACTTTTACAATAGATTTGGAATAGGCAAGACGTAGCAACAAATTCACCCCATTTGTGTCTTCTTCCATATTTGGTAGTTCTTTAAGTAAAGAATCAATTTTAGCTTGTCCGCTTAATTGGGCTTTTGCTGTGTTTATTGATAATACAAGTATCATAATTATTAGTAATGTTTTCATTTTTTTAACCTTTTAATTTAATTTTTATTTCCTAAATAATATGTTTTCATAAGGCCTTTGCCTTTGATTTCAAATTCGCCTCGAAGTGTGAAATTCCAATTTCCTTCATATTTTTCTAATTCTTCTTTAAAGTTTTCTGTGATTTGAATTTGTCCTGATTCTCCGGTGCTTTCCATTCTTGATGCTGTGTTTACTGCGTCAGACCATAAGTCATATATGAATTTCTTCTCGCCGATTACACCAGCTACTACTGCTCCGCAATCAATCCCAATTCTGAATTTAATCTCAGTTCCGCCGCTTGTTTTAAAATCTTTCATTTCGGATTTAATATCAAGAGCCATTTGAGCAGTTCTTTTTGTGTGGTCGGCTTGTATTTCTGGAATACCCGCAACTGCCATATAGGCATCACCGATAGTTTTTATTTTCTCAAGCCCATGTTTATCTGCAAGTTTATCAAATATTGTGAATATATCATTCAATAAAGCAACAATTTCATTTGGATTTGCACTTGAAGACATTTTAGTAAATCCAACTAAATCAATAAAGATTATACTTGCATTATCAAAATGATCGGCTATTGGATGTTCTTTTGCTTTTAATCGTTTTGCTATTTTTGCTGGTAAAACATTTAAAAGTAACTTTTCGGATTTTCTTCGTTGAATTAATATTAACCCAATAATAATACCTAATCCTGCTATACCACCAAACATTGCATATCGTTGAAGTTTTTGATTTTCTTTCTCTTTTTTAAGAATTACAATTTCTTTTTCTTTTAATTCATTTTCTCGTTTTGCTTCAAGATTTGCGATTTTAGTTTGATTTTTGGTTGAAAAAATAGAATCTTCTATTTCTTTAGATTTTTTATAATAATCTAGTGCATTTTTGAAATCTCCTACTTCAAAATATGAATCCGATAAAGATTCTAAAGCAAGAAATAATGAATGTTTAGAATTTATTTCTCTAAATACTTCACTTGACCGCTTTGTATGTTCTATTGATTTTAAAAGATATTCTTTTCTAATAGAATTTAGTAATTTTTCTGATATTTTTTTAATATTTGAAGTGTCTTTTGATAAATTTAGATACAATTCACCTAAACTTTTAGATGTTTCGGCTATTCCAAATTTATGATCTAATTCTTCACTTTTTAATAAGGACTTATGATAATACTCTAAAGCTTTGTCATATTCTTTTTGTTTGGAATATATATTTCCTAAGTAGCTGTTGATTGAAGCTATTCCAGATTCTCTTCCTAACTCTTCATAAAGTTTTAATACTTTATGAAAACAATCTAATGCTTTTGCAAAGTCTAATTGTTGGGTATAAATTTTTCCTAAGTTGTCTAAATTTGAAGCAATACCTTGTAAATTTCCTAATTTTTTATTTAAATTTAAAGCTTTATTATAAAATTCTAATGCTTTATTATATTTTGATAAATTATGATAAACACTTCCAATATTCCCTAATATAAACGCCAATCCAGGTTTATTGTCTAATGTTTCTCTGATTTTAAGTGCTTGAGTATAATAGTCTAATGCTTCAGAATAGTTAGATTGAACTAAATTAATATTACCTATATTTCCAAGAATACTAGCAATCCCCTCTTTGTCCTTTAATTTTTTATAGATATCTAAAGCTTTTTTAAAATTAAATACAGCATCTGAATAATCAGAATTAATAGAACGGTTTACAGCTAAATTATTCAAACATTTAGCTTGACCTAAATTCCATTTTAATTTACTAGCTATCTTAAGACCATCTTTTGCATATTTGATTCCAAATTTTGGATTAATAGAATAATATATTGTTGATATTTCACTAAGGATATTAACAGCATTAGTGTCATTACTATTTTTTGTTAATTCATTTAATAGTGAATCAATTCTTGTCTGTCCTTGCTTTTGAGCATAGAGTATTTGTGCATTTATTAGTATAAACACAATAATGAAAAGACTTTTCATATAATTACTCCCAAAGTAAAAATATTTTTTTTTACAATTATTATATGCAAATATATACAATTTATAGATATGCAAGAGAATCTGTTAATAAAAAAAACACTCTCGTTTATGAGAGTGTTTTTTAAAATTTGATTGTAATCTGATTTATTTACTTAACATTTGGTCCAAGCATATCAGCAGGGTTTACTAATTTATCAAATTCTTCAGCAGAAAGTAAATTTAATTCTACTGCTGCAGATTTTAAAGTTCCACCTGTTTTATGGGCATGTTTAGCGATTTTAGCTGCATTATCATATCCAATATGTGGATTTAGTGCAGTTACTAACATAAGTGAATTGCTCATGTAGAAATCAAGTTTTTCTTTTATTGGTTGGATTCCAATAGCACAATGTTCATTAAACATTTTAATAGAATCTGCAAGTAATCTAACTGATTGTAAGAAGTTATAAATCATTACAGGTTTAAAAACATTTAATTCAAAGTTACCTTGACTACCAGCAAAATTAATTGTAGCATCATTACCCATTACTTGAGCACAAACCATTGTCATAGCTTCAGGTTGTGTTGGGTTAACTTTACCTGGCATAATTGATGAACCTGGTTCATTTTCTGGAATCGATAATTCGCCTAATCCACATCTTGGTCCTGATGCCATCCATCTAACGTCGTTTGCTATTTTCATAAGTGATGCAGCAAGTGTTTTTAATGCACCATGAGCAAAAACAATAGCATCGTGAGCTGCAAGTGCTTCAAATTTATTTGGTGCTGATACAAATGGTAATTTTGTTATTTCAGCTATTTTATTTGCCGCTTTTACAGCAAAATCTGGATGAGTATTTAAGCCCGTTCCAACAGCAGTTCCACCAAGAGCTAATTCATATAAGCCCGGTAATGTCATATTAATACGTTGGATAGCATTATCAAGTTGTTGAACATAAGATGAAAATTCTTGACCTAAAGTTACTGGTGTAGCATCCATTAAGTGAGTTCTACCTGACTTTATAATATCTTTAAA